>JAFSCE010000007.1 GCA_017436915.1 Clostridia bacterium
CGAAGTAGAGGTTGCTGTGACGGAACCTTCGGAATAGCTGTTCTCAATGGTCACGGTGGTGGAGTTGGTGGAACCGTTACCGTAATGGACGCCGCCAACCAAACCACCGACACCGCGTTCGCCGGTAAGCGCACCGGAGAATGACGAGTTCTTGATGGTAAGGTCAGTGCCCGAAATCGCAATAGCGACAAGACCGCCGACCGCACGCTTGGAAGCGGTGACGGTGGTGTTCACAGCGACACAGTTTTCAAGCTTAATCGTGCTGTTCCAGTTGTAGCCAACAAAGGCAGCCACACTAGCGTTTTCGGAAGTGCTCGTGCTGGTAACCGTGCCGGTGAAGGTGCAGTTGTTCATGGTCAAGGTATTACCGGCAGTTACATAACCGACGAAGCCGGCGGCGTTGGTTGCTGTCGTATTGATATTGCCTTCCAAAGACAGATTCTTGATGACTGTGCCATAGCCGACATGACCGAACAGGCCGGCACCGCTAGCCGTTGCGTTAACAGACAAATTGGTGATCGCGTATCCGGCGCCGTCGAGAATGCCTCTGAACACGAGTGACGACGTGTTGCCGATCGGGGTCCAGTATTTGTCACCCAGATCGATATCGTTCATCAGTTTGAAATACGTGTTGCCATAGTTTGTGCCGGCATTAACTTGCTGAGCCATATACGCCAGTTGGGCGCCCGTTTCGATCCGATACGGATCGGCCTCAGAGCCGGTACCGCCGGCATACGACGTTGCGATCGTCGTGCCATCCCAAACGTCATCTGCTGCTACGAGCAGCACGGTCGGGATCATCATCATGAGCAGGCACAGCACGAGAACAACGCTGAGCGTTGATCTTGACATAGCCCTTGCTTTCGAGAGAAAGCTTTTCAGGTTACTCATATATTACTCCTCCTAAATTAGTCGGTCACCGGTCGGCAAGCGTACTTGCCGACTGTGACTACTTTCCGAATGTGTTGCCGTTGTCTGCTCAAGACAGCCATTTTACTACTTTCGGATTGGGATCAAACGTTTTTACTGCCGCTTCCAGTTCTGCTTGGTTGGTAGCAAAAGCGGCGGCGTGCGTGCCGAAGTGGATCGCGCGGTTGCCGCGGTTTGCTTTTTGATAGAAACTGTTACCGGAGATGGTAAGACCTGTATCGTAGTCTTTACCTGACCAGTAGACTAAGTTTTCTGCGGAACAGTCAAAAATATTGTTCTTAATAACGATATTCTTAATTTCGTTATAGTTCCACGTCCAACCAACGTAGTGTCCAACCGCCGGGCTCTTGTCCGGACGCTCGTGCGAGAGCAAGAAGCCGTAGCCGGCGAAACGCAGGATGTTATCTTCAATGATGAGACCATCCCAAACGGACTCGGCGTGACGGTCGAAAACCTCGATGGAGTAGTTACAGAATTCGATGAGGTTGCCGCGCATAACAATATTTTCATATGTATGCGGAGTGTTGATGCCCTGCGGGGAAGCGCCTGCATCATACACTTGATAGATCCAGCAGTTCTCAAGCAGCGAGTTGCTGGTGGTTTGCCACCACTGAATACCGTTGCCCAGACCAACGTCACTGTTGGAATAACGGCAGCCACCGACCCAACCGATTTCCAGGTTGGTGAAGATGAGGTTATCGGTATATTCTTTAACGTCAAAGGTGAACAAGCCGGCATATCTCAGCGCCAGGTTGTCAAAGGTGACGTCGTGCGTTTCGTCCGAAACGGTGAAAATGTTTTCACGGGTACCGATCTCGATGGAGTTGTACACCACGTTCGGATAGCCCTTATCTAAATATAGGTATAAAGTGCCTTCATCCACGTTGTGATAGAAGTCGCCGTTCTTTTGCAGCTCGTTCACACCATGATATTTCGGCGTACCGACTGCTTCACCGCTGTTGAAGACCATAATGCCGCCCTCACGGGAATACATCTGGATCTTCCACACGTACTGTTTGCGGCTGGGCTCCCAATCGGCGCCCCACGCATAGTTCCTGGCAGAACCATAAATGAGAGGTTTATAACCTTCGCCGTATGCGCCATAGGTCACGCCGCTTTTCACAACAATCGGCGAAGTACGGCGGTAAACAGCGCCACGCTCAAACAAAATGGCATCGCCCGGCTCGAGCAAGTAGTTATTGATGGTGAGGTTGTCGCAAGTCTGCCATGCGGTTTCCGGAGTCAAACCATCATTAAAGTCATCACCGTTGGGGGACACGTAATATGTGGTGCCGGTGATAGTGAGATTATCCTTCGTATTCAGAATCTGTTGTCTGAGGGCTTCCGCCTCTTCATCCGCGCCGCCCTTGTGGGGGTTAAGAAGCTGAGCGGGATTGCCCTCCGGAAGGATCTCTTCATATTCCGGTCCGTTATCTACGTCCTCTTCATAATCATCGTCATCAAAATAGTCGTCATCGAAGAAGTCGTCAGTCGAATCCGAAACAAAATCGTCGTCCCACTCCGTATCGCCCCACGCGGAATCATCCGTTTGCGTGGTAGTCGTTGTAGTTGATTCCGTTGTCGTGGTGGGATCCGTCTGCGGTTTGCTCGGTGAGCACGCAGAAAGCAACAAGATGCCCAGCAAACAACAAAGTGCTAAAACCTTACGCATAGTCATGTTGATTCTCCTCCTAAAAATTGAAGTTAGATTTGTCTGCCTGCGCGTTTCCCCAAACACCGCATCGACAGATATGTACATTTAATCACGGATATTATAACAGACAATTTACATTTTGACAAGTGACGATGTTGTTCCGCGCTTGTATTATGTTGCCCAATCATAAAAAATAAGGAGTTCCCGTCGAAACGCGTCGTTTTGCTTTTATGCGGCTTTTGGATACTTTATGTTGGCATTTTGTTCATTCTGTCCATTTTTTGTGTTAGACGACTAAGTGTTTGTTTTTGCTTGACAGTACTTGTTGCACAGTGCTATAACATGGGTGGAACGCGTCCGACGTTTCTCACGCTTTATTGCGATAACAAGGGGGATATTGACATGTTAAAAGACAAAATCCACGTTTCTGAGACAGAGATCGTTTATACGGACGATCAGTTGACCTATACCGTGGACGGCAGTTGCTGCACACTGCGCCGCCCGGACGGAAAGTTCGACTTTTTGACGACCGACCTCGGCGGTCAACCCTACTACCGTCATTTCCGCGGCCCCGCTGATGATCCGTTTGCGGAGGAACTGGAGCCATTTGAGTGGGATTACAACCATTTCAAAGAAGAATGGCCCTGCGGGCTTTGGGTACAGAGCGCCTACAAATGCGAGGACGGCGTGCTGATCGGGTTTACGCACCGCGAAGATCTGAGCAAAGTAGATTTCGACTATCCGCAGAACTATCACATTGGTTTCAGCATTTCGCGCGACGGCGGTCAGCACTGGAAGTATATCGGCGACATGATGGGCACCTGCCGTAATTTCATCAGCAAAAACCGCGCCAACGGCGTGTGGCCGAACATCTGCGGTGTGCCGTACGTTGTCGGTAAGGACGGATATTTTTATATCTTCTATAACGAATGGAACGAAGCCGCCGAGCGGTATACGTCGGTTGCGCGCATCCCTGTAAAAGAATCCATCGAAATGGTCCGCCGCGAGGAAAATCCCGCGAAGCTCATGAAAAAGTACAGTGGAAACGGCGTGTGGGATACCGAGCCGATGCACGGCACGGCACCGCGCATCCTGCCTGAGGACTGTGACGATATCGTGTATCACGACGAGGTCGGCTTTAAGTACGACTGCCACGGCAACGCTGCTTACTGCTCCGCGATCGACAAGTATATTCTGGTCGTGCAGACCGCCAGACAGGTCATTATGTTCATGTCTGACGATTGCGTGAACTGGGACGATCACATGGTACTGTCCACCGCCAATCCCGACAAGGGTTTGTATTTCTATTCCACCATTGTCGGTATTGACGATGAAGCTTCCGACGATTCCAGCACTGTGGGTCACGATTTTTACGTATACTTCACCCACAAGCCCGGCTTCCTGCGTCTGCCCGGTAATTTCGGCGACTACGAAACGGATCTTTTCTGCCGCGTCCGCGTTACCATTGATAAATAACATCCACTGTAAACGGGGTCTTGCGAGTTATCGCAAGACCCCGTTTTTGTTGGACAAATTCTGCAAAGGATATTGACTTTTTGTCCCTGGTGCATTACCATGTAGGTGCATAAAGTTTTCCAGAAAGAGGTATGCATTATGAAAATTTTTGATATGCACCTTCATTCCCTCAGTGGCGAGGCGGATCCGGAAGGATTTTTAAAGCAATTGGAGGAAGCGGGTCTGTATGGTGCGTGCGTCTTCTCTCCCCGCCCTGCTCTTGTACGAGAGGGGCGCAACTCCTACCCCACCGACGCCTCATTTGAGGAGCGTTTGGAAACTCTTGCCAAGTGGACAAAGGGATACGAAGGACGTTTGTTCCCGGTTATGTATATTCATCCGTACGAGGAAAACGCGATTGAAAAGGTACGCATCTGCAAAGAAGCCGGCATTCTCGGATTCAAGATGATCTGCGACAGTTACTACATCTACGAAGAACAACCGATGGCGTTGTTGCGCGAATTTGCGAAATACGATATGCCGGTGTTTTTCCATACCGGTATTCTGTGGGACGGCGGTGTTTCCTCTTGGTATAACCGGCCCATCAACTTTGAGGCGTTAATTGGTATTGAGGGACTTCGTTTTTCGATGGGGCACTGCTCGTGGCCGTGGGTGGACGAGTGCATTGCCATGTACGGTAAGTTCTTACATTCGCACAAGCACCGCAAGCCCGCCGAGATGTATTTCGATTTAACACCCGGTACTCCTGACATTTACCGCCGCGAGTTATTGGAAAAAATCTATACGATCGGTTACGACGTATCGAACAATATTCTGTTCGGCACCGATATGACAGTCAATACCTACAAGCCGGCGCATACCAAAGACGTGCTGGAGCTTGACCGTTCCATTTTGTTGGATCTCGGTGTCAGCAAAGAATGCTTTGAAAAGATGTATCATAAAAACCTGCTCCGCTTCTTAGGACTTAGCAAAGAGGAGATCACAGTCTCGAGCCCGATCGTGAGCGAGGAAAAGCCGCTGACGTTTGAGAATCCTGAGGTTAAGACGATCATCAAAAAATGGTATGATAAGATTGGTTTTGAAAAGGATTTTGACGAGGAATTCAATAAAGCTGTCGACACCATTCCGGTTTCGGATTACATGACGATGAAGTTCTACGACGCGAGTTGCGAGGACGGCAAGAAAAATCTCCTCAATATGCTCTTTATGTGCGAGGAACTGAGCAAAACCTACGAGAACCTCGGCATCAGCGAGGATATTCTTTTGGATACGCTGTCGGATCTGTCTGTTTGGTGCAATATCTGGAGCGGTATCAAAGGTTCGCTGTACCTCGGCGAGCTACGGTGGCTGAAATGGCACATGACCGCGCGATTATTCAAGCTCGGCAGATTGCAATACGCTTTTGATACCGCGCCTGACGACGTGCCGGCACTCGGCGTTAAGAAAGGGGATCCGATCATCGGCGTGCATATTCCCGCATGCGGTCCTTTGAAAACGGAGGATTGCGTAAAATCGCTTGATATGGCACGTGAATTCTTTGCTAAGCATTTCCCCGAATACGAGTATCGCTACTTTGCGTGCGATTCGTGGTTGTTGGACGAGTCGCTCAAAGAGGTGCTGCCGCTTGACAGCAACATCGTCAAGTTCGGTGATCTGTTCCAAAAGACGGCCGCTGTCGAGGCAAACGATATTGTCCGTTACGTGTTTGGCTGGGATAAGAAGCGGTATCAACTCAAAGACCTGCCTGCCACCTCGCTGCTTGCTGAGAACGCTAAGAAATACATGCTTAAGGGCAATAATTTCCACCGCACACTCGGCTATATTAAAAAGTGATGGCTATGGAAGTTTATAACGATATACGGGTGGGATCAATCACCACCATTGTAAAAAAGGTAGAAAGCAAGGACTTCAAATACGTGTGCCCCGGACGGCTGTCGGACGGATATCTGTACGTAACGGACGGCGAGGGCGTCTATATCAACCGCGATAAACAGCCCGTTCCGCTTGTCAAGCACACGCTGATTTTCCTGATGAAGGATCAGCAGTACACCGTTAAAGCAAAAACCGAGGGATTTACGTATATCACAACGGGATTTTCTCTGCACCCATCAAAAGCTTATGAGAAATTGGACTTCCCCGAGCACATTGATCTTTCCAATCAGCCGTATATTTGTCAGCAGTTTGAAGAGATCCTCAAGATCTGGGAAGAGCGCTCGCCGTGGTATCTGCCAAAAGCGCGCATTGCCATTGAAAAAGTCTTGATCGATATCATGGAAGAATACGGTAACGCATCCAGCTTCCGTTTTTACGGTCGGCTGTATCCCGTCCTCACCTACATCCATCAGCATTACGACGATACGATCACCAATGAAAAATTAGCCGAGATCTGTGGACTCAGTGTCACGCATTTCCGTCGTATTTTCAAAGAGCAGTTGAACAAATCGCCAATGGAATATTTGACCGATCTGCGGATCAACTGGGCACTGAAGCTCCTTAAAACACGGCTTTTTTCCGTGTCTGAGGTGGGGGCGATGGTGGGTTTCCCCGACGTGTACTATTTCAGCAAGCTGATTAAAAAGTACACCGGCAACTCCCCCACCAAATACATTAAAACGTTCTCCGATTTACCGGAGCGCACAAATGCTTCGCAAAAGAACTCTTAACAAAACAAAAAAGCAGGCGACTTCGAATGAAGTCGCCTGCTTTTATTATTTATCAAGTTATCCCACACTAACGAGCGTTCCGTTCATCAGGTACGCTGCGATTTGCATGCGAGACCCGCTTGCCAAACGCATTGTGATCGTATGCTCGGTATTGGCGGCGTTTTCAAGCAACATACGTGCTTTCGGATTGGAATAGTTCAAGTTGCAGTTGAGTTGCTGATAGGTGCCACCGTCAACGCTGTATTCCAGCACTCCGGCAACTTCGGCAAACTCAACCAGCACACCGAAATGCGTGCCCTTGAATTTCACCGTGAGCGTTTTACCTGTTTCGGTAGTCTGAATGCAGCCGCTAAACAAGTTAACTCCATAAGAAAATTTGCCGGATTTTGCCCATCCGGCCGGGATGGTGCAAGATGTCGCCGCGACGGCTTTTGCCTCGGACTGGAGCGCCCCTTTCGCTGCAGGCAACGGTAGCTTCGCGTAAGTGTACGGTGTGGTCGTGAGCCCGTATTGGACAGCACCAAACAGCACCTCTGCCATCACGTCGTATCCGTTATCGTTGGGATGGACCGAATCGTCCCCATAATAGTATTCCCATTTGTAGTCGCTGTTCATGGAATCTTTCATCGCTTGGTGCAGATTTATCGAGGTCAACTGATATTTATCCGCAATCTGTTCCAAGATGGGAATGATGTTTTGCGACGTTTCACTGCGGTCGGACACGTATACGAGCACGATATCCGCATACGGGTTGGCTTTGCGGATTGTATGGATCATCGTTTCATAGTGATTCCACAGTTTATCCGCATCACGCACACCGTCGTATCCGTTGTTCACGGCGTACTCAATAAACACCAGATCAGGGGTTGTAGAGGCGACCATCTGCTCGGCAACGTACACACCGTACTGCGAGCCGTTACCGCCCAAGGTGGAATTGGTTTCTGTGAAAAGAGCGGAAGGACACT
Source organism: Clostridia bacterium (assembly GCA_017436915.1). Classification (GTDB taxonomy): domain Bacteria; phylum Bacillota; class Clostridia; order Oscillospirales; family Acutalibacteraceae; genus RGIG3009. Next base: position 7,689 of record JAFSCE010000007.1, read on the forward strand.
CTTCTCTAAGGAAGTTGATCAACCGGGTGCGAAAGCCGCCCTTAACACGGGACGAGCCCATGCCTTCCGTGACCGAACCACCCATAAACGAGATGCGCAACTGCAGATCGTTCACAATTCTGTGTGCGGTGTTTTTCATGCCACCGCGCACCGTGATGTATTTACCGTACCGTCTGTATTTCGCCTTGTGAAATTCCGAAGCCCTCGTCGGTTTGGAGGTGGTAGACGAGGTGGATGAAATACCCGTGCTTTTCGTAGAGGAAGAGCCCTTTGTGGGCTGCTTTGAGGAGGACGGCGCGGTCGTTTGATCCGCGTTATTCGCATCCACGGTGGTGGTCACATCAACCGCTTCGATCGTTGTTGTGGTGGCGGAGCTGTCAACGGGGTCTTCCCCACATCCGACGCACGTAAATAACATAGCAAGGGCAATAAGAATGGCCAGTGCTTTTTTCATGTGCAAATACATCCTTCCGTTTACAAAATCAAGTTCAGTTTATCATAGAATCAAAGGATTTGCAATCGTTATCTGACGCTTAGGACGGTTCCGTTAAGTAAGAACGCGGCGATCGCCATGCGTTCCCCGCTTACAAGCCGCATCACGACGGTGTGTTCGCCGTCGACACCGTTTTTAAGAAGCATTCTGGCTTTGGGGTTGGAATAATTAAGCGCGCAATCCAATGTTCCCGCGATGCCGTCAAGCGTATATTCCAGCACGCCGGCGTCTTTGGCGAATTCCACCAGCACCCCGAAATCCGTGCCGTTGAACGTGACGGTGATCGGTTTATCCTTTGCGGTCGTTTGGATACAGCCGTTATAGTGGTGACCGGCATAGGAGAATCGTTCCACCTTTTCCCATCCCGGCGGCACGGGATCCAGTGTGGAGGTGATCAATGCTTTTGCCTCACTTTGTAACCTCGCCTGCGCTTTCGGTGTTGCCGCTTTTTGGTATGTTTCCGCTGAGGTTTGCATGGCATGCTCAAGCAGCTCTTTGGCGACACCCGCCATCACGGCGTAGCCGTTATCGTTTGCGTGGACACCATCGATGAAATATTGATTCCAATTCGACGCGTCCCCCATCGCGTGCATCACGGCTTCGTAGTAATTCAGTGACGGAAGTTGATACTTATCCGCAATCAGTTCCAAAACAGGAATAATATCTTTTGAACGGTGTTGAGAATCCGATACGTATGCAAGCACAATCTCCGCATACGGATTTTCGGAACGAATCGTATGTATCATCGTTTCGTAATGCATCCATAAGGTGTCGGCATCGCTGCAGCCGTCGTACGCGTTGTTTACCGCATATTCGATGAACACCAGATCGGGTTGTTTTACCGCCACAAACTGACGGACAAAATAGACACCGTATTGTGAGCCGTTGCCGCCCATGTTTGCAGCAATTTGCTCAAACTCCACGGTGGGATACGTTTCTTGCAGGTAGTTTAACACCCGCGTTCGCCAGCCGCCTTTGACGGCTGATGCTCCCATGCCATCCGTGACGGAGCCACCCATGAAGGCAACCTTGCACGTTTTATCGTGCGTGATGCGGTACGAGGTGTTGGGCAAGCCGCCACGCACCTTAATAAATTGCATAAGAAACACCGTCCTTTAGTGTCATTAAATCACACGAAAGGACGGTGTGTCAAGAGTTAAACTGTCACTTCAAATACGGTCGCATCGCAAGAGGGAATTGTCTTATCGTTACCGTAATATACGGTGGTGATGTGACTTCCTTGCAGTTCAATATCGAACGGCAGATCGCGGTCGGAATAGTTGATTGCCACAACGACGGAGCGTTTCTCATCAATCGGGTGTATGGTGAGTGCCACGTCGGGGTGGTTGCTGACGACCGGTTTCTTTGCCAAGACATCTTTGGCAATGATTTGATAGATCTTGTAATACGGATAGTCAACGAAACCGTCCGGCTGATTCCAAGCAACCGTTTCCAGGGGGAAGTTGAGGAAGTAGATCGTGCCCTTGCCGCGCGGCATTTTGGAGAAGATCACCGTGCCGTCGTCGTCCTCGCAAAGAACTTCAGCACCTACACTGCGGAACAAGAATTTCTTATCGTACTCAAACGGGACTTTGAACGTGCCGAAATCCGCTTCGCGAATCTCGTGCGAGTTGATCATGCCAAGCGATTCGAGCCCCATTTTGTCTTCGATCTCGCTGATAAAGCCGGTGCCCGTGGACATGTAAACGGCCGCGCCCGCTTCCGCTTTTTTGACGAGCTTCGCGTACATTTCCTGCGTGATGGCGCTCCAGCCCATCAAAGCAGGCACGATGTAGATCGGCGCTTCGGGCAGTTCCTGATCGCAGGTGGCAAAGGTCACGTTGATGCCCGCTTGTTTACCGAGAATATACGTAGCGCCCACTTGGTCGTAGTAACTATCCAGTTCCGTGGGAATAACGCAAACGGCATCCACTTCGGCGGCGGGAAGGTCACCGAAAGGCATATTGGATAGTGCTTCGTTCACAGCTTTCATGACAAACGCGTTATCCTTCGGCGTAAAGTCGGCGCGGAACAAGCCAAGTTCGTTTTCAATCATGCTCATGCAGTACGGCGGGTTGGTGAGGTGCTTTTGATCGTAGGCACACCACCAAAAATAACCGAGCGAGCCGTTTGCCCAACCGGACAAGAGGTTGACGCGCACACTGTCTGCCGCAATTTTCTCGTTGCCGACCGTGTTGCTGAAGGTACCGATCTCCTGCATCATGGCGGGCTTATGTCCAACACCTGAATACAACGCCACGTGCGTCGTCGGAATCAAAGTGGTACGCAGGCGATTGATCGGTTCCACATCACCGCCGACCGACGGGGAAGGATACGGGTGAGGTGTGAGCACGTCCGTCAGTTCTGCCTGGTCCTGAATAAACCATTTGCGATTTTGGCTGGAATAGGTGCCCAGCCCGTGCATACCCGACATGATCATACGTGTGTTATCCTCCGAGAGGATCGCGTTGCGGATGGTTGCCGCCCACAGATACGCCGCATTGCGATTGGGGGCTTCGCTGAGGCAGTTGCACTCGTTACCAAGATCCCACGTGGCGATGGCGGGCTCATCTTTCAGGTAGCGAACGAGACCGCGAGCCAAACGGATCTGCCACATTAAGCTTTCGGGATCGCTGATGTGATTGAGCCGTTCGAGTGCCGGCGGCACGAATAATCTGCCGCTCATCCAGCCGGTGACGATAGATACCACCAGTCTTATGTTGTTCTCTTGCGCCATGCGGCAGAACGTGCGGAAATGCTCGATCTGTTCCATATCCAAACCGAACTCGTTATCGATCTTTTTATCATCCGCAAAGCGATATTGCTGAAACTCACCTTTGCATTGTTGTACCAAATGAATGGGTTGAAAATCTCGCCAGTTCGGGAATACGCGCATATAGCTGACACCGTACTGTGAAACGAGCTCCAAATCTTTGCGAACGGAGTCTTCGTCCCAGTATTTCCACATATCGGTTCCGTGCTTGGAACCCCAAAAGTTACAGCCAATCATGTATTTCATGGTGAGTTACTCCTTTCAAAACAACGTTTTTTCAACTTCAGCGCACAGGTAATGGTATACCGGGAGATGTAGTTCCTGCACTTTGTAGGTTTCGGTTTCGGGGACTTGCACGGTCACGGTCGCCAAGGCAGACAGTTTGCTCTCTTTTGCGCCCGTCAACGCTACCGTCTTCACGCCGATGCAGCGTGCCACTTCTGCGGCTTTTGCCACGTTTGCGGCATTGCCGGACGTGGACAACGCGATCAGCAGATCCCCCTCTTTTCCGTACCCATACACCAACTGCGCGTACATCATTTCGGGAGATACGTCATTACAGTACGCCGTCAGAATCGCGCATTGACTGGGTAACGAAATAGCGGGTAACGAGCCTTGCAATTCCGCGCGCAATGCTTCGGGAATGCGCTCATCCGTCACGGGACGTTTTGACATAAATCCTTTCAGCAACTCGCCGACGATGTGTTCGCTGTCAGCCGCACTGCCGCCGTTTCCGCACACCAGCACCTTACCACCGTTTCGATAGGTTTCGATGAGTAGTTGAAGTGCTTCTTCAATGCTGTCCTTGCAGGACTGCAATGCGGGATACCGTTCATACATCATGATTTATTCTCCTCTCTTACCTGTAATACCAACCGCTAACGCGGCATAATCACCAATGTTTTCTTCCAGTTTTGCCGGTAAGATACGGCAAACGCTAAGGGCTTGCGGCAAACATTCACGGGCAAGTTCCCGCTCCATAGCCGCTTGCAACAAATGCCGACTTCGTTGATACACGCTACCGATGACGATGCGTTCGGGATTGAGAATATCAATGAGCATGGCAAGACCTTTTCCGAGCATGGTGCCGCAGTGTTCGTAAACTTCTTTTGCGTCGCTGTGGCCAGCATCCGCCGCCACAGCGATGCTTTTGGCGGTGATGGTGTCGACTTCGCTCAGATCTTTGCAAAACGAAACCGTTTGTCCGTTTTGCAGGCGCTCACGCGCAAGGGCTTGTCCGAGTTGCGCCAATCCACCGCCCGAGCAAAAACCTTCAAACGAGCCCGCCTTGTGAAAGCCGATAGGACCGTCGTCCGCCAATCTCACGTGGCCGACCTCGCCCGCCATGCCGTTGGTACCGGCATACAGCTTGCCGTTCAAGATCAACCCTGCACCCAAGCCCGTGCCGAACGTTAAGAAAATCATGTTATTGCACCGTTCACCCGCTCCGAATTGCCACTCGGCGAGGGCGCAGGCGTTGGCATCGTTTTCTAAATAGGCGCGTACCCCATACGTATCACGCAGGTATTCGACAATATGCACGTCGTCCCAACCGGGAAGATTGGGCGGGGATTGAATAATTCCCTCTTTGGCATCCAGGGGACCTCCGCAGCTGATGCCGACCGTGTCGGCAAGCCCGCTCATTTCCTCTGCCGCCGCACAAAGACGGTCAATCATCTCGTAGGGAGAAATCTTAAGATCGGTGGGCAACACGCGCTTATCGAGAATGGCAATGCCATTCTCGGTTTCGGTGCCGATGCAAACAGCGCATTTAGTGCCGCCAATATCAAACCCTATCACGTACACTCCTCCTTTATACTTTATATTTTACAAGAAACGACCCCTCTTGTAAATTCAAGAAAAATAGGATATAATTAAGAAAATCAACGATTGTGGGTGTAAGCATGGCTGAGCGTATCTTCACATATTCGAGTTCTGATCACCAAGATCGCGGCTTTTCTATTTCGAAGCATTTCATAGAGGCAGGTACTTCCTTTCCCGTTCACTGGCACGATTATTATGAGTTTGAGATCGTGCTTTCGGGACAAGCACGGCATATTCACAACAACACGGTTTCCGAGATCGGCGCAGGATGCGCTTATCTGATGTGTTATCACGATTTCCACAGCATGACCGCTCTCACGAATCTTGTGTTGTATAAGGTGCATTTAAAAAAAGAGTTTTTATCTGACAAATTGGCGGATTATCTGGAATTTCACACCTGCGATTGTCGATTTACCGCCGAGGAAACCCGAGAGATTGAAGAGAAACTTCAAAAATTGGAGCGCGAAGCCGCATCAGACCGCCCGTTTTGTGAACTGCTGATTCGAAACGGGATTGAAAATATTCTCATCGCCTTATTAAGAAAACAAACGAACGTATCACCAAACGCTACATTGCCGCCACCCATCCATCAAGCCGTTATTTATCTCAACAAGCATTACCGAGAAGCGGTAACGCTGGAGGAAATGGCACAAACATTATCCTTATCCCCCAACTATTTTGGCCAGCTTTTCAAAGCAGAAGTCGGCACGACGTTTCACAAGTATTTAAACACGCTTCGCCTTAAATTTGCTTGCGATCTGCTTAGTTCCTCCGCTCTTTCAGTCAAAGAGATCGCGTTTGCTTCCGGGTATAATTCACTGGAATATTTTATGTATATCTTTAAAAACCAACTGAACATGACGCCGACGCAATATCGTGCGTGTCAGAAATAAAAAAACGGGGTTCCCGCTGCGGGCACCCCGTTTACTTTATTTATACATTATTCTTCGACGCCGGAAGCGACCTTGTCGAACATTTCTGTGATCTCATCACCGGGCGCCTTCGTAAGCAACGAAACAACAATTGCTACGATCAAACTGCACACAAAACCGGGAATGATCTCATACAGCGCAAAGTGCGGTTTTACAAAGATAAGCCAGAGAATATCCACGAGGGCACCGGTGAGAATGCCGGCAACCGCGCCTTGGAAGTTGAAGCGACGCCAGAACAGCGAGAGCATAATGGCAGGACCGAATGCCGCACCAAAGACACCCCACGCGTTTTCTACCAGACCCATAATAGTGCCGGAATTGGGGTTTGCCGCTATCAACACGGCAATCACTGCAATAACGAGCACCACAAAACGGCCCGCCCACAGCATCTCCTTATCGGAGGCCTTGTTACGACGGAAGATCGGCTTATACACATCGCTGGCAAAAGCCGATGCCGAAGCCAGCAACTGGGAATCTGCTGTACTCATTGCTGCTGCCAGGATGGCCGACAGAAGCAAGCCGCTGATCAGCGCCGGGAATATCTTTCTGACCATTTGGATAAAGACGGTGGAACTATCCGCGATGTCACCTAAGAATAAATGACCGATGATGCCGGCAGCAACCGAGAAAGTCAAAATCAGCACCGTCCAGGTGATACCGATCTTGGCGCTCTTTTTAAGATCCTTATCCGAACGTAACGACATAAACCGAATAATGATGTGCGGCATACCAAAGTAGCCAAGCCCCCATCCCAGACCGGAAACGACTTCTTTCCAATCCGTAAACATGTTCCAATAGTTCTGGGGAAGGTTCTGCATGGCAGAGGTGGTGTCACCGGCACCAATCATGCTGACGGCAAAAATCGGAGCAATCAGCAATGCACCGAGCATCAAAAGGCCTTGGAAAAAGTCAGTCCAGCAAACGGCAGTGAAACCGCCCAGGAAGGTGTAGCAAATAATAATTACGGCTGCAATATACATCGTCAGCGAACCTTCCATATTCAGTACCGTATTAAAAAGAGTGCCGCATGCTTTTATGCTGGATGCCGCATACACGGTATACGCTACCAAGAAGATAACCGCACACAAGATCTGCAATACACGGCTTTTGGATAAAAAGCGATTGGTCAAATACTGCGGAATAGTGATGGAATCCTTTGCAGCAATAGAATAGCGACGCAGACGCGGCGCTTCAATCAACCAACTGAGGGCATAACCGATCGCCAAACCGATCGCGATCCAGGTTTGGCCAAGGCCGGCAGCGTAAACGGAAGCGGGAAGCCCCATCAACACCCACGCGCTCATATCTGAAGCACCCGCCGACAAAGCGGACACCCACGGCCCCATCTGTCTACCACCTAAAAAGTAGCTTTTCTCGCCGCCGCCTTTTGAGCGAAGAAAGAAGAAGATACCAATACCTACCATGAACAGGAGGTAGGCGCAGAAAACAATCAGTTCCGCATTAAACATAACAAAACACTCCCATGCGATTTGTTTTTTTACATTTTACTGTATAACTGTCGATATTGCAAGTACTTTCTGTTTTAAGGAACGAACGAAGTGAATATTCATTCACGATTATTCATTCACGACCACCTGCAACGGGGTGCCTTTGCGAGGGGAGCGCAATTAATATGTCGAAAACATCGTAATACTATCCAATTCATTTCCCACTTTTCTCGCAGTTCTGTGAAAAGTAAACAAAAGGTGAATAAATATACAAATGTTGTTGACAAACCCCTTATTAAGAGGTATAATGCAATGCATATTGAAAAATCAATTTTGGAGGTCGTTCAAAATGAATAAAGAAAACATCAAGAAGGTTGTCCTCGCCTATTCCGGTGGTCTGGACACATCCATCATCATTCCGTGGTTGAAAGAAAACTACAACAACTGTGAAGTCATCGCCGTTTCCGGCAACGTCGGTCAGGCGGATGAGCTGGACGGTTTGGAGGAGAAAGCCATCAAAACGGGTGCTTCCAAGCTGTACGTGTTGGATCAGACGGATGATTACGTTGACAACTACATCATCCCGACCATGAAAGCGGGCGCGGTGTATGAGGAGTATTTGCTCGGCACGAGCCACGCACGTCCTTGCATCGCTAAAGGGCTTGCAGAGATCGCCATCAAAGAAAATGCCGACGCGATCTGCCACGGCTGCACCGGTAAGGGCAACGATCAGGTGCGTTTTGAATTAGCGCTTAAGCATTTTGCACCGAACATGCCGATCATCGCTCCCTGGCGTGAGTGGGATATCAAGTCCCGTGAAGAGGAGATCGAGTATGCGGAGGCGCACAACATTCCGCTGAAGATCAACCGTGAGACCAACTATTCCAAGGATAAGAACCTCTGGCATCTGTCCCACGAGGGCATGGATCTGGAAGATACCGGCAACGAGCCGCAGTATGAGAAACCCGGCTTCTTGGAAATGGGCGTTTCCCCCATCGCCGCCCCCGACAAGCCGACCTACGTCACGTTGGAGTTTGAGAAGGGCGTTCCGGTTGCGCTGGATGGCGAAAAAATGAGCGCTAAGAACATCATCTTAAAGCTCAACGAACTGGGCGGTGCCAACGGTATCGGTATCATCGACATCGTGGAAAACCGTTTGGTCGGCATGAAATGCCGCGGCGTGTATGAAACTCCCGGCGGTACGATCCTGTACAAGGCGCACAGCGTGCTTGAGAGCGTTTGTCTTGATAAGATGACCCTGCACGAGAAGCAGCGCTTATCCATCACCTTTGCGGAACTCGTTTACAACGGTCAGTGGTTCACCCCCCTGCGCGAAGCGCTTTCCGCTTTCGTGGATAAGACCCAAGAGCGCGTCACCGGTAAGGTGAAACTGAAACTCTACAAAGGTAACATGATCAACGCGGGCGTGTGGAGCCCCTATTCGCTGTACAGCGAGGAGATCGCCACCTTCGGCGAAAGCGATTACAATCAGGCGGATTCCGCCGGATTCATCAACCTGTACGGTCTGCCGATCAAGGTGCAGGCAATGGTTGATGCCAAGAAATAAACGATAAAGGAGCATGCCGCATGGCTAAGATGTGGGCCGGAAGAACAGACGGCAACACGGAAAAGATAGCGGACGATTTCAACTCGTCCATTCGTTTTGACAGCCGTATGTATCGCCAAGATATCACGGGCAGTATGACGCACGCCGCCATGCTGGCAGCGCAAGGCATCATCACAAGTGAAGATGCCGATCAGTTGATCGACGGTCTATCGGGCATCTTAAACGATATTGACAACGGCGCACTTGCCATCGACATGGCGTGTGAGGATATTCACATGTTTGTCGAGCAAGTATTGACCGAGCGCTTGGGTGACGTTGGCAAAAAATTGCACACCGCGCGCAGTCGGAACGATCAAGTGGCTTTGGACATTCGGTTGTACTTGCGTGATGAGATCGATACTATTGCGGCACTTATCAAGGAATTGCTGATGGCCATCGTCGAAAAAGCCGAGCAGTACAAGGCAACAATCATGCCCGGCTATACGCATTTGCAGCGCGCACAGCCGATCACCTTTGGCCATCATCTGATGGCGTATGCCATGATGCTGCTCCGCGACCTCGATCGGCTTAAAGATTGCCGCAAACGCATGAATCAGTCCCCCATCGGGTGCTGTGCGCTCGCGGGGACGACCTACGATACCGACCGCCGCTTTGAAGCGGAGCGGTTGGGCTTTGACGGCATTTGTCTGAACAGCTTAGACGGTGTGTCCGACCGTGATTTTAGTGTAGAACTTCTTGGTGCACTTTCAACATTGATGGTGCACCTCTCCCGCTTTTCCGAGGAAATTATTCTGTGGTCAAGCTGGGAGTTTAAATTCGTTGAGCTGTCTGACGCGTACACTACCGGTTCCTCCATTATGCCGCAGAAAAAGAATCCGGATATGGCAGAGCTTGTTCGCGGAAAGAGTGGTCGCGTGTTCGGTGATCTGATGGGATTACTCACCACACTTAAAGGATTGCCGCTGGCGTACAACAAGGATATGCAAGAGGATAAGGAAGGCGTGTTTGATGCCTGCGATACCGTCAAAATGTGCCTGCAGGTATTCACCGGTATGATCTCGACCATGAGTGCCAACACCGCAAACATGAAGTCGGCGGCGCAAAAGGGATTTATCAACGCCACCGATCTTGCGGATTATTTAGTGAAAAAGGGGTTGCCGTTCCGCAGCGCTTACAAGATCTCGGGGCAACTGGTCGCGTTGTGTATTGAGAAGCACACCGTGTTGGAGGAACTGCCGCTTGATACCTACCGTTCGTTCAGCGAACTGTTCAGCGAGGATCTGTACCAAGCGATCGACCTTACGGTATGCGTGGAAAAACGTATTTCCGAGGGTGGCACCTCGCTCGCTTCCGTAGAAGCACAAATTGCCTACGTAAAAGGAATGTTAACCAAATGACCACTGTATTTATCGATGGAAGCGCCGGCACCACCGGACTCCGTATTGCGGATCGGCTGGCAACAAGAAACGATCTTCAGCTGATTACGCTTTCGGAAGAAACAAGAAAAGATACCGCCGCCCGCAAAGAGGCGATCAACAGCGCAGATATCGTGTTCTTATGTTTGCCGGATCCGGCGGCGATCGAAGCGGTATCCTTAACGGATAATCCCGCTGTGAAGATCATCGACACTTCTACGGCTCACCGCACGCATCCTGAGTGGACCTACGGTATGCCGGAACTTTGCGGACAGCGCGAGCGCATCGCTAAATCACACCGCATTGCCAATCCCGGGTGCCATGCCAGCGGCTTCGTCGCGTTGGTAACGCCGCTGATCGAGCAAGGATTGCTTAAAGCGGATACCCCGCTCACTTGCTTTTCGCTTACCGGATATTCCGGCGGCGGCAAGAAAATGATTGCGGAGTACGAAAGTGCTGACAGAAGTCCGCTGTTGAAAGCACCGCGGCAATATGCGCTGTCACAGCAGCATAAGCATCTGAAAGAGATGATCGCCGTGTGCGGTCTTGAAACCGCTCCCGTGTTCTGCCCCATCGTCGCGGATTTTTACAGTGGCATGGAAGTGACCGTTCCGTTGTTCAAAAAAGACGTTATCGGCACAAAAGAGGATATTGAACGGCTGTACGCATCGTACTACCAAAGCGGTCTTATTCACTTCGATAACGCAACCGATCCGGATGGGTTGTTATCGGCGGCGGCATTCGCCGACCGCGACGATCTGCAGGTGTCGGTACACGGTAACGAGGAGCGTATCCTGCTCACCGCGCGGTTTGACAACCTCGGCAAAGGGGCTTCGGGTGCGGCGATTCAAAACATGAATATTTTACTCGGTGTGGATGAAGCAACCGGGTTGACGGTATAAAAAGAGGAAATAATTATGAAACTGATCTCCGGCGGCGTGTGTGCCGCAAAAGGTTATAAGGCAAACGGTATTCATTGCGGCATCCGCAAGAACCGTATCAAAAAAGACTTGGCGCTGATCGTCAGCGACGTGCCCGCTCATGCCGCGGCGGTATACACTACCAACCTGGTGAAAGGCGCACCGCTGACTGTTACCAAAGAACATCTGGCAAACGGCACAGCGCAGGCGGTAATTTGCAACAGCGGTATCGCCAACACCTGCAATGCGGACGGTATTGAAAAAGCAAACGCCATGTGCGATCTGGTGTCCGGTGTGATCGGTGTGCCGGCAAACGACGTGGTCGTTGCCTCCACCGGTGTCATCGGACAGCCGCTGAACTTGGAGCCGATCGCCGAGCATATCAAGGAACTGGCAGACGGATTGTCCGAAAACGGCGGAGAAGCCGCGGCCGAAGCCATCATGACCACTGATACGGTTAAAAAGGAAATTGCCGTGGAATTTGAGATTAGCGGTAAGGTGTGTCATATCGGCGGTATTGCCAAGGGAAGCGGTATGATCCATCCCAATATGGCGACCATGCTGGTGTTCATCACCTCGGACGTTGCCATTTCCCCCGCCATGCTGCAAAAAGCGTTATCGGGCGATATTGCGAATACCTTCAACATGCTGAGTATTGACGGCGACACCTCTACCAACGATATGGTGACGGTGCTCTCAAACGGTCTTGCCGGCAACGACGAGATCACCGCCGAGGGTGAAGCGTTTGATACCTTTATGAAAGCACTCAACACCGTAACGGTGAATTTGTGCCGCATCATCGCCGGTGACGGCGAAGGCGCCACCAAACTGCTCGAATGCAAGGTCAGCGGTGCCGAGTCCGAGCAAGCGGCGAAACTTTCTGCCAAGAGCGTTATCTGCTCCAGCTTGCTGAAAGCCGCTATGTTCGGTGCAGATGCCAACTGGGGGCGCATTTTATGCGCGATCGGTTACAGCGGTGCCGACGTCGACGTCAACAAGGTAGACGTCTCGTTCCGCTCGGCTAAAGGCGAGATTGCCGTATGCCGTGACGGCGCCGGTATTCCGTTCTCGGAAGAGATTGCCAAAGAGATCTTGCTCGAGCACGATATTGAAATTCTTGTCAAGGTCGGCGACGGCCCGTACAGCGCGTGCGCGTGGGGTTGCGACCTGACGTACGATTACGTAAAAATCAACGGTGATTACCGCACGTAAAGGGGTTAGTTACTATGCATGATATCATTTCCAACGCCGAACGCGCCGAGGTCTTGACCGCGGCGCTCCCCTATATTCGGCGGTACAACGGCGAGATCGTCGTGGTCAAATACGGCGGTAACGCCATGATCAACGAAGAACTCAAAAAGGAAGTCATGCAGGATATCGTCCTGCTGTGGCTGACGGGTGTCAAGGTCGTGCTCGTGCACGGCGGCGGCCCCGAAATCAGCGATATGATGTCCCGTTTGGACAAAAAGCCCGAATTCGTCGACGGTCTGCGCGTAACGGACAAAGAAACCGTAGACATCGTGCAGATGGTGTTGGCGGGTAAGGTCAATAAGACCTTGGTGAATCTTTTGGAGATGACCGGTGGTAAGGCGATGGGTATTTCCGGTATCGACGGACATCTCATTGAGGCCACGTTCAAGAATGAAAAGCTCGGCTTCGTGGGTGAGATCACCAACGTCAACATCGATCCGGTCGTGGATCTGCTCGAAAAGGGCTATATCCCGGTCGTATCCACGTTGGCTTGCGATGAAAACGGTAATATTTATAACATCAACGGCGATACTGCCGCCGCGCATATTGCAGGCGCACTGGGCGCACAGCGTTTGATTATGATGACGGATATCGCGGGGATCCTTCGCGACAAAGACGATCCCTCAACGCTGATCCCCGAAGTCACCATTGAGGAAGCAAAAGAACTCTACACCACCGGTGTCATCTCCGGCGGCATGATCCCCAAGGTGGATTGCTGCATTGAAGCGCTCAACCGCGGCGTCGATAATGTGATTATCATGGATGGCCGTATTCACCACTCCATTTTGATGGAACTGCTTACCGACGAGGGTGCCGGTACGATGGTAACGAAAGGGTAAGACAATGGAAAGCATTACTTCGCTTGATAAACAATATGTTGCCGGCACTTATGCCCGTTTCCCCGTGGAACTGGTTTCGGGAAAAGGGAGTATCGTGGTCGACTCACAAGGGAAAGAGTATATTGATCTCGGTTCCGGTATCGGGGTCACCTGCTTCGGCATTGCCGACGATGAGTGGACAGCGGCGGTTGCCACACAAGCGGCAACATTGCAACACACTTCGAATTTGTATTACACCAAACCGTGTGCAGAGTTGGCAAAGCTATTGTGCGAACGCACCGGTATGAAAAAGGTGTTTTTCTCAAATTCCGGTGCGGAAGCCAACGAGTGCGCGATCAAGGTCGCTCGCAAATATTCCGCCGAGAAAAAAGGTGCGGAATACTCCACTATTATCACGCTCAAAAACAGTTTCCACGGCAGAACGCTGACGACGCTCGCCGCCACGGGTCAGGATCATTTTCACGAACTGTTTAATCCGTTGACCCCCGGTTTTGCGCACGTGCCGGCCGAGGATTTGGAAACGCTCACCAAAATGGTAACCGAACTGCCCACCGCGGCGATCATGATCGAGTGTGTTCAGGGCGAGGGCGGTGTGATCGCGCTCAGCCATGAATTCGTGACGGGTGCCGCCAAATTGGCAAAGGAACACGATATTCCGCTGATCGTGGACGAGGTGCAAACGGGTAACGGCCGCACGGGCACCTTGTATGCGTACATGAACTACGGCATTTCCCCCGATATCGTTTCCACGGCAAAAGGACTCGGCGGCGGCTTGCCGATTGGTGCCACGCTAATGAGCGAAAAGATGCAACACGTTCTCGGTGCGGGTGACCACGGCTCAACCTACGGTGCCAACCCCGTTTGCTGTGCGGGCGCGTTAAGCGTTATCAAGCGCATAGACGATGCACTGCTTGCCGCTGTGACTGAAAAAAGCCAATATATTTTCTCTGCTTTGGAGGGTGCTGACGGCATCACTTCTGTGACCGGTATGGGACTGATGATCGGTATCAAAACCGTAAAACCCGCCAAAGAGGTCGTTGCCGCATGTATGGCAAACGGTGTGCTCTGCCTGACCGCCAAAGACAAGGTGCGACTGTTGCCCGCGCTGAACATCCCCATGGATGTGCTGAAAAAAGCGGTTGAGGTCATTAAAACGGCGTGTGCCGAATAGGAGATGACAAGATGTCTGTTTCATTTAAAAATCGTAGTTTTCTGAAATTATTGGATTACACGCCCGAGGAGATCGGCGCGTTGCTCGCTTTGTCGGCAGAACTTAAAGCCAAGAAAAAAGCCGGTGTTCCCCATCGGTTATGTGAAGGCAAATCCATCGCGCTGTTATTTGAAAAGACCAGCACGCGTACCCGTTGTGCCTTTGAGGTGGCGGCGGCAGATCTGGGAATGCATCCGGTGTATCTGGATCCCAAAAGCTCACAAATGGGAAAAAAGGAATCCATTCCCGATACGGCGCGCGTACTTGGCCGTATGTTTGACGGCATTGAATACCGCGGCTTTGAGCAGGAGATCGTGGAAGAACTCAGCGCTTTTGCGGGCGTGCCGGTATGGAATGGTCTTACCAACGAGTTCCACCCCACACAGATATTGGCGGATTTCTTGACCATCCGTGAGCACTTTGGCGATCTTAAAGGCAAAAAGCTCGTGTATATGGGCGATGCACGGTATAATATGGGCAACTCTTTGATGGTTGGTTGTGCCAAAATGGGTATGCATTTCGTCGCGTGCGCACCTGAGAAATATTTCCCCGACAAAGCCCTCATCGACACCTGCCAAACGATCGCCGCCGAAACCGGTGCAATTTTGGAGTTTATCACCGATCCTGTTACCGCCGTTAAAGGCGCACACGTCATCTATACCGACGTATGGGTATCCATGGGCGAGCCGGCCGAAGTATGGCAAGAACGCATCCGAGAACTCAGCCCCTACCGCGTGACAACCGCGCTGATGAATGCCGCCGGCGCACAGTGCCGCTTTATGCATTGCCTGCCCGCTTTCCACGATCTGAAGACTACCACCGGTCAGGAAATATTCGAGAAGTTCGGCATTGATTGCATGGAAGTGACCGACGAAGTGTTTGAAAGCGATCGCTCCATCGTCTTTGACGAAGCGGAGAACCGCATGCATACCATCAAAGCAGTCATGGCTGCCACGTTGGGATAACACATTCAAATGAAGACGGCAGGCAGAACGCCTGCCGTTTCTTTTATATAATTTATGTATAAAGGGCTTGACTTTAGCGCGACAAAGTGTTAACATGGTAAAGTAAATTTATGGAGAGGATGTTTGTTGTGAATTTTCGTTCCGAATCGATCGATCGGTTGTTTCAAACGTTCCTGAATCTTAAAACAATTGACGAGTGCTATACCTACTTTGAGGATCTGTGCACCATCAAGGAATTACAGGATATGTCCCAACGTCTGGACACCGCCATTTTGCTTTCCAACGGTGACAGTTATCAAAAGATCACCGAGAAGGTGAATATCAGCACCGCCACCATCGGGCGTGTCAGCAAATGTTTGAATTACGGTAATGGTGGCTATCGCACGGCAATCGAGCGATTAGAGGAGAAAAAATAATGCAGTTGGGTTTTATTGAAAACGTCATGTTCTCCTTGCGTACGCTGTACAACACCTACGGTTACGCGCAGTATACCATGAGCAAGTTCGAAGAATATGATCTGTATGCACGCAACAAGGATTTTTTGATTTCGGACAGTGTTATCACGTTTACCGATACCAACGGTAAATTGATGGCGCTCAAGCCCGACGTCACGTTGTCCATCGTCAAGAATAGTAAGGACGAGCCGAACACCGTGCAAAAGGTGTTTTACAACGAAAACGTTTATCGTGTTTCCAAGGGCTCACACTCGTTTAAGGAGATCATGCAGGTTGGCTTGGAATGTCTGGGTGCTATCGACGACTATTGCATCTGCGAAGTGCTCACCCTCGCCGCCGAAAGTCTGCAACATATCTCCCCTGCCTGCATTTTGGACGTGTCGCATATCGGGCTGTTGTCCGATTTGATCGACCGCATGGGTGTACCGAGTGAAAAGAAAGCCGAGCTGTTCAAGTGTATCGGCGAAAAAAATACGCACGAATTGCAAAACATCTGCCGCGAAGTCGGTGTGGATGATGTGGCTATTGGTACCCTTAAGCAGGTGGTAACCACGGTCGGAAAGCCAAGCAACGTATTGCCGAAGTTATCGGTCTTGTTATCCGATCTGCCGTCATGGGGGGATTTTGAGCACATTATCCGCGCTTTGGAAAACGACGCGATCAGCGAAAAACTCCGCATTGATTTTTCGGTTGTGGATGATATTCATTATTATAACGGTATCGTCTTTAAGGGCTTTATCAACGGTTTGCCCGCGGCAGTGTTATCCGGCGGGCAGTACGATAAGCTTATGCAGAAAATGAAACGTCAATCGGGTGCCGTTGGGTTTGCGGTGTATATGGACATGCTGGAACGGCTGGACAACACCGCAAGCGAGTATGACGTGGACGTTGTCCTATTGTATGATGAAACGACTGATCTTGCCATACTCCGCGGCAAGGTTTCAGAGCTGATACAAGGTGGTTTCCGTGTGTTGGCACAGCGTGAAAAAACCGAAACGATCCGCTATAAGCAGTTGATGAAGCTGCGCGGTAACGAGGTGGAAATTCTTGAAAACAATGCTTAATGTGGCACTACCCAAAGGCCGACTCGGCGAAAAAGTACTGGCGATGTTTGAAAAAGCCGGCTTTGAGTGCCCGTCCATTCATGAAAATAATCGAAAACTGATCTTTGAGAATCCCCAGTGCGGTGTACGGTATTTTTGGGTAAAGCCGTCGGACGTTGCCATTTACGTCGAGCGTGGTGCCGCCGATATCGGCGTGGCGGGCAAGGACATTTTGCTGGAATACGAGCCCGACGTGTACGAGCTGTTGGATCTGAAAATGGGCAACTGCCGTATGGCGGTAGCTGCACAGAACGGTTTTCGTGATGATCCCCAGCGTACCCTGCGCGTGGCAACCAAGTTTACAAACATTGCGGGGCAGCACTATCTCTCCAAAGGCCGCGATATTGATATTATCCATTTGAACGGATCAATTGAGATCGCACCGATCTTAGGATTGTCGGACGTGATTGTGGATATCGTGGAGACGGGTACGACACTGAAAGAAAACGATTTGTCGGTGGTCGAAACCATCGTACCGATCAGTGCGCGGTTGATTGCCAACAAATCAAGCTATAAATTCAAAAGCGAAGAAATTGAAACGGTCGTGCGGGAACTTGCCGCACAGACGGAGGCGGTATAACTATGATCCAGATTCTCAAATACGGCGAAGTCAAAAACGAAGAGATCTTTGCTCGCGCCGTGCCCGCTGTCAACGTGGAGGGAATTGTCGCTGACATTATTGAGAACGTCAAGCAAAACGGTGATAAAGCGCTGATCGAATATGCTGAAAAATTCGATAAAGCCACTCTCACCTCCCTGCAGGTAACTCCGCAAGAAATCGAAGAAGCGGTTGCTGCCGTGGAACCGAAATTTTTGGAAGCACTTCAAAAAGCAGCAAAAAATATTCGAAAATTCCACGAAAAACAGGTGCGAAACAGTTTTATTATCAACGATGAAAACGGTGTGGTGATTGGTCAAAAGGTCATTCCGGTCGATCGCGCGGGTTTATACGTCCCCGGCGGCACCGCCGCGTATCCGTCCACCGTGTTGATGGATTCCATACCCGCCAAGATCGCAGGTTGCCGCGAGGTCGTGATGGTAACCCCTCCCGGTGCGGATGGTAAAATCAATCCCGTTATTTTGGCGGCTGCTTCGGTTGCCGGTGTGGATAAGATCTTTAAAATCGGTGGTGCGGGCGCGATTGCCGCACTTGCTTATGGTACCGAAAGTGTACCGAAGGTGGATAAGATCGTCGGCCCCGGCAACGCGTTTGTTGCGGAAGCGAAAAAACAGGTTTTCGGCAAAGTATCCATTGATATGATCGCGGGGCCAAGCGAAATTTTGATTGTTGCGGACGGCGCGTCCGACCCGCGCTTTGTCGCCGCGGATCTCCTCTCCCAGGCGGAGCATGATAAATTGGCAAGCGCGGTATTGGTGACCGATTCCGAAACACTCGCCGTGGCGGTACAGGCGGAGCTGGAAAACCAGATCCCGCAGCTTACCCGTGCCGAGATCGCGCGCGTTTCCATTGATAACAACGGTAAGATCATTGTGGCGGACACCTTGGAAGCGGCGATTGAGATCGCCAACGAGATCGCACCCGAACATTTGGAGCTGTGCGTGGATAATCCCTTTGATTACTTGGATCAGATCCGCCACGCGGGCAGTATCTTTATGGGACGCCACTGTCCCGAGGCGCTCGGCGATTATTTTGCCGGCCCGAACCACACCTTGCCGACCAGCGGTACGGCTCGTTTTTCGAGTCCCTTGTCGGTGGATGATTTTGTTAAGAAAACACAGTACACCTACTACACGCGTGAGGCGCTGAAAGCGGTCGCCGACGATGTTGCTTATTTTGCAAAAGCAGAGGGACTGACGGCACACGCAAAAAGCGCAGTAATACGCACGGAGGGCGACACACAGTGAGCCGTTTTTTCACTTCAAAATACGATCAGCTGACACCGTATACACCCGGTGAACAGCCGAAAGATCAACAATACGTAAAACTTAACACAAACGAATCGCCCTATCCCCCGTCGCCGAAAGCGATAGCAAAGGCAACCGAGGCGGCCGCGACATTGCAGCTTTATTCCGATCCTGAATGTCGATTACTGGTAGAAAAAGCCGCCGAAACCTTTGGCGTTTCGCCCGACGAGATGTTATTCACGAACGGATCGGATGAAATCCTCAATTTCGCGTTTATGGCATTTTGTGATGAATCGCATCCTGCCATCTTCCCCGATATTACCTATGGGTTTTATCCGGTGTTTGCGAAATTAAATGGTGTGCCCTTTGAGGAAATCTCGCTGAACAAGAATTTTACGATCAACGTGGCGGACTATATGGGGCAGCAGAAAACAATCTTCATTGCCAACCCAAACGCACCGACCGGTATTGCGTTGCCGCTTTCGGACATTGAGGAGATTGTCAAAAGCAACCCCGACAGTGTTGTGGTGATTGACGAAGCATACGTTGATTTTGGTGCCGAGAGTGCGGTATCACTCATTCACACCTACGATAACCTACTGGTAACGCAGACGTTTTCCAAGTCGCGTTCCATGGCGGGTGCCCGACTCGGCGTGGGATTTGCTTGCAAAGAGTTGATTCGTGATCTGAATACCATCAAGTATTCCACCAACCCCTATAACGTTAACCGTATGACGATGGCTGCCGGGTTCGGCGCGTTGGAGGACGAGGACTATTTCAAAGAAAATTGCCAAAAGATCATGGATACCCGCGCGTGGACGACTAATAAACTCCGTGAACTTGGGTTTGACGTGATCGATTCGGCGGCGAATTTTGTGTTTGCAAAGCATGGTACCGTCGGCGGCAAAGAATTGTATCTCAAACTGAAAGAAAACGGGATCCTCGTCCGTCATTTTGATAAAGACAAATTACGAGATTACAATCGCATCACCATCGGCAGTGCCGAGCAGATGCAGATATTGATCAAGACGTTAAAACAACTTTTGGAGGGATAATCATGAGAACTTCAAAAATCGCACGTAAAACAGCAGAAACTGATATTGCGCTGACGCTGAATTTGGACGGTACGGGGGTTTCAACCATCGATACCGGTTGCGGCTTTTTGGATCATATGCTGACCTTGTTTGCCAAGCACGGTCGCTTTGACCTTACAGTGACCTGTAAAGGCGATACCGAGGTGGATGACCACCACACCACCGAGGATATCGGTATCGCGCTCGGTGAGGCGTTTAAGGCCGCTTTGGGCGACAAAAAGGGTATCACCCGCTATGGCAGTTGCATTTTGCCGATGGATGAAGCGCTGATCGTATCGGCGGTGGACCTGTCCGGCAGAGGATATCTTGCGTATGAACTGAACATCCCCACACAAAAGGTGGGAACTTTCGATACGGAACTTGTATGGGAATTCTGGATCGCGTTTGCGCGCAACGCGGAGTGTACGCTGCATCTGCGGCAACCCGCCGGCAGTAATTCGCACCATATTATTGAAGGAGCATTCAAGTCGGCAGCACGGAGCTTAAAAGAGGCGGTTGCTATTGATCCCGCTTTCGCCGACGAGATCCCGTCCACAAAGGGAGTTCTGTAATGGTAGCCATTGTTGATTACGGTGTGGGCAATTTGTTTTCACTGACCAGTTCGTTTGCAGCAATCGGCGCTGAGGTGACGGTGACGGCAGACCCGCTCGTGTTACAAGCGGCAGACCGTATCGTGTTACCCGGTGTAGGGGCGTTCGGCGATGCGGCAAATAAATTGCGTGCCTGCGGTTTGGATACCGTGTTAAAAGAACTCGCCGCAAACGGTAAGCCGCTACTCGGTATCTGCCTTGGTATGCAGTTGTTGTTTGAAAAAAGCTATGAATACGGTGAGCATGAGGGGTTAGGACTGATCAAAGGATCTGTTCGCCCGATTGCGGACGTCCTCCCCTCGGCTGACTATAAAATTCCGCACATCGGGTGGAATCCGCTGATCTTCAAACAAAAAAACGCGTTGCTTTCCAACATCCAAAACGGCGACTGCGTGTATTTTGTTCATTCGTATTATGCGACCGATTGTGATGAATCGGTGATCGCCACCGCGGAATACGGTGCCGAGCTCACCGCGGCGGTGGCGAACGGTAACGTGTACGGTTGCCAGTTTCACCCCGAAAAGAGCGGCACTGTTGGGCTTAACATCTTACGCGCGTTTGTTGAATTAAAGGAGAACACAGCATGCTGATCTATCCTGCCATTGATCTATATGAAGGAAAAGCCGTTCGGCTTTATAAAGGCGATTACGCACAAATGACCGTGTACGGCGAGCCGACCGCTATCGCCGCCGATTTCAAGGCGAGCGGGGCTTCGCATATTCATTTGGTTGACCTTGAGGGTGCCAAAAGCGGTGAAACACCGAATCTTGAAACGGTGTGTGCGATCAAAGCACAGACGGGCTTGTTTTGCGAGATCGGCGGCGGTATTCGCAGTATGGCGGTGATCGACCGCTATCTGTCCGCGGGTATTGACCGCGTGATCCTCGGCACTGCCGCGGTGACCGAAGAAGGGTTTGTGAAACGAGCCGTCGAACGGTACGGCGACAAGATCGCCGTGGGTATTGATATTAAAGACGGCTTTGTGGCAATTAAGGGCTGGACGGTCAAGTCTGAACATAAAGCGATGGATTTCTGCAAGGAGATGCAGAGTATGGGTGTGAAAACGCTGATCTGCACCGATATTTCCAAAGACGGTGCGATGCAGGGTACCAATCACGAGTTGTATCGGCAATTATCCGAGCAATTTAATATGCAGATCATTGCGTCGGGCGGCGTGTCGTCCATTGATGACGTCAAGCGTTTGGCGGCCTTGGATATTCACGGGGCGATCATCGGTAAAGCGTATTATACCGGCGCCATCAACTTAAAAACGGCGATCGAGGTGGCAAGATGATTACAAAACGCATTATCCCCTGCCTCGACGTCAAGGACGGTCGCGTGGTGAAGGGCGTGAATTTTGAGGGGTTGCACGATGTGTCCTCCCCCGTTTCACTTGCAAAATATTACAGCGACAACGGTGCAGACGAGCTCGTATTTTACGATATCACGGCTTCCTCCGACGGCAGGCGCTTATTTACGGACATTTTGTGTGAAACCGCCAAAAGTGTGTTTATCCCCTTAACGGTGGGCGGTGGCATCAACTCGGTTGCCGACTTTGACCGTGTATTAAAATGCGGTGCGGATAAAGTCAGTGTCAATTCGGGTGCCATTCGCAATCCCGCGTTGATTGCCGAGGCGGCAAAGCTGTACGGTGACCAATGCGTGGTGTTATCGGTGGATATTAAGCGGGTAGACGGTGTTTTTCGCGTGTTTGCCAAGGGCGGTCGAGAGAATACCGGGTTGGAAGCGATCGAATGGATCAAGCGTTGTGTGGATAACGGCGCGGGTGAAGTGGTGGTCAATTCCATTGATACCGACGGCATCAAGCAGGGCTTTGACCTGCCGATGCTGAAAGCGGTGTGTGATGCCGTGTCCGTGCCGGTGATTGCTTCGGGCGGTGCGGGAAAGATCGAGGATTTTATCACATTATTCCACACCCTGCCGAAAGTGGACGCAGGGCTTGCGGCTTCGATCTTCCATTTTGGTGAAGTGAGTATTCGCGATTTAAAACAACATATGGCAGATTCTGCCATTCCGACCAGACTGTGAGGGAAATAGTATGATTAACATTGAGGAACTGAAATTTGACGAAAAGGGGCTTATCCCCGCTATTGTAGTGGACGCGGTCACGAAGCGCGTCTTGACGCTTGCGTACATGAACCGCGAGAGTCTGCAGGTGTCCATGGAAAAGGAACTCACCTGTTTTTGGAGCCGTTCGCGGAACGAGCTGTGGCTGAAAGGTGAAACAAGCGGTAACTACCAGCATATCGTTTCTATTACCGCCGACTGCGATAACGACGCGTTGGTCGTGATGGTGGAGCCGGACGGTCCCGCCTGCCATACCGGCACGACCTCGTGCTTTGAGAATCCGGTGTTCCAAAGCGAGGAGCGGCACGAGTTTTCGTATCAAGGGTTGATGGACCTCATTGAGGGGCGTAAAGTCGAGAAAAAAGAGGGCTCGTACACCACCTATCTGTTTGAAAAGGGCTTAGATAAGATCTTAAAAAAGGTTGGCGAGGAGTGTACCGAGGTCATTATTGCCGCCAAGGATAACGACAAGCCCGAAACCATCTACGAGATCGCGGATCTTGCGTATCACGTGATGGTGCTGATGATCGAGCAGGGTATCAGCTTAGAGGATATCCACAAAGAGTTAGCATCCCGCCACGTGATCGATCACAAGGTCAAACAAGAAAAAATGACGAAATGATAAAAGCCCCGCGAGCAAAACGCTCGTGGGGCTTTTTACTATTGCTTAGAACAAGCCGGTGATTTTGCCGCTTTCGTCGACATCGATGCGTTCGGCGGCAGGGGATTTCGGAAGACCCGGCATAGTGAGGATGTCACCCGTCAACACGACGATGAAGCCGGCGCCTGCCGAGATCTTCACATTCTTAATGGTGACGGTGAAATCCTCGGGAGCACCCAGTTTGGTGGGATCGTCCGAGAAGCTGTACTGCGTTTTGGCGATACAGACGGGGCAGTTCGCAAACCCAAGATCAGTGAGCTGCTGGATCTGTTTTTTCGCCGCGGGCATCACCGTGATGTCCTTACCGCCGTATACCTTTTGCACGACGGCGCGGATCTTATCTTCGATGGTGCCGTCCAGCTCATACGAGAAGGTGAAGTCGCCTTTTTCTTCCTCACACAGACGAACGACCTCGCGGGCGAGTGCCTCGCCGCCTTTGCCGCCCTCTGCCCACACGGTGGACAGCACGGTGTTCACACCGAGTTCCTTGCATTTCGCAATAATGAAGTCGATCTCGTTATCGGTATCGGTGGGGAAACGGTTGACCGCCACAACGCAAGGCAGTTTATACACGTTCTTGATGTTGGACACGTGGCGAAGAAGATTCGGGATACCTTTTTCCAGTGCGTTCAGATCCTCGGTGGCGAGTTCGGTTTTCGCCAAACCGCCGTGCATCTTCAGAGCGCGGACGGTGGCAACCACCACGACCGCATCCGGGGTGAGGCCTGCCATACGGCATTTGATATCGAGGAATTTCTCGGCGCCGAGGTCGGCGCCGAAGCCCGCTTCGGTAATGGTGTAGTCACCCATTTTGAGGGCCAAACGCGTTGCCATGACCGAGTTACAGCCGTGGGCAATGTTCGCAAACGGGCCGCCGTGCACGAACGCGGGGGTACCTTCCAAGGTCTGCACCAAGTTCGGTTTGAGCGCATCCTTGAGCAGGGCGGTCATCGCACCCGCGGCTTTCAGTTCACCACAGGTGACGGGTTTATCGTCGTAGGTATAACCCACAATGATGCGGGACAGACGCTCTTTTAAGTCAGTAATGGACGAGGACAAGCACAGCACCGCCATGATCTCACTGGCAACCGTGATATCAAAACCGTCCTCACGCGGGACGCCGTTGGCTTTGCCGCCCATGCCGTCTACCACGAAACGGAGCTGACGGTCGTTCATATCGACGCAGCGTTTCCAGGTGATCTTGCGCACATCGATGCCGAGTGCATTGCCTTGCTGAATGTGGTTATCCAGCATCGCGGCAAGCAGGTTGTTGGCAGCACCAATCGCGTGGAAGTCACCCGTGAAATGCAGGTTGATGTCCTCCATCGGGACGACCTGTGCGTAACCGCCGCCTGCGGCACCGCCTTTGACACCGAACACCGGGCCGAGGGACGGCTCGCGGAGTGCGACCGTGACGTCCTTGCCGATGCGTTTCATGCCGTCCGCCAAACCGATGGTCGTGGTGGTCTTGCCCTCACCCGCGGGAGTCGGGGTGATGGCGGTGACAAGCACCAGTTTACCGTCGGGACGGTTGGTTTCTTCTAACAAACGCAGATCGATCTTGGCTTTGTAATTGCCGTACTGCTCAATATACTTTTCATCCACGTGAGCGGTTTTGGCAATCTCGGTGATATGCTGCATTTCACATTCTTGCGCGATTTCAATATCGGTTTTGTATGCCATCTTACTTCAACTCCTTAAATGCGCGGAAGTAATCCACTGCCGCATCAAACATACGGATGTCGTAGTTGCCGGGAACGTTTTGGTACAAGCCGTTGCCAATACGCTCACTGTGACCCATCTTACCGAAGACACGGCCGTCGGGAGACGTGATACCCTCGATTGCGTACATAGAATCGTTGGGGTTGCAACGAATGTCCGCGGTGGCGTTGCCGTCAAGGTCCACGTACTGTGTGGCGATCTGACCGTTTTCTGCCAGTTGCTTGATGAGGGCTTCATCGGCGAGGAAACGACCTTCACCGTGGGAGATCGGGACGTTGACGATATCGCCTACCCGCATTTGGGACAGCCACGGAGATTTGTTAGAGGCGATGCGGGTGCGCACAACACGCGACTGGTGACGTGCGATGGTGTTAAAGGTCAAGGTCGGGCAGGTTTCGTCGGTATCGATGATCTTACCGTACGGAACGAGCCCCAATTTGATAAGTGCCTGGAAGCCGTTGCAGATACCGCACATTAAGCCGTCGCGGTTATCCAAAAGATCGGTAACGCCTTCTTTGACAGCGGCATTACGGAAGAACGCCGTGATGAATTTACCACTGCCGTCCGGCTCGTCACCGCCGGAGAAGCCACCGGGGATGAACACCATTTGTGCTTCTTTCAAGCGGTTAGCAAAATGCTCGACGCTTCTTTGAATACCGTCTGCGGACAGATTGTTGATCACGATGATCTCGGGATCGGCACCCGCATCACGCATGGCACGTGCGGAATCATATTCGCAGTTGGTGCCGGGAAATGCGGGAATCAGCACTTTCGGTTTGGCGACGTAATAGCTTGCGATCTGCGTGAAATCATGTTTCTGCTCGAAATTCGGGATGGTGCCGTTTCCTTGCTCGATGTTACAGCTGTACACGCTTTCGAGTTTGTTTTCGTACACGTCCACGAGCTCTGAAAGCACGAGGCGCTCATCACCGTAGGTGATGCAGCCGTCATCGGTGATCGTACCGATGGTTTGACCGATATTTTCATCGGCATCGACTTCCAACAGGAAGCTGCCGTAATGGTAACCGAAGATGTCGGTCATGCTTAAGTTTTTATCATACGCAAAGCCGAGCGCGTTGCCCATTGCCATTTTGAGGATCGCTTCCGCAATACCGCCCATGGTGGGGGTGTAGCACGCGTACACCTTGCCAGCGCGTTGCAGTGCGGTCACTTTTGCAAACAGTTCCATCAAGGAGACGGTGACGGGCAGTTTGTTTTCGTCAAACTGAGGCATCAACATGACCACTTTGTGGCCTGCGGATTTAAACTCCGGTGAGATAACGTCGGCGGTTTTACCGGTGGTAACGGCAAAGGAAACGAGCGTGGGCGGAACATCAAGATCTTCGAACGTACCGCTCATGGAATCTTTACCGCCGATGGCGCCGATACCCAGTTGTTTTTGTGCGGCAAATGCGCCCAGCAAGGCAGCCAGCGGTTTACCCCAACGTTTTCCGTCTTTGCCGGGATGCTCAAAGTATTCCTGGAAGGTCAGATACACGTCTTCGAACGAGGCGCCAGTTGCGACCAGTTTGCAAACCGATTCCACGACCGCCAAATACGCGCCGTGGTACGGGCTTTGCTCGGTGATAAACGGGTTGTAACCCCAAGACATAAAGGATACATCGTCGGTGTGTTTTTCTTCCATCGAGATCTTATGCACCATGGCTTGGATCGGCGTTAACTGGTGTTTACCGCCGAACGGCATCAGCACCGTGCCCGCGCCGATGGTAGAGTCAAACCGCTCGGACAGACCGCGTTTTGAGCAGATATTGAGGTCTGCCGCCATGTTGGTATATACTGTGGCGAAGTCGCCTTCTACCTGCTTATCCTGCAAAGCGGGAGCGGCAGGGGTAACGACGATATGTTTTTCGGCGCCGTTGGAGTTTAAGAACTCGCGGCTGATGTCAACGATGGTGTTGCCGTTCCATTTCATGACAAGACGCGGCTCTGCTTTCACAACGGCAACAGGACATGCGTTTAAGTTTTCGCTCTTGGCAAGTGCCAAGAAAGCGTCAACGTCTTTGGCTTCCACGACGACCGCCATACGCTCTTGCGATTCGCTGATGGCGAGTTCCGTGCCGTCTAAGCCCTCATATTTCTTCGGTACGGCGTTCAGGTCAATTTCCAGACCATCTGCCAATTCACCGATAGCAACCGATACACCACCGGCACCAAAGTCGTTACAACGTTTGATCATGCGGGTAGCGTCACCGTTGCGGAACAAGCGCTGGAGTTTGCGTTCTTCGGGAGCATTACCCTTTTGCACCTCGGCGCCGCAGGTTTCAAGCGATTTGGAGGTGTGCGATTTGGACGAGCCGGTCGCACCGCCACAGCCGTCACGGCCGGTGGCACCGCCGAGCAGAATGACAATATCGCCCGGATCGGGACGCTCGCGGCGAACATTCTCGGCAGGAGCTGCCGCGATGACCGCGCCGATCTCCATACGTTTGGCGGCATAGCCGTCGTGATAGATCTCATCAACCATACCGGTGGCAAGACCGATTTGGTTACCGTAGGACGAATAACCGGCAGCGGCAGTCGTGACGATCTTGCGCTGCGGTAATTTGCCGGGGATAGTTTCGCTGACGGGTTTCAGCGGATCTGCCGCGCCCGTTACACGCATGGCGGCATAGACGTAGCTACGGCCGCTGAGCGGATCGCGAATGGCACCGCCGATACAAGTCGCGGCGCCGCCGAACGGCTCGATCTCGGTGGGGTGGTTGTGTGTTTCGTTTTTGAAAAGCAACAGCCACGGCTCTTTTTTGCCGTCGGCTTCGACTTCAATTTTAACGGTGCAAGCATTGATCTCTTCGGACTCGTCCAATTTTTCAAGCTTGCCCTCTTTTTTGAGGTAACGGACTGCCAAGGTGGCGATATCCATTAAGCAGATCGGTTTGGTCCTGCCGAGTTCTTTACGGGTGTTGAGATAGTCTTCGTAGGTTGCCTGCAACAGCTCATCTTCAAACACCACATCATCAATGGTGGTGAGGAAGGTGGTGTGGCGGCAGTGATCCGACCAATAGGTATCGATCATACGAATTTCAGTGATGGTGGGATCACGCTTTTCGCTGCGAAAATACTCTTGACAGAAAGCGATATCGTCGCCGTCCATTGCCAAGGAATACTCCTCAACGAATTTGTCAAGCCCTTCCCTATCTAGTTCAATAAACCCTTCGAGGGTTTTGACGGTGGTGGGAAGTTCGTATTCCATGTGAAGCGTTTCGGGCTTGTCCAAGGTGGCTTCGCGCGCTTCCACGGGGTTGATAACGTATTTTTTGATCTCGGCGAGATCCTTTTCGCTCAAGTTACCGTACAGTGCATACACCTTGGCAGTACGAACGAGCGGGCGGTCACCGGTGGAGATGATCTGAATACACTGCGCCGCGGAATCGGCGCGCTGGTCGAACTGACCGGGCAGGTATTCCACGGCAAACACCGTGGCACCGTCTACCAACAAGGTATCGCTGACGGTGTCGAGCTGGGGCTCGGAAAACACCGTCTTTTTTGCGTACTCGAACAGTTCCTCGGTGATGTTTTCCGCATCGTAGCGGTTGATAACACGCACGTCGTTAAGCGTGGTGATGCCGAGCAGGGTGCGGGCATCACTGAGCAGGGCTTTCGCCTCGCTCGCGAGTTCTTTTTTCTTTTCTACAAATACTCTGTATACCATCGTTAGCCCTCCACTTGTGCCAGCATCGCACGCGCGCCGATGTCGGTGCGATAATACTTGTTATCGAACTGAATCTGCCCGACCAACGCATACGAAGCGTTGATCGCGTCGGCGAGCGAATCGGCCACTGCGGTTGCACCGAGCACGCGACCGCCGTCGGTCAGCAACTTGCCGTCCGAGAGTTTGGCGCCTGCAACGTAAACGTTATCCGCAATCGCTGCGGGAATGGTGATTTCGTAGCCCTTTTCATAGGCGGTAGGATATCCCTTGGATGCCATGATGACACAGCAGGCGTGCTTATCGCTGAACGTAACATCCACTTCCGACAAGGTGCCGCCCGTCACCGCTTGCATGACGGTAAGCAGATCGCTTTCGAGAAGCGGTAACACGACCTGCGTTTCGGGATCGCCGAATCGGCAGTTGTATTCAATGACTTTCGGGCCGTTTGCCGTGAGCATTAACCCGAAATACAGGCAGCCCTTAAACGTGCGTCCCTCCGCTTTCATGGCGCGAATAGTAGGTAAGAAAATCTCTTCCATGCACTGTGCGGCAATATCGGCGGTGTAATACGGGTTCGGAGCAACGGTACCCATACCGCCGGTGTTAAGACCCGTATCGTTATCCCCTGCTCGCTTATGATCCATGGACGAGATCATGGGAACGACGGTTTCACCGTCGGTAAACGACAAAACGCTTACTTCGGGGCCGGTCAAGAATTCTTCGATGACGATGTTGTCACCACTCTTGCCGAACACTTTATCTTCCATCATGGAACGGACGGCGTCTTTCGCTTCCTCACGCGTCATGGCGATGATAACGCCCTTGCCGAGCGCTAAACCGTCTGCTTTGATGACCGTGGGGATGGGCGCGGTATCCAAATACGAAAGCGCGGCATCCATATCGTTGAACACTTCGTATGCCGCGGTGGGAATACCGTACTTCTTCATCAGGTTTTTGGAAAACACCTTACTGCCCTCAATGATGGCGGCTTTCGCCTCAGGGCCGAAGCAAGGAATATTCTTTTCCTGCAGGGCATCCACCGCACCGAGCACCAGCGGATCATCGGGTGCGACGACAGCGTAATCAATACCGTTTTTTACGGCAAAGTCAACGATCGCGTCGATATCCTTGGCACCGATCGGAACCAGCGTGGCATCGTTTGCCATGCCGCCGTTACCGGGTAGGGCGTAGATCTCGCTGACCGCGGGATTTTCTTTTAGTTTTTTGATGATGGCGTGCTCGCGTCCGCCGCCGCCAACGACCATGATTTTCATACCAAAACTCCTTGCAAGATCAATGGTGGAACAAGCGCATACCGGTGAACGACAAGGTCATGCCGTATTTATCGCAGCACTCGATGACCACGTCGTCACGGATGGAGCCACCCGGCTCGGCGATGTATTTGACACCGCTGCGATAGGCGCGCTCGATGTTGTCGTCAAACGGGAAAAACGCGTCGCTGCCGAGTGCTACACCGTCGATCGTATCGAGATACGCTCTTGTCTCCGCATCGGTGAGCGGGGCGGGTTGCTCGGTGAAGTATTTCTGCCAGTTGCCGTCCGCGCAGACGTCTTCTTCGTTTTTGTTGATATAACCGTCGATGACGTTGTCACGGTCGGGACGCTTGAGATCTGCTTTGAACGGGAGGTTTAACACCTTTTCGTGCTGACGCAGGAACCAGGTATCGGCTTTGCCGCCCGCAAGACGGGTGCAGTGAATACGGGATTGCTGACCCGCACCCACGCCGATCGCCTGACCGTCTACCGCGTAGCAAACGGAGTTGGATTGGGTGTATTTGAGCGTAATGAGCGCGATGATAAGATCACGCGCCGCGCTGTCGGGCAGATCTTTGTTTGCGGAGACCATATTGTTCAGCAGTTCGCGGTTGATTTTGAAGTTGTTGCGACCCTGCTCAAAGGTGATGCCGTACACCTGCTTGGTTTCCTGCTCGGCGGGGACGTAGTTGGGGTCAATCTTAACAACATTGTAGTTGCCTTTGCGCTTTTGCTTGAGAATTTCCAGTGCTTCGGGCTCATAGCCGGGGGCGATGATGCCGTCGGACACTTCACGCGCGATCATTTTCGCGGTGGTAACGTCGCACACGTCGCTGAGGGCGACCCAGTCACCGAACGAGCACATACGGTCGGTACCGCGGGCTCTGGCATACGCACACGCGAGCGGCGACTCATCGAGCCCCTCGATGTCGTCCACAAAGCACGCTTTTTTCAGCGTATCCGACAGCGGAATACCTACCGCCGCGGAGGTCGGGCTGACGTGCTTGAAGGACGTTACAGCAGGCAAGCCGAGCGCTTCTTTGAGTTCTTTGACGAGCTGCCAGGAGTTGAAAGCATCCAAGAAGTTGATGTAGCCGGGACGGCCGCACAAGATCTCAATCGGCAGTTCACTGCCGTCTTGCATATAGATACGGGACGGTTTTTGGTTGGGGTTACAACCGTATTTCAGTTCAAATTCTTTCATGATGCTTTCTCCTTACTTGTTCTTATTGATGATGATCTCGGTGGGCTTGTCGCCGTTAAGCGGGACACAGCGCACGAAAAGCGAGACCTTATTATCTTCATTCAAGTTGTTCCAAACGAGATCTGCCAGTTCCTCGGCGGTGTTAGGCAATTCGACCTCTTCCGGTTCACCGTAGAACGACGGGATGGGATCGCCGTCGCATTTGTAGGTGTGAATGAAATGACCGATGCCGTCTAACGGATTGTAGCTGTAGAAATAACGCTGGCAAGCATCCGGATTGCCGTTGTTGCTTTTGAGAATGGATAATTTGTAATGGAAGGTCTGACCCGGGAACGCATAGTACAGGATACCGGAAATACGAGGGGTGAAGTTGGGAGCGTCGGGCTCAAATTCGCGGGTGTGCAATGCTTTTTCGAAGGAGAAACCGTCTTCGCCGTGTTCCTTGATATAGTCAAACACGGTATTGGTCTGGTCACCGTTGGTGATGATATCGGTGTCACCGAGTTGCAGATACGGATTGTAAATGATTAAGCTCGGATCGGACAATTTGGATTCGTCAAACGCTTTGGTGCGCATGCCGCCTTCAAAGCTTTCGAAGATGCGGTTGCGGCTGTTGACGCTGCGACCCATGATGAAGTACGCGATCATTGCGTTTTTGCCATCCGCCGATTTGCCGATCACGATGCCGCGACCGGGGTAGGTATTCTCGCTCAAAAGAGTTTTCAAATCATATAAAGCCATAATTACTCACCTTTCATCGCGGCTGATACTTGTTCCACCGCCGCGGGCAATATTTTCCATTCCGCTAAACGCATAACGCGTTTTTGCAAGGTTTCGGGGGTATCGTTTTTAAGGATCTTCACCGCTTTTTGCAAGATGATCTCACCCCCGTCAGGTACCTCGTTGACAAAATGCACGGTAGCGCCCGTGACTTTGACACCGTATTCCAGTGCTGCCTCGTGCACGCGGAGCCCGTAAAAGCCCTTGCCGCAGAACGAGGGGATCAGCGACGGGTGAACGTTGATGATGCGCTTCGGATACGCACTCGTAAACCGTTCGCTTAAGATCGACATGAAGCCCGCGAGCACGATAATGTCAATACCGTTCTCATTCAGAGCATCCATGATGGCTTGCTCAAACTTATCTTGCGAGCCAAGCGCCTTTTTGCTGACGACCAACGTATCAATTCCCGCTTTCGCCGCACGTTCCAGTGCGAACGCAGAGGGATTGTTGGAAATTACTAATTTGATCTCACCGCTATGTAAGATACCGCTTTGCTGTGCGTCGATCAACGCTTGCAGGTTGGTGCCGCCGCCCGAAACCAAAACGGCGATGCGTGCTTTGTTACTCATAACGTAAAGTCCTCTCAGACGATCGCAATCTTCTCGTCACTTTCGATGATCTTACCGATGATATAGGGATCTTCGCCGTTCTCTTTGAGAACAGCCAGCGCCTTGTCTGCGTCTTCGGGAGCGACCACGATGCTCATGCCGACACCCATGTTGAAGGTGTTGAACATATCGCGCTCGTCGATGCCACCGACTTTGGCAAGCAGATCGAAGATCGGCAACACTTTGACGGCGTCACGCTTGATCTCGGCGCCGAGTCCGTCCGGAATGCTGCGCGGGATATTCTCGTAGAAGCCGCCGCCCGTGATATGCGAAATACCCTTGACTTTGACCTGCTCCAGCAGGGCGAGGACGGGTTTTACGTAGATCTTAGTGGGGGTCAGCAGTGTTTCGCCAAGCGATTTACCGCCAAGCTCGGCAACGGGAGAGGAAAGATCTGCATTCTCGACATCGAACACTTTACGGACGAGCGAGAAACCGTTGGAATGGACACCGCTGGACGGCAGAGCGATCACGACGTCGCCCGCTTTCATGGTGTTGTTATCCAAGATATCTTTTTTATCAACGATACCCACGGCAAAGCCAGCCAAATCGTAATCGTCTTCCGGCATGAGGCCCGGATGCTCGGCGGTTTCGCCGCCGATCAACGCGGCACCCGACTGCACACAACCTTCGGCAACACCCTTGACGATGTCTGCGATCTTTTCGGGAACGTTCTTGCCGCAAGCAATATAATCGAGGAAAAAGAGCGGTTTGGCACCGACACAGATGATGTCGTTAACACACATGGCCACCGCATCGATACCGATGGTATCGTGCTTGTCCAATAACATCGCGATCTTCACTTTGGTGCCGCAACCGTCGGTGCCGCTGACCAAAACGGGTTCTTCCATATTGGTCGGCAGACCGAAGCAACCGCCAAAACCACCGACGTCATCCAAACAACCGGCGTTACGGGTTCTGGCAATGTGCTGTTTCATGAGTTCTACGGCTTTGTAACCGGCGGTAATATCAACGCCCGCCGCCGCGTAGGAGTCGGATCTTGAATTGTTGTGCATAACGTTTATTCCTTTCCGTTCAAGCAGTATGTGCAGAGCTCACATTCGGGAAGACCGATGGCTTTTATCACGTTTTCGATGGATTGAAAATCCAGCGAAGCAAACTCAAACCGTTTGCAGAGCGCTTCGCGCAGGTTTTTGCCGCGCTTTGTGTTGCCGTCGCTGTATTCGTCGATGTGTTCGAAACCCTCTTCCCCTTCAAGCTCCACGATCACGCGTCTGGCGATCAGATCCATGTCCGAGGTAGAACGGGAAAAATTGAGGTACTTGCAGCCGAACATGATCGGCGGGCAAGCGGAGCGCATGTGAACTTCCTTGGCACCGTTTTCATACAGAAAATCGACGGTTTCTTTGATCTGCGTACCGCGCACGATGGAGTCGTCTACAAACAAGAGTTTTTTATCCGTAATGAGATCCTTGACGGGGATCTGCTTCATTTTGGCGATCTTGTCGCGTTCCGTCTGTTTGGACGGCATAAAACTGCGCGACCAGGTGGGGGTATATTTGATGAACGCGCGGGCATAATGCGTGCCGCTTTCGTTCGCGTAGCCGATCGCGTGCGGGATACCGCTATCCGGCATGCCGCAAACGTAATCGAGATCGCCTACCATTCCCTTTTCTTTATCGTTTTGTGCCATCAGCGCACCGTTTCGGTAACGCATTGCCTCCACGTTAACGCCTTCGTAGGCGGCGGTGGAGTAGCCGTAATAGGTCCACAAGAACGAACAGATGCGTTTCTTTTTACCCGGCTTTGCCAACACGGTTATGGAATCGGGAGTGAGCTCCACGATCTCGCCGGGGCCGAGTTCTTTTTCGATCTCGAAGCCGAGTTTTTCCGCCGCGTAAGACTCGAAGGTGGCACAGTAGCCATCCTCACCCTTACCGATCAGGATCGGCAGACGGCCGACCTTGTCGCGGGCGGCAATGATCGAGCCGCTGTTTGTGAGAATAAGAATGGTGGTGGTGCCGTCGATGACTTCTTGCGCGAAACGGATACCCTCCACAAAGCTGTCTTTCAAGCTAATAAGAGAAGCGAGCAATTCGGTCGAGTTGACTCTGCCGCCGGTCATCGCATCAAAATGATCGTCGCGCTGAACGTGCTGTTCGATCAGTTCCTCGGCATTGTTGATAACACCGGTGGTGCAAATTGCAAACGTGCCGAGCTTAGAGCGAATGAGCAACGGCTGGGGATCGCTATCGCTGATACAGCCGATTGCCGCCGTGCCGTTCATTTCATCCAGTACGTGCTCAAACTTGGTGCGGAACGGTGAATTCTCAATGTTGTGGATCTGCCGTTGCAAGCCGATCTCGGCATCGTATGCCGCGAGCCCCGCTCGGCGTGTACCCAAGTGCGAGTGATAATCCACACCAAAAAACACGTCCAACAGACACTCTTTGGTTGAGGTGATTCCGAAAAATCCTCCCATGATGTCCTCCTTAAACTAAGTCCGTAAAAGCCCAAATACGCCCTATAGGCGTATTTGGTGGTTCGTATTGATTAGGCGAAAAACAGTTTGGACAGGGTCATGGGATCGATATACTCGCCGTCCTTGTACACGCGCATGTTACCGGAAGCGATCTCGTCGATGAGCATTACTTTACCGTCAGCATCGTAACCAAATTCAAACTTGATGTCGTAAAGCACGAGGCCCTTTTCTTTGAGATCATCCGCAACGATCTGCGTGATCTTCTGGGTCATCAATTTCATGTCATCGTACTGCTCGGCAGTCATCACGCCGAGATCGACAAGACCGTCTTTGGTAACCAGCGGATCGCCCTTTTCGTCGTTCTTAAAGGTCATTTCCACATAAGCGGGCAGATCGGCGCCTTCCTCGATATAATCGCTGTAGCGGCGATAGAAGCTACCAACCGCCTTATGACGGCAGATAACCTCAAGACCTTTGCCGAACACCTTGGCAGGCAGGACTTCCATGGTGGTATCTTCCAGAGAAGCATCCACGTAATGGGTCTTAATGCCGGCGGCATTGACCTTTTCGAAGAAATAGATCGACATGCGCAGATTAACGTCACCCACACCGTCGATGGTTAAGCCAACGGCGTTCTCGCCGGGATCAAACACACCGTCTTTGCCGGTGCAATCATCTTTGAACTTCAGCAAGTAATTGCCGTTATCCAAAGCAAAGACATCTTTCGTTTTTCCCACATAGACCTGTTTCATTTCGGAAAACCCCTTTATAAAAAAATTATTAAAAACTAAACTTTACAGAGTTGCTGCAATCGACGCGTCTTTTTCCAGCACTTTCGCTGCATCGGATTTGCGTTTTTGATCCAGTTTTGCCGCTAACTCTTTATCTTCGACCGCCAAGATCTGCGCCGCAAGCAGTGCTGCATTAGCGCCGCCGCCGATGGCAACGGTCGCAACCGGAATACCGGTGGGCATCTGCACGGTGGAAAGCAAGGCATCCATACCGTCGAGCACCGAGGATTTGCACGGAACACCGATGACCGGCAAGGTGGTGTTTGCCGCAACGGCACCCGCCAAATGCGCCGCCATGCCGGCAAAGCAGATGAGAGCGCCAAAGCCATTATCACGTGCCGCGACCGTGAAATCACGCGCCTCGGCGGGGGTGCGGTGCGCAGAATAGATATGTGCCTCATACGCAATGCCCAGTTCTTTTAACACGGCCGTGGCCTTTTCCACGATCGGCAGATCGCTGTCGCTGCCCATGATAAGTGCGATTTTTTTCATTGCTTTCTCCCCTTACTTTCACAGTAAAAACAAAAAAGGGCACACCAAGCTTACTTCTAAAAATAAGCTCGTGTGCCCAGACGGTCGGCAAACAAAAAACAGCCAACGCACTCTTTGTTCCTTTGTGGTTATCCACTCGATCCGTCAGTTGCAAAGAATGCTTATTTCCACTCGACAAGTATACCATAATCGCGCGTTCACTGTCAAGATATCAGCCGCATTTTTCGGCAAGTTTTTTACCTCTTCACGCGTCCTTCACAGTACATGCAACGGTACACCTGTTTCTCGGTGTCGACACAACGGAACAGCTGCCGCGGTTCCTGCTCAACGGCAGTAATACAACGCGGATTTTTGCAGACCAGATCCTCCGCGGCAGTCGTAACCGATTCCCTTTTTCCGTCGGCTTCCGACAGCAATTTGAGGATAAGCGCCATGCGCATATATTTACCGTTGAGTGCTTGCTCAAAATAGCAGGCCCTGGGATCGTCATCCACCTGAACGCTGATCTCATTAACACGCGGGAGCGGATGCAACACGCACATTGTTTGAGGCGCTTTTGCCATTTTTTCGGTCGTAAGGACATAACTATCCTTCAGCCGCTCGTATTCCTCGGGATCGTCAAAGCGCTCACGCTGAATACGGGTCATGTATAAAATATCGAGTTCACCGAGTGCCTCATCCAACGATTCTGTTTCCGTGTAACTCATATTCTCCATGTACTCATACTTGACGTAGTCGGGCAGGCGCAACTCACTCGGCGAGATCAGCACTACACGGATGCCGTGATAGCGCGACAGCGCCGCGATGAGCGAGTGGACCGTTCTGCCGTATTTTAAGTCGCCGCAAAAGCCGACGGTCAAGCCCTCCAACGTACCTTTCTCACGATAAATGGTGAGAAGGTCGGCAAGCGTCTGTGTGGGGTGGCAATGGCCGCCGTCACCGGCGTTGATGACCGGAATACCGGCACTTAAGGAAGCCGCGAACGGCGCGCCCTCCTTGGGATGACGCATGGCGATAATATCGGCATAGCAGCTGATGATCTTTGCCGTATCGGCCACGCTTTCGCCCTTGGCGGCAGACGACGAGTCCGCATCCGAAAAGCCGATGACACTGCCGCCGAGTTCCAGCATCGCCGCTTCAAAACTCAGGCGAGTTCTGGTGGACGGCTCGAAAAACAAGGTGGCGAGCTTTTTGCCCTTACATTTTTTGGCGTATTTTTTTGGGCGTTTCATGATATCGCACGCCGTTTTC
The DNA here is from genome assembly GCA_017436915.1 of Clostridia bacterium. GTDB lineage: Bacteria > Bacillota > Clostridia > Oscillospirales > Acutalibacteraceae > RGIG3009. The sequence goes on from JAFSCE010000007.1 coordinate 45,421, forward strand.
AAAAGATCGTTCAGTTCCTCAACCGAGAGATCTAAAATATCGATCAAGCTTCTCATACCGTCGCACCGTTGACTGCCAAATAATTCTTGATGCGCTGAACATTTTCGGCGTTTGCTTCGTCCTCTTCCAAATACTCGATAATATCATACACGTCCACTACCGAGTATACGGGGAAACCAAACTCCTCTTCCACCTCGGCTATGGCGGATTTTTCGGTCTTGCCCTTTTCTTTACGGTCGACCATAACAAAGGTTGCTTCCACTTTCACGTCTTCCAGAGAAGAAAGATTTGCCATGCTTTCACGGATCGCCGTACCTGCGGTGATAACGTCTTCCACAATGACGACGGATTCGCCCGCTTTCGGGACGTAGCCGACGAAAATACCGCCTTCGCCGTGGTCTTTGGCTTCTTTACGATTGAAGAAGAACGGCACATCCAAGCCCTCTTTGGCAAGCGCAATGGAAGACGATACCGCGATTGAAATGCCTTTGTAGGCAGGACCGTACAGCACCGTGCGTTTGGCACCGATCTTATCCAAATACGCTTTCGCGTAAAATTCACCTAACGTTTTGATCTGTTCACCGGTTTTAATATCCCCGGCATTGATGAAATACGGGATCTTGCGACCGCTTTTCGCCGTGAAATCGCCGAATTTTAACACACCGGCACCTTGTAGGAATTGAATAAACTCTCTTTTATATGCTTCCATTTTTCTCTTCCTTTCTCATCAATCGCAGAATTCCGCTACGCAACGCTCGTATGCGGCAACCGGATCTTCAGCTGCCGTGATCGGGCGTCCCACCACGATATAATCCGAACCAATGCGTTTTGCTTCGGCGGGCGTCATGACGCGTTTTTGGTCGCCGATATCCCCATCGGCAAAGCGAACGCCCGGGGTGACGGTTAAGAAATCCGCACCACAACGCTCGTGCACCTTGCCCGCCTCCAGCGGGGAGCAAACGACACCGTCAAGACCCGCTTTTTTGGCATTCGCGGCATAGTGCATCACGACTTCGTCGATCGGCTCGTGAATGAGCAGGTCGTTTTCCATGCTTTCTTGGTCGGTAGAGGTGAGTTGCGTTACCGCAATCAAGAGCGGACGGGTACCGTCGGGACGGGTAAGCCCCTCAATCGCCGCTTCCATCATGCGCACCGTGCCCGCCGCGTGCAGGTTGCACAGATCCACATCCAGGCGGGATAGCACCGACATGGATTTTTTGACCGTGTTCGGGATGTCGTGCAGTTTTAAATCCAAAAAGATTTTGTGACCTCTTTTTTTGATCTCACGCACGATCTGCGGACCTTCGGCATAGAACAACTCCATACCAATCTTAACAAACGGTTTTCTTCCGGTAAACTTGTCCAGGAACGCGAAAACCTGCTCGGCGCTTGCAAAATCACACGCCACAATAACATCCTTACCCATGATGTGCTCCTCCTATAACATCGCTTAAATTCTGAATACCGTATTTATCCATCACACGCGGCAACTCCTCGATGATGGTCTTGCAGACAAACGGATCGATGAGATTCGCCGCGCCCACTTCCACTGCGGTGGCGCCCGCAAGCATCATTTCGATCACGTCCTCGGCACTGCTGACACCGCCCATACCGACGACGGGGATGTTCACCGCTCCCGCCACTTGGTATACCATGCGCACGGCGACCGGGAATATCGCACTGCCCGAAAAACCGCCCATTTTGTTGGCGATCACGGGTTTTTTGGTTTTTAGATCAATGCGCATGCCGAGCAGGGTGTTGATTAAGCTGATGCCGTCGGCACCTGCGGCTTCACACGCTTTCGCGATAGACACGATATCCGTGACGTTCGGAGACAGTTTGATCAGTAACGGTTTATCCGTTACCTTGCGCACCGCCGCCGTGACTTCGGCAGCGGCTTCGGGCGACGTGCCGAAGCTCATACCGCCGCCGTGAACGTTGGGGCAACTGACGTTGACTTCAAACCAGCCGATGTCCTCTTCCCCGTTCAAGCGTTCGCACGTATATGCGTAATCTTCCACCGAAAAGCCGCTGACGTTCGCCATGACTTTTTTGTGGAAATGCTGACGCATTTTCGGCAGTTCTTCCGCAATCACTTTCTCTACACCGGGGTTTTGCAGACCTACTGCGTTGATCATGCCCATGGGGCATTCCGCAATACGCGGCGTAGGGTTGCCGAAGCGCGGCTCTTTGGTCGTTCCTTTGAACGAGAACGAGCCGAGCATATTGATATCGTACAGCTCTGCAAATTCGTAGCCGTATCCAAACGTACCACTGGCGGGGATGATGGGGTTATCCAGTTCAACCCCGCAAAGGTTGACGGTTAAGCGTCCCATAAGATCTCCTCCTTTGTAAGCACCGGACCGTCCTTGCAGATGCGTTTATAGCCGGTTACCGTTTTGCAGGAACAGCCCATGCACGCGCCGAAACCGCAGCCCATGCGTTCCTCGAAACTGAACTGACCTTCGGTGACGGTGTTTTTGTACACCGCTTTGAGCATCGGCTCGGGACCGCAGGTGAAGAAATAGTCGTATGACGCCGGCAGTGCATCGGTCACAAAGCCCTTGACGCCGTATGAGCCGTCAACAGTGGTGACTGTTACATTCGCGCCAAGTGCTTTAAATTCTTGTTCGTAGAACACCTCGTTTTTGGTGTTAAACCCTAACACTACCGACACGGTTTTGCCCTGTGCAATGAGCGTTTTTGCCAGCATATACAGCGGCGGGACACCGACACCACCGCCGAGCAGGAGCGCGTGAGATCCTGCCAAAGCGGTATCGTAACCGTTTCCGAGCCCTGTCAAAACGTCCAGTTGCTCGCCCACTGACATGGTGCTCATCTGCTCGGTGCCTTTGCCGACGACTTTATAGACAAGCGTCAGCTCACCATCGACACAGTCGCACACCGAGATGGGACGGCGCAGATACAGTCCGTCCAGTTTGATGTTCACAAACTGACCGGGGGCAGTGATCGCCGACGTGTCCCCTTTTAACACCATGCGGTATACCGTATCGGTCAGTGGTTGGTTTGTAAGAATCGTGAAAATTCCTTGTTTCATTATCTCACTCTACCTTTATGCATCGATCGTGGAGATCGTTAACGTGGTTTCTTCCAAGACGTCAAGCAGCACGCGGACGGTGTCCAGTGCAGTGAAGATGGTAACGTTGTTATCGGTGGCATAACGGCGGATCTCATAGCCGTCGCTTGCCTGACCCATCGAACCGATGTCGCGTGTGTTGAGAACATAGGCGATATGACCTTGACGAAGTGCTTCGCCGATCTCATCACTGCCGTCGCTGATCTTTTTAAGCACGTGAGTGCGGATACCGTTTTCTTTTAAGAAATCGGCAGTGCCCTGCGTGGCCGCAATGTTAAAGCCGAGGTTATAGAAACGGCGAATCAGTGGCAACGCTTCCTGCTTATCCTTATCGGCAATAGTGGCAAACACCGTGCCGTAATTCTGCAGATGCATACCCGATGCCTGCAAGGCCTTATACAACGCACGGTTGAGTTTATCGTCGTAGCCGATCGCTTCTCCCGTGGATTTCATTTCGGGCGACAGATACGCGTCCAAGCCGCGGATCTTATTGAACGAGAACACAGGCACTTTGACATACCAACGCTTTTTCTCGTCGGGATAGATGCTGAAGATGCCCTGTTCCTTCAAACTCTTGCCCATGATGACCTCGGTCGCGATGTCCGCTAAGCTATAGCCCGTTGCCTTGGACAGGAACGGAACGGTGCGGGAAGAACGGGGATTCACTTCGATAATAAAGACGTTTTCGTCCTTGTCAACGATGAACTGGATGTTGAACAAACCGATGATACCGATGCCGAGACCCAGTTTCTTCGCATACTGCAGAATGGTGCCTTTGACTTTGTCCGAGATGCTGAACGTGGGATACACGCTGATAGAGTCACCCGAGTGAACACCGGTGCGCTCGACCAGTTCCATGATACCGGGGACAAAGACGTCCTTACCGTCGCAGATCGCGTCGATCTCTACTTCCTTGCCCTGAATGTATTTATCGACCAAAACGGGTTTATCCTCGTCGATCTCAACGGCGGTTTTCAAATAATGACGGAGTTGTTCTTCGCCCGCCACGATCTGCATGGCTCTGCCGCCGAGCACGAAGCTCGGGCGCACTAAGACCGGATAGCCGATCTCCGCAGCGGCCGCGATACCGTCTTCGATGTTGGTGACGGCATGGCCCTTGGGCTGCGGGATGTTGAGTTCGCGCAGGATCCGTTCGAAACTGCCGCGGTCTTCTGCGCGTTCAATTGCCGCACAGTCGGTGCCGATGATCTTAACACCGCGCTCCATCAGCGGCTCAGCCAAGTTGATGGCCGTCTGACCGCCGAGCGACGCGATAACACCCTCGGGTTTTTCAAATTCGATGATGTTCATGACGTCTTCCACCGTCAGCGGCTCGAAGTACAGCTTGTCCGCAGTGGTGTAGTCGGTGGACACCGTTTCGGGGTTGTTGTTGATGATAATGGCTTCATAGCCGGAGTTCTTAATGGTCGTAACCGCGTGCACGGTGGAATAGTCAAATTCCACACCCTGGCCGATACGGATCGGACCGGCGCCGAGAACAACGATCTTCTTTTTATCCGTCAAAATGGAGGTGTTTTCCCCTTGGTAGGACGAGTAGAAATACGGAATATACGCACCGGTATGGCAGGTATCCACCATGCGGTACACGGGGAACATCCCCTCGGCTTTACGCAAGTTGTAAACCTCAACCTCGCTCATGCCCCAGAGTTTCGCGATGAAACGGTCGCTGAAGCCCATCAGTTTGGCGCTTTTCAGCACGGCAAGATCGCCCGGCGCCGCTTTAACCTCGGTTTCCTTTTTGACGATGCGTTCAATCGCTTCCAGGAAATACGGGGTAATGGCGGTGATTTCAAATAATTCCTTGACGCTGACACCAAGACGCATCAGTTGTGCGATGGCGAAAACGTTATCGTCCTTAAATTCTTTGATGTACGCCCGCAACTCGTCTGACGACATATGATCGAATTTCGGCAGGTGGAAATGGCAGGCACCGATTTCCAGAGAGCGCACCGATTTGAGCAAGCACTCCTCCAAGGTAGAGCCGATACCCATGACCTCACCCGTGGCTTTCATCTGTGTGCCGAGGGTGTTGGGCGCAGTGGCGAATTTATCAAACGGGAAACGCGGTAATTTCGCAATAACGTAATCCAAAGACGGCTCAAATGCCGCGTTGGTGTTGGCGATGGCAATATCTTCGAGTGCCATGCCGACCGCGATCTTCGCCGTTACACGCGCGATCGGATAGCCACTGGCTTTGGATGCCAACGCTGAGGAACGCGACACGCGCGGGTTGACCTCAATAAGATAGTATTCACTGGTGGTGGGATTGAGCGCAAACTGCACGTTGCAGCCACCCTCGATCTTGAGCTCGCGGATCAGCTTGATCGCGCTGTCGTTGAGCATTTTTTCGTCTTCTTTGCTTAAGGTCATGATGGGGGCCACTACCAACGAGTCGCCGGTGTGGACACCGACGGGGTCGATGTTTTCCATGCCGCAGATGGTGATGGCGTGATCCTGCGAGTCGCGCATGACCTCAAATTCGATCTCTTTATAACCTTTGACGCTCTTTTCGATGAGCACCTGATGCACGGGAGAAAGTTTGAAAGCATTTAAGCCGACTTCGATGAGTTCTTCCTCATTGTACGCAAAGCCGCCGCCGGTACCGCCGAGGGTGAACGCGGGGCGCAGAACGACCGGATAGCCGATCTCTTTCGCCGCCTGTTTGGCTTCGTCGAGTGAATAGGTGATCTGAGAAGGAATCGTCGGCTCGCCGATGGATTCGCACAGTTCTTTGAACAGCTCACGGTCCTCGGCGCGCTCGATACTTTCACTGCTGGTGCCGAGCAGTTCTACACCGCACTCTTTGAGCACGCCCTTTTTCTCTAACTGCATAGCGAGGTTAAGACCCGTCTGACCGCCGATGCCGGGAACGATGGCGTCGGGACGCTCGTAGCGCAGAATTTTCGCGATGTATTCCAATGTGAGCGGCTCCATGTAGACCTTGTCCGCGATGGTGGTATCCGTCATGATAGTGGCGGGGTTGGAGTTACACAAAATAACCTCGTACCCTTCCTCTTTGAGCGCCAAGCACGCCTGCGTGCCGGCATAGTCAAACTCCGCCGCCTGACCGATGACGATCGGACCGGAGCCGATGATCAGAATTTTTTTGATGTCTGTTCTTTTAGCCATACTATCCTCTCCCATTTATCGTTGATAAACAATCTTACCGTTACAAACCGTCAGCACACATTCGCCGTACAGCGCATCCCCCGCAAACGGGGTGGCTCTGCCGAGCGATTGAAAATGTGCCGGGTCAACCGTTACTTGTTTTGAAAGATCCCACACGGAAAAATCTTCCGTCTGGGGAATTGAGAACCGCTTGCGCGGGTTATAAACGAGCAACTCCAACAAGCGTTCCATGGTGATGATGCCCGATTTAACCAAGTGTGTGTATAAAACGGGGAATGCCGTTTCCAGACCCACAATGCCGAACGCACTGCCCGAAAGACCTTTTGCCTTCTCTTCGGCGGAGTGCGGGGCGTGGTCGGTGGCGATCATGTCGATCGTGCCGTCGCGGATACCCTCAATAAGCGCTTCGCGGTCGCGTTTCGAGCGCAGCGGCGGGTTCATTTTGAAGCGGCCGTCCTCTTGCAGGCAGGAGTCATCCAGCACCAAATAATGCGGGCCGGTCTCACACGTGACGTCCACGCCGCGCCGTTTCGCTTCGCGGATCGCCTCCACGCTTTCCGCCGCCGAAATGTGGCAGACGTGATAACCGCAGCCGATCTCCTCTGCCAGTTTTAAGTCGCGGATAATGGGACCGTATTCACTTTCTGAACAGATGCCCTTGTGGCCGTGCGCTTTGGCGTATTCCCCGTCGTGGATATAGCCACCGTGTAAGAGTGAATTATCCTCGCAGTGCGCCACAATCAGTTTGCCGAGGGCTTTTGCCCGCCGCATGGCTTCGCGCATCATTTCTTCGCTCTGCACACCTCTGCCGTCGTCCGAGAAAGCAATCGCGTACGGCGCCATCTCAGCAAAATCCGACAGCCGCTCCCCTTTTTGTTCTATCGTAATAGAACCGTAGGGGTAAACGTGAATGCATGCGTCGCGGTCGATGATATGCTGCTGCAGGGCAATGTGCTCCGCTGAATCGGGAACGGGATTCAAATTCGGCATGGTACACACGGCGGTGTAACCGCCCGCCGCCGCCGAGCGGCTTCCCGTTTCGATCGTTTCTTTATAAGAAAAACCCGGCTCACGAAAATGCACATGCACATCGCAAAAGCCGGGAAAAACA
>JAFSCE010000008.1 GCA_017436915.1 Clostridia bacterium
CAGTATCCACAATAGCGGTGATACCGATGGAACTGCAAATGGCAGCAATAACCGCCTAAAAACAGCTGTAACCGGAAGGCATTATGCCTTCCGGTTACATACCGCACCATTTACTCCGTTAAGAACAACGGGCAAAAGCGTGAACGGTATTTTTGGCGCGCCCGAAGGGACTCGAACCCCTGACCTCTTGATTCGTAGTTGATTTTTGGGCGTTTGGTGTCGTTTGGTGATGTGCAAAAAACCTTGATATCAAGCGGTTTTTTAGAGGTTGTGGGTTGCTGTCGTTTGCTGTTTTCTTGGGGTTTATGAGAGCAATAAACCCCAAATAAGCCCCCTGCTTGGGGGTGCGGTTTCGGGCGTGATGTGCTATAATGGTGAGGAGATTTACGCAAAGGAGAGGATCACCATCGAGCGAGTATGCGAACAATGCGGGAAAGTGTTTACCGTATCAGAGGATCGACCGGACGCGCAGCACTGTTCGGCCGTGTGTCTTATGCGATCCTATCGAGCGGGTGCAAGCGAAGAACCGACAACGGTAAATGTATCGCCGGAGCGGGAGATTGTTGTGCAGCAACCAAAGCCAAGGCGACAGACCACCCAGCGCAAGCCATTGACGATCAATGACGTTGTGCGGTGGACGGTGCAGCAGTACAAGCAGACAGGACGCTTGATATCCTATGGCAATGCTGTTGCGATATTCGAAGCAGAGAGGAACGGAACCTAACCACGCCGCACCACGATTGGGATCCATAAAGACCACTGCTGATAGGTGGCCAACCCTCTGTGCGATTCGCAAAGGTGTCGCCACCGGACCACCGGATCCCATCCCCCTGCCACCCCGGGGGGGAGTGTATATAGATATGCTCCTCAATATTTTTTCTCATAAAAAGGCGGCCTCAGCTATAAGCGGAAAGTACGCCACCACCCTGGCACGTTCCCAATCCACATCTCTGAGGCCGACGAAAACAGCCTATTTTCCGAGGGGAGCTAACAAGCTCCAATATCTCCTCGCGTAATGGGACTGTTTCTACAGAACAGAATACCACAAAGCGGCAACAGTGTCAATAATCGAAGTGCACACTTCTGTTTGCCTTTTAAATGCCGTTTTTGGGCGTTTTGGTTTGTAGGCGAGAAACGACAAGGAAAACGACGTGCGGAACGATTTGCGGTGCGTTTTGTGCGGTTCTCGGCGGATGATTGCGCATAAACGCACAAGAACACATCCTTGGGCGGTGTGCAACCTGTCGTTTCCGACTCATCACACGGTGCCTCATCAGATGTGTCCTGCATAAGAAACACCGCCGACCGAATTAACGGCCTGTCACGGCCCGTAGGTAACGTGATCGAAAGCGGTGTTTCTATCGTCACTATATCACATCACAATACTGGTGTCAATGCCGTGCAGTTGACTACAAAAAGTAACACTTGAAAGTCACCTACCAAAAACAACGTAAAGCCTTGCAGTGAGCGGGTTTGTGAGAAAGGCACACAGGCGATATGCAGAGCTATAAAAATAGGCGGCGATCACCGGCAGGGCGGCGTTATTCGTCATACGGCTGTGCGGTATTCGTTTTGGGGATCCTTAAAACGAATTTCACGCCACGGATGACGTGGTTTTGTAACTGCAACAGAGTCGGTTACAGGTAGCGGTTACACAAAAAACTGCGCAACAGTGCGGGTTTACGGGCGTTTTGTAACCGAGTAACTGATTTTTCTCTATGTAATATATTAATTATGTGTATTTTTTATCTGTTTTTATATATATTTCTTATTATGTTTTATATTTTCGGTTACATAGTTACAGAAGTATAAAAAAACCAGTAACCAAGCGGGTTTGCGGGTGTAACCGAATGTGTAACCGAATTGTAACCGAACGAAAAAACAGCCCCAAAAAGCGGGGCTGTTCTCTGTTCGGTTACATTTTTACTCGATGCGTTTCCAGTATTTTTGCACGCCAAAGCCGGTGAAGCGTTTTACAACGGGTTGCTTTTTCCATTCCGGTAGACTTTCAAGAATCAGCGCGATCTCGCGGCTATCTTTCGGGGTGGGTTTGGTGTACTCGTTCAGCAAGGCGTTTTTCCACAGGTCGAGCACGCAGATCTCGTCGCGGCCATACAGGTAGTCGATGATCAGACCTGTGCGGTAATCTTCCTCGACCGCTTCTGCCTGTTCCTTGGTGATCTGGCCGAGCAACCGGGGATCGGGGAACGGCGGCAGCGCGTTTTTATCGTACAGCGTTTTGGCTTCCGCCCAACATTGCCGGATGTAGGCGCGTAGCTCCTGCTCACGTCCGATGAGCTCGTACCCGTTGCCGTGTACCCGGACAGGAAGAAAACGGCGGTTTCCTGTCTTGTCGGTTAGGAATTGCGGCTGATTGGTGGTACCGATAAACACGCATTGACGCGGATAGTCGGCGGGCTTGCGATCATAGGTGCGGCGGTAATGATCGATTTGCCGACTCAAAAAAGATTTGATGGATTCCACCTCACGTGCTTTTGTGAGTGCCAACAGCTCGCTGAGCTCGCAGATCCATTTGCCGGTGATGGTTTCCATACCGTCCTTGCCCTCGATCGTGAAGGTGTCGGTATAGAATTGATCCTGGATGGCGAGCAAACGGACGGCGGTGCTTTTGCCCTCGCCCTGTCTGCCGATCAGCACCGGCACGCTGTCAAATTTACATCCGGGGTTATAGATCCGATGGATCCCACCGGCGAAGATCAGACGGCTGACCTCACGCGTGTACGGCGTGTCCTCGCATTTCAAAGCGTGACACAGAAAGTTGTCGATCCTCTTTTGTCCGTCCCATTGCTCGGCTTCAATCAACCGCTTTATCGGATGATACGCACGCGAGCGGGCAACGTTGGCGAGCGCGATCAAACAAAACTGTGTGCTTTGGATCCGATACTCCCGCTCTATGTAACTGAAAGCAAGGTTATCGTCGGCGTCTGTCCACAGCTGAGCTTGTCCGTCCTCAGTTACACGCTCCATGGCGTTGGTGAGCAGGTTGTATTGCAGGCCCGCAAAGTACGGATCATTCGCTATGATCTGTTCAAAATTGTTGATGGTGCGGCGGATCCGTCCGGAGCGGTCGTACTCCACAGGGAAATCCACCTTGCGGCGGGGGAGCTGCTCCAGCATCTTGCTTTCCTCTGTTCGGTATGCGCTGATGAGCGAGCGGGCAGCTCTGTGGCACCCAAGCTCTTCCGCTCGATCCTGCAAGGCAAGCAGCAGCCGTGTCTTGGTGATCTCGTCCGCGCTGTCGAAAATACGGTCAAAGGTTTCCGGGCTTAGCAGCTGTGCCGCTGTCATTTGTTGTATTTGGTTTTCCACTCGTTTGTTTTCTCCTTTCCTGTTCCAAAGCGTCAAGTTGATATTTGGCGTTCTCAATATTGCTGATGGCTTCCATAAACGCGGCTGACGGTGGGTGATCGGCCGACGCGGGGCGCTGTTCGCATATGATCCGATCGTACCGGAGCCACCGATCATAGGCCGCCCAGTACCGTGCGTCTAATTCCGCAGCGGCTTTTTGCCGTTGCTCACGTTCCTGTCGGCGGTGCTGAGCTTCCGCCTGTGCCTTGCGGTAGGCGGTGAGGGTGGGACGTTGTAACAGGCATAGACCGAAATCGGTATCGATCCTCTGTAACGCGTCCCGAAAATCCAGGTTAAAGAACCGGCGCACAAAGTCGATCAGATCCCCGCCCGCTCCGCAGCCGAAGCAATAGAACGTGTTATTGTGCGGGTAGATCGTGAAAGACGCGTCCTGCTCACCGTGGAACGGGCAACGCATTTTGCCATGCTTGATGGGTTCGCCGGTGTACCGCTCGATCGCGTCTTGCAGATCGACCCGCTCCTTGATCTGAGCAACGATATTCTCATAGTATGCGTGAATGGATCTCACTCCCTTTCGTTTGACAAAATCCCACGCGGTGGGGTATAATAAGCACAGAGGATCTACCCCTCTGTACGGACACACCTGCGAGCGTTACCGGCGCATATCGCGGGTGTGTTTTTTTGTTACTGTTCCGGCCCATCGAAGCGGAAGAAGCGGAGCAGGTTGCGCTTGATCCGGCGCGGTAAGATCTCCTGCAGGAGCCACACAAGCGCTCCGATAAAAATGAAATGTACGGTGGCAACTAAAAAACAAGCCATATCGTCACGTCCCTTTCTTATGTCGCATAATCAAAGCGATACCTCTTTGGAGCACAGTACCCGCTCCAAGTTGTCCATATTGATGAGCATCTTTGTGCCGATCGGGACGTAGGGGAGTTGCCCGCTCTTTATCATTTGCCGGATCGTCCACGCGGAAACGGCCGTGGCGGGATCCTCGGCTTTCAGTTCTTTGGCTGCCTCGTTGATGGTTCTCATGCGTGCTGCCATATCGTCATTCTCCTTTCTGTGCGAAGAGTACTGTTGCTTTGTCGTACAGCTCGTCCATTCGGTTGGCGATCTGCATCAGAGTCGTGCACGGGATCAACAACGTTTGCGGTCCGATCGTGAACGTATCCGACGCAGCGGCCACGCTGATGGCGGAAAAGGTCTGTTGTACGGCCGCAATCTCCTGTGCGCAGTTTTCCAATTCAAAGCAGAAATCTTTTTGCTCTTTTGTCATTTCATATCCTCACATTTCTCCAAACATATCCACGATGGTTTCGCGAATCTGTGTTGCCTGTATACTGTCGGGGGTGTTCCTTGCGTCGTAAACAAAATCATCACCCCACGCGCCGACATAGCCGAGCAACAACTGCGCGATCATAACGCGTAAGGCGGTATCGCGTTTTGTGTTCGGCCAACCGGTCTTGGTAAACGCAAACGGTTGCCCGTTGTATACAAAGCAAAACCCCTCGTCTCCCCGTATATCGATCTCGGCGGTGACGATTCCAAGCTCGGCGCAAACATCGAGCGGGGTTTTTCTACGTCGTGCCATGCTTTCCCATCCCTTTTATGTAGTCGTGGAATTGTGCACAGATCTGTGTTTCAAGCGGGGAGAGCGGGATCCTCTGTCGGCGGCGTTTGTTTAACCGCTTCAGGGCAACTGTTGCATCCGGTTTTGTTACCTCACATAACCGCATGATCTCGTCGGTGGTCGTGACACCTAAGGACAGCAGCACACATTGTGGCATAAGGAACTCGGAGGCAAAGGCGTCCGCTTCCTGTTCTATCTGTTCAGACGTCATCCTACGCCCGGTGGTGTGATGTGTGGTACCGTCTTCGGACACCCACGACCAAGAGCCGACGTGACCGCGCAGTGCGTGCCCAAGCTCGTGTGCGGCTGTAAAGCGCCGGTATTCGGCTGTGTGCCGCAGATCCTTTTTGGTGGTCGGTGCAAATCTTTCGGCGATAAAAATGTATACGGTATTGTTGCGTATACCACAGCATCCGTCGTTGTCGTCTTTTGGGTGATAGAGCTTGCAGTGGATTCCCATCCGATCACAGAGCGGGGACACACGTATCGGGAACTGTGTGACACCGTATTCTAATAACGTCTGCTGCGCGGTTTCGATCACGGCTTGATTACTCATATCTCTACCTCGTCATACCCGAAATTCGCCCGCTCCAGGTCGTGGCAGTAATGCGCGGCGGCGGGTTGCTTTACTAAGCTGAGAATCACGTGCTGCGGATGCTCCAACATCACGACCGCATACACCGGCAATACGCCCTCGAAGATAGCGGGGCGGATGCCGTAATGCCGGGTGATCTGCTCCGGCTGTGCTAAGAATTTGTGGCGCATGCTGCCCGCTCCTTTCGACAAACGGATTTTTTCGTGTGCTGTTGTATGTAGTCGGCAAACTGCCGCACAAGCTGTTGCTCTGTCGGCGTAAACGGATCACCGCTTTTTAGGCGTTGCCGGACACGCTCCACTACTTGCTTGGAATCTTCGGGCAGGATCCTGCACAGCTTTTTTATCTGCCGTACCGTCGTGATCCCGCAGCTCATCAGCACGCACTCCGGCATTGTCAGCTCCTCGGCAAAAGCATTGGCTTCTGCCTCGTTACACTTTCGGTTCGCATATTGTGTGCCGTTCGCATCTGTCCAACTGCCCAAGTGGCCGAGCAAAATGTGGCCAATCTCGTGCGCAGCGGTGAATTTTTGATACTCTATACAATAGCTTGGATCAACAAAAATGTACGGTTCATTGTTCATAAGATGGGCGATGCCTCCGCCCCATTCTTGGATTTCAAAAGGTTTCGTAAGTTTGGCGGTAATACCCAACGCACGGCTGAGGTCTCCAACGCCGAACGGCAATCCTGATATACCGTGTTCTAATAAAACGTGTTGCGCTATTTCTTTTGGGTTCATGGCTCTTGTTCCTTTCTCGATCGTTCCATTTTTGGGACGATTACTGTAAAAAAATTTCGATTTTCTCGTCAGAATTGGTAATACCCAGGATTTCACACAGCTTTATGATCTCAAGGGCATCAAACGCAGTGCGTCCGTTTAATTTTGCGTTTATCGTATTCACAGAAACACCAAGCTCTTTTGCGATTGATCTTTGCGAAAATCCTTTCTCCGCCATTATGCCGATCAGTTTTGTTTTTCTCATGTCTTCACCCCCTTTTTTTGAAATCGACCCAAATGTGGGACGATTTAATGATAACACGCTTTTTGCTACGTGTCAACCAAAAGTGGGACGATTTTTAGTTTTTTTGATATTTTGTATTGCTTTTTTGGGACGACTGTGTTATACTCATACCGAGGTGAGAACCATGAGTGAGGAACTGTTGGCGATATGTAATAGAATTTTACAAGCAATCAACGCTAAGGAAATCTCCTACGGTGAATTGTCGAAAGCTACCGGCATCCCTAAATCGGCTCTACAAAGATATGCAACAGGTGAGACGCGCAAGATCCCGCTTGATCGAATCCAACTTATTGCGCAAGCTACCGGCGTATCGGCGGCATGGATTATGGGTTGGGAAAATGAACCGCTGGGCGTTACCCAAAAGGTGGGGAAACTGACCCAACACGAGGAAAAGGTGGTACTTGCCTACCGCGACAAGCCGGCGATCCAGCCAGCCGTTGACAAGCTGTTGGATATTTCGCCATCAGAGGAACCGGAGATCTTAGTTGCGGCACGCGGCAGCGGATATGTTTCGCCGGAAACCATAAAGGAGTTGATTGACAAAATAGACACGCTTCCCGATTTTGTAGATTAAGGACGGTGTATGGTATGAGCCATTACCTTGATAAATATCAGCTCACCGCCGAGCAGAGCTTATTCCTCGCCAAAAAGCGGTGGGACTTGAACGTGTATTGCGGTATGCGGATGGAAAACCGCGCCGTGACATTCCCGCAGACAAAGACGATCCTTGACGGCGTGAACGTGCCAAACGTACGGCTCGATGATATTCAAGCCATTTTGAATATGCGGGACGCGTGGCGGTTCCTGCTCGGCTCGGTCGATGATCCGCTCGATCTTGATTACCTCTGCAAGCTCAACGGGTATATCGCTCGCAATGAAGCGTTGGAGTGGGGGAAGCTGCGCACCGGCACGGTGGGGATCTCCGGTACGGACTATGAGCCACCGGTACCCGATCGGGAAAAGGTGGTCGGAGAGCTCGCCACTATTCTGTCGGCCGATACCACCGCCACCGAAAAGGCGCTGAACGTCTTTACGTGGGGTGCCCGCTCACAGCTCTTTTGGGACGGCAACAAGCGCACGTCGCTTGTGGCGGCAAACAAGATCCTCGTCGGAGCGGGCGCGGGTATGCTGACGATCAAAGAAACCAATATGCAACAGTTCAACGATCTGTTGGTGGACTACTACAACACGGGAGAGCCGGACAAGGTCAAAGCGTTTTTGTATGAATACGCGATCGAGGGCTTGACAGTGTGATCTAAAACGACAGCGAAAGGGAAATGCAATATGAATTCTAAATCAATCCTTCAAAAATGTTTGGACTTCCTGTACTGGCTGTTACTGTTTTTTAGTGTCCCTTCAGGACTGGAAGCAATCGGCGAGTATGTTTTTAACGATTCAAGCGTGGGATGGTTTTTAGGGTTGGCAGGGAGTATTTTCCTTATTCTCCATTTTGTAAAACGAAAAGAGCAAAAGGCGCACGTGCTGAAGCAAGCAATGCGAGATAATTTGAAACTGTTCGAAGAAGAACAGAAAAACGGGGTAAACCCATCTGATGGACTGAACCCCGCATCGTTCGATTTTCTCAGACGGATGGACTCGGAGATTGATACCGCATTTGAACAAAAGAAATAAAAAAGCCCCCGCTCCTGCTGGAACAGGAACGAGGGCAGCACAGCCGAGGTATGCACGCTCGACTATGGGCCATGAAACCACCCACAGTATAGCATACCTCCGGCTTAAAATGCAATCATTTTTTGCCAAGGGGGTATTTTTTATTATGGCGACAATCGAAAAACGTGGGGACGCGTACAGGATCATCGTATCTGCCGGGTATGATATGGCGGGCAGACAGATCCGACGTAGGAAGATCTGGACACCGGCACCGAACATGACCGAGCGGCAGATCGCGAAAGAGTTACAACGGCAAGCGGTGTTGTTTGAGGAACGTGTCATGTCCGGGCAGGTGCTTGACGGCTCGATCCGGTTTGCGGAGTTCATCGATTACTGGATGGAAGAATACGCCGAGAAACAGCTACGGCCCAAGACGGTGAACGGGTACCGGATCTTGCTCACGCGGATCAAAGCGTCACTTGGGAATATCACGCTTGATCGATTACAGCCGCGCCATCTGATGGAGTTTTACAACGAGTTATCGGGGAGCGGTGAGCGGCAGGACGATCTATATCGGGCAAAGAGAAACCTGCGCCCGCTCCTTAAAGAACGTGGGCTGACATTCCAGGCGTTGGCCGACGTGAGTGGGTTATCTGTGAATACGGTATCGGTGGCGGTGCGTTGCGACAACGTTGCCGCGCGCACGGCACAGAAGATCTGCGAAGCGTTGCACATTCCGCTGCGTGAATTGTTTGAGGTAGTGGAGCGTGCACGTGCGCTGTCGGGCAATACGGTGCTGCATTATCACCGGGTGTTGTCCTCGATATTGGAAAAGGCCGTCAAGTGGCAAGTGATCTTTGCGAATCCGTGCCGGCGCGTGGAAGCTCCGAGAGCCGAGCGCAAGGAAGCGGCATACCTGGACGAGAACCAGGCACAGCAGCTTCTCGCTTGTCTGCAGGATGAGCCGTTAAAGTATCGTGCCATCGTGACGACGTTGCTATATACCGGTATGCGACGTGGGGAGCTGTGCGGCCTGGAATGGTCGGACATTGATTTTGAACACAGTCTGATCGATATCTCCCGCTCGTCGATCTACGTGCCGAGCCGTGGCGTGTTTGACGATGAAACGAAAACGCAGTCATCGAAGCGTGTCATAAAGGTGCCGGCAGAAGCTATGGATCTGTTACGCAAGCTTAAAGCGGAGCAGTTGGAAACGCGGTTGCTGGTCGGTGATAGATGGGTGGACAGTGGCAAAGTGTTCATACAATGGGACGGCAAGCCGATCTACCCGGATACGCTAACAAAGTGGTTTGGTGACTTCGTTGCCCGGCATGATCTTCCGAAGATCCACCTGCACAGCTTACGTCATACAAATGCCACGCTGCTGATCGCGGGCGGTGCGGATCTGCGTACCGTATCAAAGCGACTCGGCCACAGCAATATGACAACCACGAGTAATATCTATACCCACGCAATCCAATCCGCCGATGAACGGGCCGCCGATCTGCTCGGTGACATCCTGCATCCTGTGAAACGCGCATAATAACAAATGACCCGCTCAGCTATTCGGGGCTCCCGAACGGTTGGGCGGGTTTCTTTTGTGATGAAATATGCGGTGTAAACAGGTATATTTTCATATAATAAACCCCAAATAAACCCCAAGTTGGGGGCTTTGGGTAAACAAAAAACCGCCCGACCTTGCCGAAAATGGCTTGGTTAAGCGGTTTTTCTTGGCGCGCCCGAAGTGTTTTTGTACAGTGCGGCAGAACGATCTCGTTTATGAGTTTCGGCACAGCGAATGAGGGCGGAGTAACTCGACGACCTAAAAACGCCACACTGTGGCGTTTTCTTAACGGTCTTTCGAGTCCCTTCGGACGAAAAAAGAGAGCACCACCTTGCGGTGATACTCTCTTTTTGGCGCGCCCGAAGGGACTCGAACCCCTGACCTCTTGATTCGTAGTCAAGCACTCTATCCAGCTGAGCTACGAGCGCAGATTTGGACAACGAAATAGATTATAGTGGGTTTGCAACGAAAAGTCAAGGGCTTTTTGAAATTTTTTTAGGGTTTAGTGAAGCGAGGCGTTTGCTTACGCGCTGCCACAGAGTGATGGGTACGGAAAGAAGTGCTGCAAACGGTTGACGCAGATAAATATGGGCGATCACGTCTGCAAAACCGATGATCATCAAAAAGTTGCCCACCAGCTTGGGCGATAGGAACGGATAGTCTACCATACCGTATACCACAAATGCGACGACGAACATAACGAGGGAATTGCCAAGCCCGCTGCCGTGGCGATTGCGGTTGGCAAGTTCCAGACTGTTTTGCAGCATGCGGATGGCGATCATGCACAAGATGAATAAAGCAACAAAGCCGCCTTCGACCAATATCTGTAGTACAAGATTGTGTGAATGAGGTGCGCCGACACCGGCGTTTTGCAGTTTTTCCCAGAAGTTGCTGACACCGGGGCCAAGCCCGAAAAGGGGCCGCTCAATGATGGTGCGAATGGCAACGTCCCATGCCTCGAAACGCTCGGAAATAGCAGAATCGCTACCGCCCTTGCCGATGGATAAAAAGCGATTCATAATCGCCTCAGGAATAAGGGAGATTGCGGCGACGACACATAAGGCAAGGGGGGTGATTCGTTTTAGGTTGGAAACGAAGATCATCAGTAGGATGGAAAGCATGGCGATATACGCGCCGCGCGAAAAAGAAACTGCCGCACCGAGAATAGCAATGAACAGAAAAATGCGCGTGAGCAAAGAACGGCGGGTGCGGAACTCCGAAAATCCGTAGTATCCGATCAGCGGCAAAAGCATCGCTAAATACTCGCCGAGAATGTTGGGGTTGTTGAAGGTGCCACTGGCGCGGTTATCGGCCATGTGCAAGTCGATGTCCATCGGGAAATATCTGTAGAAAAACTCATCAAGAGGTAGCCACAGTTGATTGGAAACCTCTTTGTCCAGAACGGTGATGAGCAGATATTGCACGCACGCAACCGCTCCGATGAACGCGGCAACTATCCCCACCAAGAACAAAGCGGTGTGCAGACGGCGGCGGGTATATACGACAGTGGTAACGGTTAAATATCCGCAAAACATGACCGCCCACATGGCAAAGGTGGACAGACTGTTGAGCGGATGCGCGGAATAGAAAATGCCGATAGCGGTATAGATGAGATACACCAGTAGAATTTTGCCCAGTGGGCCGATTTGAATGTCCTTGTTTCGCTTGCGGGCATCGACTCCCGCGACAAAAAGCGAAGCAATTGCCAGCACGGGGGCGCAATATTCCGGGAAGATCGGGATAGCAGTGAGCAACAGGATGGCCCACATAAATGCGTTTTCGTGATAAAACAGACGGTGCCATTTTCTGCGCATGAGCCATCCTCTCCTTTCCTTTTCGATAATACTGTTATGAGTATAACCAAAAGTTGGTGGTTGTTCAATTATTGTTACAAACTTGTTACATTTTTCTCTTTACAGTTCCCTGCGAGAAATGCTACACTATACGTAACAAAGCAAGGGGGGGATTACGTGAAACGATATGCAGCCATCGCAGTACTCTTTTTCTTTTTGTGTTCGTTGTGTGCCTGTACTGCCGAACCCTCCTTGCCATCGCGTACCGATTTTGCGTTGGATACGGTGGTGACGATTACCCTTTACGACACCGGCAAAGCAGATGCCGAAGAGGTGCTTTGTGCAGCTTTTGCCGAAATCGAGCGCCTGGAAGCGTTGCTCAGTGCCACACGAGAAAACAGTGACGTGATGCGCTTGAACACGGCTGGCGGGCAACCGGTGACGGTTGCGCCAGAAACCGCCGAGGTACTTGCTCTTGCCCGACGGTACGCACAGTTGTCCGAGGGGGCGTTAGATATTACCATACGTTCGGCATCCGTGCTTTGGGATTTCACAGTAGGGACGATACCTGAAGCAGCGGCGTTGCAGCAGGCAGTGTCGCTGATAGACTATCGCGGATTGCATTTGGTCGGTCATACTGTCACCTTGGAAAAGGGTGCTGTTGATCTTGGCGGTATTGCCAAAGGGTATATTGCCGATCGGGTGGCAAGCGTCCTGAGAGGAAAGGGCGTTCGGTCAGCACTCATTGATCTTGGTGGCAACATCGTCGCGATCGGTAATAAAGAGGGGGCGCCATTCCGTATCGGCATCAAGGATCCGTCGGCGACGGATTCGTTATGTGCTGTCATCGAAAAAAGTGATATGTCGGTCGTCACGTCGGGCATTTATGAGCGCGGTTTTGATCAAGATGGCGTGAGATACCATCATTTGTTGGATCCCGCTACCGGTATGCCGGTCCAGAACACGTTGGCATCGGTCACGATCGTGGCTGAAAAGTCGGCAGATGCGGATGCATTGTCTACCGCGTGCTTCGTGATGGGAGAGGAGCGGGCAAGAACGCTTATTGAGTCGCTCTCCGATACCGAAGCACTGTTTGTGCGGCGGGACGGAACGGTGTCGGCAACAGCGGGGCTTGATTATACAACACCGTAGAAAAAAGTGCGATTGTGTTGCTTTTTTAAAAGAAATATGCTATACTTATCAGAAGCGCCGTGTACTTTGGGGCATACGGGCTGATGGGTCCTGTGCGACGGTGGCCCGTGAACCATGTCAGGCGGGGAACCGAGCAGCATTAAGCGGATTCTTCCGTGCGCCGCAGGTAACCTGTTGGCCCGTATGCCCGAGAGGACATGGCGCTTTTAAAAGGAGGCGAGAGCATGTATCAAGTATTATACCGCAAATGGCGACCGCAGACCTTTACCGAGGTTTACGGGCAACCGGCTGTAACAACAGCGCTCAAAAACGAATTGCGTTCCGGTCGTTTAGCACACGCCTACCTGTTTACCGGTTCTCGGGGAACAGGTAAGACCTCCTGCGCCAAAATTCTTGCAAAGGCCGTTAACTGCTTGCATCCGCAAGATGGCGATCCGTGCAACGAATGTGACAATTGCCGCGGCATTGATGCGGGTACCATTTTGGACGTGGTAGAAATTGATGCGGCATCGAACAATGGTGTTGATAACATACGCGATCTGCGCGAGGAAGTGAATTTTGCACCTGCGGTGGCAAAATACCGCGTATATATCATTGACGAGGTGCACATGCTGTCCGCCGGTGCGTTCAACGCGTTGCTCAAGACCTTGGAAGAACCGCCCGAGCATGCTATTTTCATTTTAGCCACCACCGAGGTGCACAAACTGCCCGCAACCATTTTATCGCGTTGCCAGCGGTTCGACTTTGGCAGAATTCCTGCCGCGGATATCGCCGCACGTTTACACTACGTTGCCGAACAAGAACAATTCACTTTAGAAAACGATGCGGCGCTGTTGATCGCGCGGCTTGCCGACGGCGGCTTGCGTGATGCGTTGTCGCTCCTCGATCAGTGCTTGTCCCGCTCGCGGGATATCACGGCAGATACCGTGGTGGAAGCTACCGGTATGGCAGGCCGTGAGCATTTGTTCCGCTTAGCACGTGCGGTGCGTGAGCACGACGGTACAACGGCATTAACCGTTCTCGGCGCGTTGTACGACGGCTCCAAGGATATGGAACGTCTGTGCGTGGAGATGATTGAGTTTTACCGCAATTTGATGGTTGTCAAAAGTGTTCGCAAGTCGGAGGATTTGATTGCGGTGTCACCTGCCGAACTGCAGGAACTGCACAGCGAAGCCGAAACGCTGACACTGGGTGCGGTACTGCATATTCTCGACGTACTGCAGGGCACGTTGGATCGCTTAAAAGGTGGCGTTTCCCGCCGTGTGGAGATGGAAACCACGCTTTTGCGTCTGTGCGAGCCGCGTCTGGATTCTACGCCGGAAAGCATGCTTCGCCGTATTGAGGATCTAGAGGCGGGTATGGTATCGCAAAAGCCGGTTGTCGCAACGACAACGGCGACTGCTCCGGCACCGACACCTGCACCTGCCGAGAAGCCGAAAGAGGAGCCGGTGCCTGCGCCGACAGCAGCACCTGCGACACCCGCTGCCCCTGTGGCAGATATGCAACCGTTTGACCAGTGGGCAGAGGTGCTCCAACGTCTGGCTACCCAATGCCCGCCGCTGTATGGCGTTTTGATTGATTCAGAAGCCATGACCGACGGCGAACGGTTGGTGGTCGTTACCGATAACGATTTGTTCGTATCGTTAGTGAAAACGGATGGCAATAAGTTCACACTCATGAACGCCGTGCAGGCGGTTGCGGGCAAACCGATGCGCATTAGCCGCGGTCGTCCCGTTAAGCAGGAAACGGCGGAGAAAAAGCAAGAAGACGATCCCTTATCGGCCTTCTTAAAACAAAGTGCAGAAGCGGGTATTTCGATTGAAATGAAAGGATGATCCTTATATGAAAGCACGGTTACCGCAGGGCTATGGTAATGCCGGAGGCGGCAATATGCAAGCCATGCTCAAGCAGGCGCAAAAAATGCAAGAAGATATGGCAAGTGCACAGGCGGATTTAGAGCAACGTGAATACAGCGCGACTGCCGGTGGTGGGATGGTAAAAGCCACGGTGGACGGTACACATTTGTTGCGTTCTATCGAACTGCAGCCGGAAGCGGTTGATCCTGAGGATACAGAAATGCTGGCAGATCTGATCGTGGCGGCGGTTAACGAAGCGGTGCGTAAAGCGCAGGCAGATTCCGAAGAAACGCTCGGTCAGATCACCGGCGGCATGAAAATGCCGTTTTAATGTATGAAAAGCCGCATTGTTTGGTGGATTTTAACCGCTTTGTGTGCACTGTTGATCTTGGGGCTGTCTTCGCAATCCGCTTCACAGTCAAGTGGATTGAGCAATTCCTTGGCGCAATCTGTACTGGAGAAGGTCCCTGCGTATCAGGAATTGACACCGGAGAAGCAAGCTGCGGTGTCAGCAAAAGCAAACGATATTTTGCGTGATATCGCCCATGTGGTGACCTTTATGGCGCTTGGGTTTTGTGCGTCTATGTTGATACGCTGTTACGCAGTTCGGCATTGGGCGGCGGTGATTTTTCCCGTTCTTGCCGCCTTTGCCGTGCTGGATGAAAGCGTGCAGCATTGGTCGAATGCGGGGCGGGCATTTCAGTTTATCGATCTGCTCAAGGATTGGTTGGGCGGTCTGTTAGGCATGATGATTGTGGCACTGATCGGATGGATCATTCGCCAACGAAAACGGGAGGAGTCGAGTCATGGCGTATCGAGTTCCGGCACTTGATAATTTAATTGAACAATGGGAACGCTTGCCGGGTATCGGTCACAAAACGGCTGTACGGCTCGCGTTTTCACTGCTTTCTATGTCGGAAGAGCAGAGCAACCGCTTCGTCGAAGCCATTGTGAATGCGAAAAAGAACATTCACGAATGTGAGATCTGTTGCAATCTGACCGACGGTGAACAGTGCTCAGTGTGTTCCGCCTCCAATCGCGACGAGAGCGTGATTTGTGTGGTGGAGGAACCGCAGGACGTTTTAGCGTTTGAACGGATGCGCGAATATCACGGCTTATATCATGTGTTGCACGGCACCATTTCACCGATGAACGGTGTCGGGCCGGATCAGCTGCGCATCAAGCAGTTGCTGACGCGTGTGGCCAACACCGATGTTACGGAAGTCATTATGGCGACCAACCCCACCGTAGAGGGTGAGGCGACCGCCATGTATCTTTCCAAATTGTTAAAGCCGTTTGAAATCAAGGTAACACGGCTCGCTTACGGTATTCCCGTGGGCGGCGAGCTGGAATATGCGGATGAAGTCACGCTCAGCCGTTCGTTTGAAGGGCGAAGCGAATTATAAAACACCTATAAGGAGGAACGGTCATGGCAGGCGAGCGCATCGCAACAAAGACCATTGCGGAAAATCGAAAAGCCTTCCATGACTATTTCGTTGAGGAATCCATGGAGGCGGGCATTGAACTGTGCGGCACTGAGGTCAAGTCTCTGCGCAAAGGCGCGGTGAATTTAAAGGATTCTTGGTGTTCCGTGGATAACGGTGAACTGTTCATCAAGGGTATGCACGTAAGTCCTTATGAGCAGGGCAACATTTTTAATCGCGATCCCATGCGGGTGCGTAAATTGTTGATGCATCGGCGGGAGATTATGCGGTTATACGGCTTGTTAAAACAGCAACAGGGTCTCACCTTGATCCCGTTGTCACTATATTTCAAGGGCTCGCGCGTTAAAGTGCAGTTGGGGCTGTGCCGCGGTAAGAAACTGTATGATAAGCGTGAGGATGCAGCGCGGCGCGATATGAAGCGTGAAGCAGAACGCGCCATGCGCCAAAAGGAGGTTTGACGGATGAGTTTGTTATCCGTAGTCATTCCCGCCTATAACGAGGAACAGAACATTTCACTTGCTGTTGCCGGCATCTCCGAGGTGCTGGAAACGGCGGATATTCCGTATGAGCTGATTTTTGTAGACGATGGCTCCAAGGATCAGACCTACGCTCGCATCTGTGAGGAGGCACGGTGCCATCCTGCGGTGCGCGGTGTATCGTTCAGTCGTAATTTTGGCAAGGAAGCCGCTATTTTTGCAGGTCTTTCCGAATCGAAAGGCGATGCTTGCGTGGTGACCGACTGTGACCTACAATTTCCGCCGGAAGTCATTCCGAAAATGTGGGAATTGTGGCAACAGGGCTTTGAAGTCGTGGAAGGGAAGAAGAGCACCCGCGGAAATGAAAAAGCGGCACACGGCGTATGTGCGCGGTTGTTCTATCGCTTGATTGGGAAAGCCGTCGGCATGGACATGCAGTCCTCTTCGGATTTTAAATTGCTTGATCGTCGCGTGGTGAACGTGATGAATACCTTGCAGGAGAAAGATACCTTTTTCCGTGCACTGTCGTTCTGGGCGGGCTTTCGTACCACGACGGTTGAGTTTGAGGTCGTCGCACGCACCAATGGCCAGTCCAAATGGTCCATCGGCGGCTTGTTTAAGTATGCCGTTAACAATCTGACCTCCTTTACTACCGCGCCCTTGCGCGTGGTAACGGTGCTGGGGGCTGCGTCACTTATCGCGTCTTTTGTGATGGCGATCCAGACCCTTATCCGCTTTTTTATGGGCTCTGCTGTTGAGGGGTTTACCACCGTCATTTTACTGTTATTGTTGATCGGCGGTGCGATCATGATCAGTCTTGGCATCATCGGGCATTATATTGCCCGCATTTTTGACGAAGTTAAAAACCGTCCGCGCTATATTGTTGCGCGCCGCACAGAGGAGGAATAAGCCGTGCTGTTAACACTGGATCTGGGTAATACCAATCTAACTGTCGGCGCTTTTCGTGACGATACTCTGGTGTGCGAATGTCGCATTGCCACCGACCGTACACGCACCGGCGACCAATATGCCGTGGAGCTTCTTTCGCTCTTGCGGTTGTACGGTATTTCCGAATCCGAGATCGACGGTGCGATCTTAAGCTCGGTCGTTCCCGGCTTGGATAAAGTGCTCGGCGATGCGGTGAAACGCGTAACGGGCGTGACCCCGCTGCTTGTGGGTCCCGGTGTGAAGACCGGCATCAACATCCGCATCGATAACCCCGCACAGCTCGGTGCCGATTTGTTGGTCGGCGCCGTGGCAGCAGTCGCCAAATACGGTGCTCCCTGCATTATTTGGGATCTCGGCACAGCCACAACGGTTTCGGTTGTGGATGGCGACGGCGCGTTTCGTGGGGGTGCGATCATGCCGGGCGTCGGCACATCACTGGATTCGCTTGTTAACCGCGCTTCGTTGTTGCCGCGTATCCGCGTGGAAGCACCCGCGCAGGTGATCGGCACCAATACCATCGATTCCATGAAATCAGGTGTGGTCTTCGGCACTTCGGCGATGCTCGACGGTATGTGTGACCGCATTGAAGACCAGCTTGGCACCAAAGCCACCGTGGTGGTGACGGGTGGCCTAGGCGAGGAGATCGCCTCACATTGTCGGCACGAAACCGTGTACGACGGCAGACTGTTACTCGACGGTCTGCGCCTGATCTACGTCAAAAATCGCTAACGGTTTTTGAATATTACGCGCTGCATCCCAAAAAGGGAGCAACAGCAAGGAGATGTAGAAAATGGTATCCAAAAAAACCGTGCGGTTGGCGCAACTGTCGATTTTGACGGCGCTGATCGTGGTGCTGCAACTGCTCAGTTACAGTATCAAAATCGGGCCTTTCGGGCTCTCGCTCGTACTGATTCCGATCGTTGTCGGCGGGGCATTGTTCGGTGTTCGTTCCGGTGCGATACTGGGCGGCGTGTTCGGCGTTGTCGTGGTATTGTGTTGTGTGTTTGGTCTGGATGTCGGCGGCAATATGCTGTGGAGCATCAACCCGTTGCTGACGGCACTGATCTGTGTTGGCAAAGGTGTGGCTGCCGGTGCGGCAGGTGCGGCGGTGTCTGCCGTGTTTAAGAAGATGGGAAAACCAACGGTAGGCGTTTTTCTAAGCGCCATAATCGTTCCGGTTGTGAATACCGGCCTCTTTTTGGCGATGCTGTCATTGTGCTTTTACGATACACTCGTACTGTGGGCGGCCGGCCAGAATGTGGCTTATTATGTACTTACCGGTATTATTCTCGTAAATTTTGTGCCGGAATTGTTACTCAATACAATACTGGCGCCGGTGGCACAGCGCGTGATCGCTACTGTTCGCCGCAATCGGATGTAAGGAATTTGATCGCCTGATGGCGGCGGAGATGTTTTGCCCCATTTCCCCATTTTAACAAAACATAACAAAACAACCGCGTGGCAGCACCACGCGGTTTATTTTTTGAATAATCGCCCATACTGTCCATGTGGAGGCGATCGGATGGAAACTTTTTGGACAAACACGGCAAAACTGCCGTCTTTTCCGTCAATGACACACGACGTTCGTGCCGATGTGTTGGTGATCGGCGGCGGACTTACCGGACTTTTGTGCGCGTATCACCTCAAACGCGCAGGGCTGGATGTCGTCGTGACGGAGGCAGACACGATCGGCAGCGGCGTGACGGGCAGAACCACTGCCAAGATCACCACGCAGCATGGTGCTTGTTATCATACCATCGCGGCGCGGTACGGTATGGGTACGGCGCGGCAATATTACGATGCCAACCGTGAAGCACTGGAAGCGTATCATGATATTGCGGGGGAGTTTGACCTTAAAAGCTGTGACGGCTTTCTCTTTTCACGCATTCACCGAGAGGTGTTGGAAACCGAATACAATACGCTTCGCACCATTGGCGCACACGTAGAGTGGGCTGAGGATGTAGAACTGCCGTTTCCGGTGGCGGGAGCACTGCGCATCCCGCACCAGGCGCAGGTGCATCCGCTTAAATTACTTGCTTTTTTAACGGCGGGATTAACGATCTACGAGCATACCCGCGTGCGTGAGATCCGCGGCAGTATCACTACCACCGATAACGGAACGACTATTACTGCCAAATCAATTATTGTTGCTACGCACTTTCCGTTTCTTAATCGGCATGGTGCATATTTTCTGAAACTGTATCAGCACCGCTCGTACGTAGCCGTGGTCGATCAAGCGCCACCGATCGAAGGCATGTATTGGGAAGCAAGCAACAGCGGATTTACCATTAGACAGTGCGGGGATCAATTGCTGATTGTCGGCGGAGGACACCGTACGGGCAAACCCGGCTTGGGATGGAAAGCAACAGAGCAACTTGTGCGGCATTACTATCCGGGTGCAGAAATTACTGCTCGCTTTGCCACGCAAGACTGTATGTCGCTTGACGGTATTCCGTATATCGGCCGTTATGCGAAGCATATACCGCAGTTGTATGTGGCGACCGGCTTTGGCGGATGGGGAATGACTTCCGCGATGACCGCCGCTTTGTTGTTGACAGGTGAATTAATCGGAAAGCCCAAACCGTGGGCACCCGTATTTGCGCCCGATCGCACGATATGGCACCGACAACTGGCGGTCAACGTAGGAGAAACGTTCAAAACCATGATAACACCGACCGTGCCGCGTTGCCCGCACCTCGGCTGTGCTCTGAAATGGAACGCGGCGGAACGCAGTTGGGATTGCCCTTGTCACGGCTCACGTTTTTCCGAAAGCGGAAAACTGCGCAACGGTCCTGCAACCGGAGATATAAAAAAGGGATGAGCAGCGCTCATCCCTTTTTTTAGGTTAGTTTATTCTTTTTCCACGATTTTGCGACCCATCAGCACACCCATGACGGAAGCCATCATTAGGCCGCGTGTCCAACCGCTGGAATCGCCGAGGCAGTGCAACCCCTCCACGTTGGTGTTGAGATCGGTATCCATCCGCACGCGATTGCTGTAGAATTTCAGCTCCGGCGAATAGAGCAACGTCTCATACGAAGCAAAGCCCGGTACGACGTGATCCACTGCCTGAATAAAATTGATAATGTTGATCATCGCGCGGTACGGCATGGCGGCAGTGATATCGCCTGCCACGGCATCCGGCAGAGTGGGGCGCAGGTTGGATTGTGCTAATTCCTTTTGCCAGGTGCGCTTACCGTCCAGAATATCGCCGAAGCGCTGTACCAAAATGTGCCCCGCACCCAACATATTTGTGAGTTCACCGACTTTTTGTGCGTATTCGATCGGCTGGTTAAACGGCTGATTGAAGTTGTGCGAGCATAGGATGGCGAGGTTGGTGTTGTTGGATTTGAGTTCTTTGTAAGAGTGTCCGTTGACAACGGCAAGGTCGTTGTCATAATTTTCTTGACTGACAAATCCGCCGGGGTTCTGGCAGAAGGTACGCACCTTGTTTTTAAACGGGCGGGGATAACCGATGAGTTTGGATTCGTACAACGTCTCGTTGACCGTCTCCATGATCTCGTTGCGTACTTCTACGCGCACGCCGATATCAACGGTACCGGGTTGATGCGCAATGTTGTGCTCTGCACAGATTTTTTCCAACCAATCGGCGCCGCGTCGACCGGTTGCAATGACGGTGCGATTGGCTTCAACGGTCAGGTCGGCTTTTCCGTCACTGATGCACACACCGCGGCAGACGTTGCCGTCGAGTAACAGATTGGTGCACTCGTAACCAAACAGAATTTCCACGCCGTTATTTTGCAAATATTGTTCAATCGCGAGATAAATTCCTTGTGCTTTTTCCGTTCCCATGTGGCGAATGGGGCAGTCCACCAATTTTAGCCCCGCTTGGATCGCACGCGTGCGGATCTCTTTTACCTTTTCGCTGTTGCCGAGTCCCTCAACGTGAGTATCGGCACCGAATTCTAAATAGATCTTATCTGCGTAATCAATCAGATCCTGTGCCACGTCCTCGCCGATGAGAGAGGGCAGATCACCGCCGACCTCATAGCTTAACGATAATTTGCCGTCCGAAAACGCGCCTGCTCCGGAAAAACCGGTGGTGATATGGCAGTAGGGCTTGCAGTTGACGCAATGCCCAACCTTGGCTTTGGGGCAACGACGGTTTTCTACCGCTTGTCCTTTTTCCACGATCATTATTTTTTGTTTGCTGCCGCGGCGGAGCATCTCCAACGCGGTAAAGATACCGGCAGGGCCGGCACCGACGATCACGACATCTCGTTTCATTTTGTAACCTCCTTGTAATGGAGTTTCCCAAAACAAAAGTATAGCAAGAATCGCTGATTGTTGTCAACTGTAATTTTTGTAAGTATCCCTTGCGTAATGTGAATGGTATATGGTATACTGACTCTGTATGAGAGGATGGTGACAGCGTAATGGATATTCATGTGGGCGATATGCTTACTATGAAAAAAGCACACCCTTGCGGTGGTACGACTTTTTTGGTCTTGCGTGTCGGTATGGACTTTCGTTTACGCTGTGAGACCTGTGGCCACGAGATGATGATTCCTCGTCTGAAAGCTGAAAAGAATGTCCGCAAAATTGAGCGGCAAGAGTAGCGGTGCACAGCAACGCCATAAGAGAAAGGATGGAAAGCTGTGTTAGACCGATTAAAAGATGTCGAAAAGCGTTATGAGGAAATGATGACGCGGTTGTGTGATCCCGCGGTGGTATCGCAAGCGGATTTGTACCGCGATTTAATGCGCGAGAGCAAGCAACTTGAGCCCATCGTGGAAGCGTACCGTGTTTATCGACGCGCCCGTGAAACGGAGCAAGAAGCGAAAGCGTTGCTCGAAACGTCGGGCGTCGACCGCGAACTGCGCGAACTTGCAGAGGAAGAATTACAGGAAAGCCGCCGCACGGCAGAGCGCTTGTCGGAAGAATTGAAAATTTTGTTGTTGCCGCGTGATCCGAACGATGATCGCAACGTGATCGTTGAGATTCGTGCAGGGGCAGGCGGAGAAGAATCCGCGTTGTTTGCCAACAGCTTGTACCGAATGTACACGCTGTATGCCGCCGCCAACGGGTACCAAACCGAGCCGGTGGCGGCAAACGAAACCGAGCTTGGTGGATATAAGGAGATCAGTTTTATGGTCACCGGTCACGGTGCTTACAGCCGTTTGAAATTTGAAAGCGGCGTTCACCGCGTTCAGCGTGTGCCGGAAACCGAGGCGGGCGGTCGTATCCACACCTCCACCGTGACCGTGGCAGTGTTACCGGAAGCGGAGGAAGTGGAACTCGAGATCAATCCGGCTGATCTGCAGATCGATACCTATCGTTCCAGCGGCGCAGGCGGTCAGCACATTAACAAGACAGAATCCGCTATCCGCATCACGCATATTCCGACGGGTACGGTCGTAGAATGTCAGGACGAGAGAAGTCAGTATAAAAACAAGGATAAGGCGATGCGGGTACTGCGCGCACGATTGTTTGAACAAAAGCAGGCAGAACAACAATCGGCAATTGCCGCTGACCGCCGTTCGCAGGTAGGAACGGGTGACCGCAGTGAGCGTATCCGCACCTATAATTTCCCACAAGGACGTGTGACCGATCATCGGATCGGGTTAACATTGTATAAATTAGACGCGGTGATGGACGGTGCGTTGGATGAACTCATTGACGCACTGATTACAGCCGACCGCGCCGAGAAGTTGCAAAAAGGATAATGACGTATGCAAACTTTGCATTTAACGGATCGGGAAACGGACCTTCAGCTTGCCGCAGATTTGCTAAAACGCGGTGAATTGGTCGCGATCCCGACCGAAACCGTATATGGCTTGGCGGCGGATGCCCAAAACGGTGTGGCAGTGGCGAACATCTTCAAAGCCAAGGGTCGCCCTGCGGACAACCCGCTGATCGTGCACATCGCACACAGCGAACAGTTGCAAGATCTGGTTGCCGACGTTCCGTCGGCAGCGATGGATTTGAGCCGTGCGTTTTGGCCGGGTCCGCTGACAATGATTTTCAAAAAAGCCCCCTCTATTCCAAACGAAGTGAGCGCGGGGTTAGATACCGTGGCGGTCAGAATGCCGTCACACCCGATTGCCAGACGGATCATTGAATTGTCCTGCCCTCTGGCGGCGCCCTCTGCTAACCGCTCGGGTATTCCCAGCCCGACCGAGGCGGCGCGTGTTGCCGAAGATATGGACGGTCGCATTGCCGCGGTGGTGGACGGTGGCTCTTGCGAGGTCGGCGTGGAATCCACCGTTGTGGACGTTACCGGGGAACGCGTACGCGTGTTGCGCCCCGGTGCTGTCACGGTGGAAATGCTCGCTCAGGTGGTGGATAAGGTCGAGGTGGACGACGCCGTTACGCACGAGGTGCAGGCGGGACAAACGGTATCGTCCCCCGGCATGAAATATAAGCATTATGCACCGAATGCGCGCGTGGTACTGTTAAAAGGAACACCTACCGCCTATACCGCCTATGTTAACGAACATGCCACGGACGGTGTGATGGCACTGTGCTTTGACGGCGAAGAAAGCAATTTGAACGTACCGTTCTTGACCTATGGCAAGCGCGCGGATCACGCGGCGCAGGCAAAGCAACTCTTTGAAGCATTGCGTCTGTTAGATGAGCGGCACGCATCCGTTGCGTATACCGCGTGTCCGTCACCTGACGGCATTGGGCTTGCGGTGTATAATCGCTTGTTGCGTGCTGCTGGATTTGAGGTGATCGAGCTTGACTAAGTTGTTTGTTGTTGGCTTGACCGGTTCTACCGGTGCCGGCAAAAGCGAGGTCGCTCGGCTCATGGCAGGGCGTTCGCATTGGACGGTGATTGATGCCGACGTGATCTCCCGCCGGGTTGTTGAAAAAGGACAACCCGCATTAAACGCGCTGATCGAGCGTTTTTCGAGGGATATTTTGAACGAAGACGGCACACTCAACCGCAAGTGCCTTGCACAAAAAGCGTTTTCATCGTCGGAAGAAACGGCAGCACTTAACGCCATTGTGCATCCGGCGGTGATTCGTGAAATCAAGCGCGAATTAAGCGTAGCGGCACAGCACGGCAAGATGATTGCCGTGATCGATGCGCCGCTGTTGTTGCAGGCAGGAGTGGATACCATTTGTCACTACACGGTAGCGGTGATATCCACACCGGAACTGCGCAAAGCGCGCATCATGGCGCGTGACGGCCTAACGACGGAGGAAGCCGACCGCCGCATGCGCGCCCAGCCCTCCGACGAGTATTATGGAGAACGCGTTAGCTCCGTGCTATACAATCTCGGTGACCGCGAAAGTCTGCGCGAGGCGGCGGAGCGTTTATGCGAGGAAGTCGAGGGCATGGCTGTATGAAACGAAAAAGTGTTAAAATAGCCGTGATCGCTCTGGCGGCTGTTGCGGTACTTGCTTTGGGCGGAGTATTGTTGCACTATGCGTATGAGGCGTATCTGAAAGCCGCTTATCCCCTGAAATATGAATCGATCATCACGACGTATGCCGACGAGTATGACCTGCCGCCGTCACTGATCTATGCGGTGATTCATACCGAAAGCCATTTTCGCGAGGATGCGGTGTCCGGCGCGGGTGCCAAAGGGCTTATGCAGTTGATGGATCCAACCTATGAGTGGATCCAAACGAAATTTCCCGGGGAGCCCGAACCGCTCGATCGCATTTTTGAACCGGAGATAAACATTCGTTGCGGCGCCAAAGTGTTGGATGTGTTGCAGGATATGTTTAAAGATTTCCAAACGGTGATCGCGGCATATAACGCCGGTAACGGGACGGTGTCCAAATGGCTCAAAGACCCGGCATGTTCCGCAGACGGTAAAACACTCACGCATATTCCGTTTGAGGAAACCGCAAACTATGTCAAACGTGTGTTAAGCGCGAGGGAACGGTACCAAACGCTTTACGGCATTGAATAGGAGGAATTTTACTATGGCAGAAAAAACGGCGGCAGAGTTGCTGCGCGAGGAATTGTGTTATCAACCCAAAAACGCGTTTCGCGTACTGAGTGAGGACGAACTGGAGCAAGCAGACGCGTATTGCGAAGACTACAAGACGTTTTTAGACCGCGCCAAGACCGAACGTGAAGCGGTCAGTGAGGCGATCAAACTGGCCGAAGCGAAGGGGTTTGTCCCGTTTGACCACACTAAACCGCTCAAAGCGGGGGATAAGGTGTACGTGGATAACCGCGGCAAGGCACTGTTACTCGCTGTTATCGGCACCCGCCCGATTGAGGAGGGTGTGTCGATTGCCGCGGCGCACGTGGATTCTCCGCGACTGGATTTAAAGCCCAACCCGCTGTACGAGGATCACGCGCTCGCGTATCTGGATACCCACTATTACGGCGGTATCAAAAAGTATCAGTGGATGACCATTCCGCTGGCACTGCACGGTGTCGTGGTGCGTAAAGATGGCTCGCGTGTGACGGTGTGTATCGGCGAATCGGCAGACGATCCGGTGCTGTGCATCACCGATCTGTTACCGCATCTCGGTGCTAATCAAATGAAAAAGACCGCCGCAGAATTCATCGGCGGCGAAGAAATGAACATTCTCATCGGTTCCCGCCCGATTCCCGATGACGAAGGTGCCGATGCGGTCAAACTCAACATTTTAAAATTGCTTAATGAGAAATACGGCATCACCGAAACCGATTTTCTGTCGGCAGAACTGGAAGCCGTTCCTGCGTATCAAGCGCGCGACGTGGGTCTTGACCGCAGCATGATCGGCGCCTACGGCCATGATGACCGCGTGTGCGCGTACACCGCCCTCACCGCGACTTTTGCCCTGGAAAATCCCGCCTATACCGCCGTCACCATTTTGGCGGATAAAGAGGAAACCGGCTCGGAGGGCAACACCGGTATGCAATCCGCATATCTGCGCTATTTCATCGAGGATATTGCCGAGGCGCTCGGCACCAACGCACGCCACGTGTTCCGCAGTTCGCTGTGCTTGTCTGCTGACGTCAACGTTGCGTACGATCCGCTGTATCCCGACACGGTAGAAGCGCGCAACTGCGCCGCGCTCAACCAAGGTGTGGTACTCACCAAATACACCGGTGCCAGAGGCAAGGGCGATACGAACGACGCTTCCGCAGAACTCATGGGCTTCTTCCGCCGTATCATGGATAACGCAGACGTGGTGTGGCAGATCGGTGAACTCGGTAAAGTGGACCTTGGCGGCGGCGGAACGGTCGCCAAATATATCGCCGATTTGGATGTTAACACCGTTGACCTCGGCGTTCCGGTACTATCGATGCACGCGCCGTTTGAGGTGGTATCCAAGCAAGACGTGTATATGACCTACAAAGCGTTTTACGCGTTGCTTTCGCGTGACGAAAAGCTCTGAACCCAAACAAGCATGACCTCATAGGATGACCTATGAGGTCATTTTTGTTGGGGGTGTTAGGATGAGGCGGCACCGTCGAAACAGCATGAGGGGGCTCGCATTGATTACAGCGGCGGTATTGATGATCGGCGCGGTCGTTGCCGTGGATAACCGTTTGCGTCCGCTTGTGCAAAGCTACGGCTATATGGCGGCACGCCGTGCCGCCATGTTGGCGGTACACACGGGCGTGGAAGCCGTCCTTGCCGATGAAGTGCTCGGTTACACGGATCTTGTCACCGTTGAACGTAACAGCGAGGGTCACATATTGTCTGCCGAAGCAAACGTGAATGCAATCAACCGCTTAAAAGCCGCCGCCACCAATGCCGTTATGGCGGAATTATCCGCTCGGGAAGTGCAAACGGCAAGTATTCCGCTCGGGAATTTGGTCGGCGGCAGTTTTTTTACCGGTCGCGGTCCCTTTCTGTCGGTGAAGATTCACAGCAGCGGGGTGGTAATTTCCAACTTGAGCAGTGAATTTGGGGATGCAGGCATCAACCAGACAAATCACCGCATTTCTTTAGATATGACGGTCATGATGACCGCCGCCCTGCCGATGGAGCGAGTGAGTATTGAACTAAAGACCGCTTTTTTGGTGTGCGAAACCGTCTTAGTGGGTGAGGTACCGCAAACCGTTTTACAACTTGAACTTGGCGATGCTATGCGCAACATTTTCGGTTCAAACGATTGAAAAAGTTTGTATGATTTGGTATACTATATTATAAAGGATGTGGCGGTATGGAGTTTGAAAGCGCACGCGCGCGAATCGAAGAACTGCGCAAGACCATTGACTATCACAGCCGGTTGTATTACGACAATGATGCACCGGAAATCGAAGACGATGAATTTGATAAACTGACGCAGGAACTGCGTCGGTTAGAGGAAGCGTACCCGCAACTCATTACGGCTGATTCGTACACCCAGCGTGTACACGGCGAGGTCTCTCGTCTGTTCACACCGGTACAGCACGAAGTGCCGCTCGGCAGTTTGCAGGACGTGTTTTCGCTCGACGAGGTGCGCGACTTCGATAAACGCGTGCGGGAGGAGATCGCGCATCCCGCGTACGTTGTCGAGCCGAAGATTGACGGCTTGTCCGTGTCGCTGGAATACCGCGACGGTGTGTTTTACCGCGGTGCCACCCGCGGCGACGGGCAGACGGGTGAGGACGTATCCGCTAACCTGCGTACCATCGCCTCCATTCCGTCAACGTTAAAGAACGCACCGTCGCGTGTAATCGTACGCGGCGAGGTATATATGCCGAGAGAACAGTTTGCGTATTTGACCGGTTTGCAGGAGCAAAACGGTGAAAAGCCGTTCAAAAATCCGCGCAATGCCGCTGCGGGATCTCTCCGTCAAAAAGATCCCGCCGTCACCAAAACACGTGGGCTGGATTTGTTCGTGTTTAATCTCCAGCTCCTTGAGGGGGAGAGCGTGACCGCTCATGCCGCCTCGCTTGAGTATATGAAAGCGTTAGGGGTGCCGATGATCCCGTTTTATCGGCGCACCGATTCGATCGATGAGGTTATTGCAGAGATTAAACGCATTGGCGAAAACCGCAACGGTCTGCCGTTTGATATTGACGGCGCGGTTATTAAGGTGGATGATTTTTCCGATCGTGATCGTCTTGGCTCTACCAGCAAATACCCGCGCTGGGCGGTGGCGTATAAGTACCCGCCTGAGGAAAAACAGACGGTTCTCCGCGACGTGGAGATCACAGTGGGACGCACCGGCGTATTGACACCCACGGGTGTGTTTGATCCGGTTACCTTGGCGGGCACCACCGTCAGTCGCGCCACTCTGCATAACGCAGATTTTATTCGTGAAAAGGAACTCGGTATCGGGGATACCGTTATCCTGCGCAAAGCGGGGGATATCATTCCCGAGGTCGTGCGGGTGGAACGGCACGCAGGTGCACCGATCTTTGAACTGCCCACCCGTTGTCCCTCTTGCGGAGAAGCGGTGGGACGTGAAGAGGACGAAGCGGCACTACGTTGTTCCAACCCCGATTGTCCTGCTCAGCGTTTACAGCGCTTGATCCATTTCGCCTCGCGTGACGCGATGGATATTGAGGGGCTCGGTCCCGCCGTGTTAGAACAACTGGTGGAAGAAGGACTTGTTTCCCGCATTGACGATCTGTACACGCTCGACCGCGGGGCGATCAGTGTGTTAGAAGGCAAGGGCGAACGCTCTGCCGACAATCTGATCGGGGCGATCGAAGCGTCAAAGCAAGCGGACCTCTCCCGTTTGTTGTTTGCCTTCGGTGTGCGTCACATTGGTCAAAAGGCAGCGAAATTGCTGGCACAACGGTTTGGCTCTATGAGGGCGGTGATGGCGGCATCGGTCGAGGATGTGGAAGCCATTGACGGTTTTGGCGCGGTCATGGCGGAAAACGTGGTACGGTTCTTCTCGTTAGAACCCACCCGCCGATTGATCGAACGGCTTAATGTCCTCGGTGTGAATATGGAGAGCAACACCACGCAGGTCGATCAACGCTTTGCGGGCATGACCTTTGTGCTGACTGGCACGCTACCGTCCATGACCCGCGACG
The DNA here is from genome assembly GCA_017436915.1 of Clostridia bacterium. Taxonomy (GTDB): domain Bacteria; phylum Bacillota; class Clostridia; order Oscillospirales; family Acutalibacteraceae; genus RGIG3009. The sequence continues at coordinate 29,325 of JAFSCE010000008.1, forward strand.
AGGCGAGCGCGCTTATTGAGCAGTACGGTGGCAAAACTGCCGGCAGTGTCTCCAAAAAAACGTCAGTAGTGCTCGCGGGTGAAGAAGCGGGTAGCAAGCTGCGCAAAGCGCAGGAACTTGGTGTTCGTATCATCAATCAAGCGGAATTTGAGGCGCTTTTGCAATGATTCTCGCGGTAGTAGAGGGGGCTTTTGTCGATTCTACTACCGCGTATTTGCTTAGTGGAGAAGAGAAATAGAGGAATGGAGTGTTAAACACTCAAACTTGTGGTATGCTTCTAGTGTTGAAATTTCAAGACATAAGGAGAACCACTATGAGCCATTCGTACATTTTAAGTTGCTGCTCCACCGCGGATCTGTCCAAGGAGCATCTTGAAAGCCGCGATATTTCCTACGTTTGTTTTCATTACACCATGGACGGTAAAGATTATCCGGATGATCTCGGTCAGACCATTGCCTTCAAGGATTTCTATCAGGCGATGCGCGACGGCGCGGATACCCAGACCTCGCAGGTGAACATTTCCGAATACTTAAATTATTTTACGTCGCTGTTAGAGAGCGGCAAGGATGTGCTGCATATCTCGCTGTCGTCCGGTATTTCCGGCTCTGTCAATTCGGCGCGCAACGCGGCGGCGATCGCGGCAGAGCGATTTCCCGATCGTAAAATCTACGTAGTGGATTCTCTGGCGGCTTCGTCCGGCTTCGGCCTTATCGTGGATAAACTCGCCGATATGCGAGATGACGGTGCGGATATCGATACTGTGTATCAGTGGGTTGAAGAGAACAAAAAGCGTATGCACCATTGGTTCTTCACCTCTGATCTCACCTTCTTTGTCAAGGGCGGTCGCGTGTCCAAGGCGGCTGGCTTCTTCGGCGGGCTTCTCGGCGTTTGCCCGTTGCTCAACGTCGACCATCAAGGTCGATTAGTCCCCCGCAGCAAGATCCGCGGCAAGCAAAACGTGATCCGCGAGATCGTAGAGCGTATGGCGCAGTTTGCCGATGGCGGCGAGCAATATGCCGACAAGTGCTATATGTGTAATTCCGATTGCTATGAGGATGCCAAAGCGGTCGCCGATCTGGTGGAAGCACGTTTCCCGAATTTAAAGGGGAAGGTGCTCATCAATGAAATTGGGACCACCATTGGTAGCCATACCGGTCCCGGCACCGTTGCCTTGTTCTTCTGGGGCGAGGAACGCAAGGATTAATAAGCTTTTTAAACCCCTCTTACGGTTTTGCCGCAAGAGGGGTTTTGTAATACCATTTATTGCGAAAAGGTGATTTTTATGTCGAAAAATCATTGCGAACTTGGATTTCTCATGGTACAATTAATTGGAAAGGGGATGTTGTGATGAAAGGAATAGTGGCTATCACATTAACAATAAGTATTTGCCTTCTTCTTACCGCCTGCGGCTCCCCTTGGTTCATCACCAATCAAACGATTGCTGAACGTGTGACTACGACCACAACCACAACTACAACTACAACCACGACCTCAACTACAACCACGACCACGACTCGTACACCGTCTACTAACTCCCAAACAAAAACGTCTGCCAACGTTACCACCGCGACAGCGGCTGCTGTCACAGGGAATTCCCGTAGTCCCGTCTTGGCTGCCCCTACCGATTATACGGTTGATGCGTCCTTTTTTGACGATGCGGTGTTTGTGGGAGATTCTGTTAGCTTGAAGCTGTCTTACTATGCCGCCGCTTCCGGAGAACTGGGCAAGGCAAAGTTCTTAACGGTCGGCAGCTACGGTGTCGGCAATGCCATTTACGATCATCCGGATACCAAACTTAGGTATCAAGGTATCGCTTATACCAACGTGGAAGAAGCGATCGCGGCAACCGGCTGTAACAAACTGTTTATTATGCTGGGCATGAATGACATCGGTCGATTTGGTGTCAGCACGAGTATCACGAATTGGGCTACTCTTTTGAATCTTATTCGTTCCACTTGCCCGAATATTACCATCTATATCCAATCCATGACACCGATATGGACGGGCGGCGAGAAGGGCGGAATCACCAATGCCAGGGCGGACTCTTACAATGCCGAGCTCAAAACATTCGCCGCAAACAACGGCTGCAAGTTTATCGATATAGCACCCTATATGAAAGATTCTACGGGCGGTTTGGCAACGGCTTTTTGTTCGGACAGTTTTGTTCATTTGACAAACGAGGGTGCCAAGACTTGGATTCAGGTTCTCAAGGCGTATGGCAACTATTGATGAGAGGAAAGATATCGTATGAAACAACTGTTAAGCGGCCTTTTGACCCTTCTATTGATGCTGTCTTTGGGTGCCTGCGCAGACAATAGTGTCGGTGTGACACCGAATATGGAATCGGTGTTCGCCTCAATGGCGGATCAGTTACCCGAAGCGCTGCCCTTTGATGCCGAAAGCGTGTTCAACGCTTACGGGGTGGAGTCTGCCGCTTGCAAGCAAGAGGTTGTGGTTTCCTATTATGACGGTAGCCGCACTGCCGAACTGTGGTTGATCGAAGCGGTCGATCAAGAGGCGGCAGAGAGCATCAAAACGCTTGCCCAAACCCGTTTGGACAGCATGGGCTCGCAGTTCCGCAGTTATGATGCCGCCGCGTATGCATTGGTGCAGGAGGCGAAACTGTTTACCCACGGCAATTGCGTGGTGATGATCGTTTCGGAGAATGCCGATGCGCTACTGGATATTTATCAAACGGCTGCCGAATTAACTTGAGGATAGGGGAGGGGAATACCCCTCCTTTACTTATATTTTGAATTTTGAAGGGAGAAGTTTCAGCATGCTGTTTTCCAGTCATGTGTTTTTGTTTGCATTTCTGCCTTCGGTCTTGCTGGTGTATTATCTCTCTCCCCGACAGATAAGGATCCCCGTCCTGCTGCTGTGGAGCTTAGCGTTTTACGGTTGGGGCGAGCCGATCTATCTGTTCTTAATGATCGGTACCATCGCTATCAACTATGTCTTCGGCGCGTGGATCAACACTCGTCAAAGCAAGGGGTCCGGTGCCAAGGGTGTGTTGGCGGCGGGTGTTGTGACGAATCTCTTGATTTTGGGCTTTTTCAAATATGCAGGTTTCTTTGTTACCCAGTTAAAGGCGCTGTTGCCCTTTATGGCGGGAGTCAAAGCACCTCAGATCGCACTGCCTATCGGTATCTCGTTCTACGTATTCCAATCGATGAGTTATCTTATCGACGTGTACCGTCACGATGCACCGGTGCAAAAAAACGTATTGACTTTCGGCACCTATGTCACCTTGTTCCCGCAGCTGATTGCCGGTCCCATCGTTCGCTATAGCGACGTAGCGTCCCAAATGACCAATCGAAAAGAGTCGATGGAGAAATTCGCCTCCGGCGTACAGCGTTTCATTATCGGTTTGGGGAAAAAGCTCTTGCTTGCTAATCCAATGGGAAACGTATGGGAATTGTTGCAGGAACAAAACGGCACGGCTGCCGCTTGGGTCGGAATCATTGCCTATACTTTGCAAATTTATTTTGACTTTTCGGGGTATTCCGATATGGCGATCGGTCTCGGTCGCATGTTCGGGTTTGAATTTTTGGAAAACTTCAATTACCCGTATATCTCCGCTACCGTTACCGAATTTTGGAGACGGTGGCACATCAGTTTATCCACGTGGTTTAAGGAATACGTCTATATCCCGCTCGGCGGTAATCGAAAAGGATTACCGCGTCAGATTGTCAATCTGTTGGTGGTGTGGGGGCTAACCGGATTTTGGCACGGTGCCAGTTGGAATTTCCTGTTGTGGGGACTCTATTATGCTGTGCTTCTCATTCTGGAAAAGTTATTTTTGCTCAAATGGCTCCAAAAACTGCCGAAGTTTGTGGGGCATCTCTATTCCTTGCTCGCCGTGATGCTCGGTTGGGTATTGTTCTTTTTTGAGGATATGGGACAGCTTGGCGTTTTCTTTGCCAAGCTATTCACGCCAACGGCTACCAATGTGGAAGCGGTGAATCTAATCTTGGGTTTCGGTCCGTTATTGTTGGTTAGTTGTGTTGCGGCAACCCCCTTGCTCAAAAACTGGGGCGATCGTCTGCAGAACACAAAATTCATCCGCTACGGCAAATTAGCGGCCTGCGGAGTGATCTTTTTCCTGTGTGTGGCTGCGTTAGCATCCAACAGCTACAATCCCTTTATTTATTTCCGCTTTTAGGAGGTGCAGCCGTGAAAGCAAAAACAGAACATTGGGTGACAGTGGTGGGCTTTTGTGCCTTTTTGGGGGTCGCGGCTGCACTCTACCTCTTTCTTCCTCGCTCAGAGTATTCCGAGCGGGAAAAACGATATTTGGCAAAAAGCCCCACACTGACGATCGACTCACTGGTATCCGGCGAGTATGGGGAAGATCTGGAAACCTACATGGCAGATCACATTCCCGCGCGCGACTTTTTTGTGGGGCTCAATGCCTATGCTGACCTGTTAAGCGGACGGCAGGTATCCAAGGAAATCTATGTGGCGGAAGAAAACCGCTTGGTGGAAGCCCCCGTTTTGTGGAATGAGGTTCAAGCCACCAAGAACATCGCGGCGGTCGATCGTTTGGCGAAAGCACTGGATCAAAAAGTGGACCTGATGATCGTCCCCTCAGCCGGATGGGCAGTCGAGGATCAGATCATCGGTCTCGCCGATCCTTATACCGACAAAGAACAGATCGAGCGGCTGTATGCCATGACCAACGACAGGGCAAATACGGTGGATGTGCTATCGGCTTTTGCCGCAGAAAGCGATCGTGGGGTCCTATATTATAAAACAGATCACCACTGGACAAGTTTTGGTGCTTACAAGGCCTATAGCGCGTACATGGCGGCCAAAGACAGAGCATATCCGGCAGCCGAGGAGTTTGCCGTCACGGTTGCTGATGGCTTTCAGGGTTCCACCTATTCTCGTGCCGCTTTGTGGCTGACTCCCTCAGAACCATTGGAACTGTGGAAACGGACGAGTCGCTTATTCGTGACAAACAGCAAAACCAACCAACCTCACGAAGGCGTATTTTATACTGAGCGGTTGAACGAAGCTGATAAATACACGGTGTTTTTAGATGGCAACCAAGCCATTGTTCGCATTGAAAATCCGGAAAACGTCGGCAAAGGCAGTGCTTTGGTGATTCGCGATTCCTATGCAAATTGTCTGGGACCTTTCCTTGCGGAATCGTATGAAACAGTTGTTCTGGTGGATCCGCGTTATTATAAACAACCGATCACTGAACTGTGTGACAAAGAAGAATTTACCGATGTTTTGGTGTGTTACAGTCTTGGGAATTTTATGACTGACAACAATTTAGTATGGTTAAAATAATAAGCGGAGGATTTCCAAAAGGAAATCCTCCGTTGTTGTTTTTAGAACCCATCGGCAAACCACACCGAGCCCAGTGTGAACTCTTTGCCGTTTAAGTATTGCAATTCCTCCGCATCTTCTTTAAAAGCAAATTTAAGACGATACGAGCAAAGTGCCTGCTTATTAAATCCCGTTCCCTTATTAAGTGCGTTTGTACCGTACTTGCCGTCGCCGAGCAACGGATGCCCGATGGAGGCAAGATGTGCGCGAATTTGATGCGTTCTGCCGGTGAGCAGTTCGATTTCCAATAACGATAAACCGTCACGTTCTTTTAACACGCGATACCGCGTGGCAATGGTGCGTGCACCGCGCGCTTGTCGATTGGAAATATACACGCGGTTTTGCGCTTCGTTTTTCTCCAAATACCCTTGCAGAGTATCCTCCGCCTTTTCCATATGCCCGTGTACGATACACAGGTAATATTTTTCGATTTCCCGTTTGCGGAGTTTTTCGTTTAAGATGCGCAGTGCTGCTGCGTTTTTGGCGGCGATGACGATGCCGCAGGTGTTGCGGTCGATACGGTTGACAAGCGCCGGCACAAAACTATTCTCACGATCGGGTTGATATTCGCCTTTTTCATGCAAATAGCGTTGCACGCGGAAGATCAGCGTATCGCGGTATTCGTTTTCGTCTGGGTGGACAAGCAACCCCACCGGCTTGTTCAGCAAAAGGATATTGTCGTCCTCATACACAATATCCAGTTTGGTGCCCGCATACTGAAACTCGTATTTGGAGGCGGCAGGTACTAAAAACTCATCCGGCGCGTACACCGCGATGACGTCACCCTCGCAGAGGCGGTCGGCGATCTGGCAGCGTTTGCCGTTGAGCTTGATATCCTTTTGGCGGATATACTTGTACATCATTGATACCGGCAAAGACGGAAACGTTTTGGTTAGAAATTTATCCACGCGCTGTCCGGCATCGTTTTTGCCGACGGTAACGGTTTTCATGCCCACACCTCCATTTTCAAAAATTTTTTGAAATTTTTAATAATTATACGCTTTTCTCTTTGCAAACACAAGTGTTTATGGTATACTTTTGCAAAAGGGAGGATGTTTTATGAACTTTTTTGAAGAACTCGGGCAGTTTGATCCTGAGGTACACGCTGCTTGTGCGGCAGAACTCAACCGTCAACAGCACAACATTGAATTGATTGCATCGGAAAATATCGTCTCCAAAGCCGTGCTGATGGCGGCGGGCGGAGTTCTCACCAATAAATATGCGGAAGGATATCCGGGCAAGCGCTATTACGGTGGTTGCGAGTGTGTTGATATCGTGGAAGACATTGCCCGCGATCGTGCCAAGAAACTCTTCGGCGCAGAGCATGCGAACGTGCAGCCGCACAGCGGTGCAAACGCTAACTTGGCGGTGTATTTTGCCCTGCTCAAACCCGGTGATACCATTCTCGGTATGAATCTGGCGCACGGCGGTCACTTGACTCACGGTTCTCCCGTGAATATGTCGGGCATGTATTTCAACGCCGTACCCTATGCGCTTAGTTCCGAGACCCAGCGCATCGATTATGATGCGGTACGCAAGACGGCACTTGAATGCAAGCCGAAACTGATCGTGGCGGGCGCCAGTGCGTATCCGCGCACCATCGACTTTGCCAAATTCCGCGAGATCGCAGATGAAGTCGGCGCGTACCTGATGGTGGACATGGCGCATATTGCCGGTTTGGTTGCGGCGGGCTTGCATCCCAATCCGGTACCGTATGCCGACGTCGTGACCACCACCACCCATAAGACGTTGCGCGGACCTCGCGGCGGTATGATCTTGTGCCGTGAGCAGTTCGCTAAGCAGATCGACAAAGCGATCTTCCCCGGTATCCAGGGCGGTCCTTTGATGCACATCATCGCGGCAAAGGCGGTAGCACTCGGCGAGGCACTTACCGATGAGTTTAAGGTGTATCAAAAGAACATTGTCGACAACGCTGCAGTGCTCGCCGATGAGCTCGTAAAACAAGGATTCGACTTGGTATCCGGTGGTACGGATAATCACCTGATGCTGTTGGATCTGCGTTCCATGGGTGTCACCGGTAAGGAGCTGGAGCATCGCTTGGACGAGGTGCATATCACCGTCAACAAGAATGCCATTCCCGACGATCCTGCAAGCCCGTTCGTCACCAGCGGTGTGCGTATCGGTACGCCTGCGGTCACCTCCCGCGGCTTCGGTAAAGAGGAAATGAAAAAAATTGCGGCTTGGATCCGCGACGTTGCCACGGATTTTGAGTGCACCAAAGAGCGCGTAACGCGCGAGGTTGTCGCCCTTTGCGAGCAATTCCCGATTTACGAATAAGGAGTGTTTGCTATGAAGTACTATGTTGGACATCCGCTGCAGGCGCGCGGCGCCGAGGTGTACCGTCTTCAGGGCGGTAAAGGCGACGGTATGCGCTTTTTGTACGTGCGAAACGGTCTCGGCTTGGAGCTGTGGATCTCGCTGGATCGCGCTGCGGATATGAACCGTGTGATCTACAAGGGTAAGAACATGGCATACATGTCTCCCTGCGGCAACGTGGCGCCCACCTTCCGTGATCCCGTAGGTCTCGGTTTCTTAAAATCCTTCACAGCCGGTTTTATGACCACCTGCGGCTTTGAAAGCGCGGGCGGCCCGTGTGAGGACGAGGGCGAGGTGCTGCCGCAGCACGGCTCGATCAGCCATGTGCCTGCACAGCTTAACGGCATAGAAGAAACCGACGAGGGCTTGGTGATCAAAACCACCGTGCGTGATTGTGTGATCTTCGGTCGCCGCATGGTATTGCAGCGCGTGTATACGGTGTCGTACACCGAGGATACCTTTACGATGACCGATACCGTTACGAACGAAGGGGCAAAAGAAGCACCTTTCTGCTTGCTGTATCATTGCAACATGGGGTATCCGTTGCTTAGTGAGAACAGCGTGGTGCGTATCCCGAACACCCGTATTTGGGCAAGTTCCCAGCTCTCGCAAGATACCGTCGATACGGCGCTTATCATGGAAAAGCCGCAGGTGGACTACGAGGAACGCTGCTACTTCTATGATGCGATGGAACAAAAAGACGGCAACGTACACGCGGGTATTTACAACCCGGACATTGATGCCGGTGTGGTGTATTCGTACGCTAAAAAAGACCTGCCGTGCTTGACGGAATGGAAGATGATGGGCAGACGTGATTACGTGCTGGGCATTGAGCCGGGCAACGTCAATCCTGCTCCTCGTTGCAAACAGCGCGCAGACGGTCTTCTTCCGTTTTTACAGCCGGAGGAGAGCAATACAAAGTCGATCACCTTTACTTTTGTGGATAATCAAGACGACTTTGACAGCGCATTTTATAAATAATAAAGAAGAGCCGAAGCGAAACTTCGGCTCTTTCTATGCGTATACACTAATGGCTGTTTCGATAAACGATTGAACAGCTCGGTTAAGATAGCGGTTTTTCTTGTGCGCGATGTACAGTGTGCGTTTCGCTGCATCGCCGCCCACTTTGTAAAAACAAAGACGATCCGTTGCCGGCACCGCCTTCACCAAGGTGTCGGTCACAAAGGCAACGCCCATGCCGGAATGAGCCACGTTATACGATGTGAGTAGCTGATCCAACAGCATGACGGCACGCGGCGCAAACCCGTGCTCTTGGCACAATACGTCAGCGCGAGTGCGCATGTCGTTTCCATTTTTTAAAAGTACAAACGGTCCGTTTTCAAATAATTTCGGCGACACGGTCGGTGAATCCAAATGCCGATCGGTACGGATATCCTCTGCGGTGAGTACAAAGTCGTGCAGCGGGTCGTTAACAGAAAAATCGGCCGGCACAGCGAGCAACACCTGCTCTTGTAAGAGCGGTAATTTGATGGTTGTACTGTCGTCAAAATTATAATCTAACAGTAAATCGGTTTTTTCATTAATCAGCAGGGCTTCCAGTTCTTTGGAGTTCGATTCCGTCACATCCACACGAACGTGAGGGTGGGTGCCGGCAAATTTGGTGATGATCTTTGGCAACACGAACGAGGACGTGAACATAGCGCTGCTGACCGACACACTACCCACGCGCACCGCTGCGACATCCGCCAGGTAATTTTCAAAATTACGGCGTGTGCGGTACAGCTCCTCTATGGCACGAATATACGCCTCTCCCTCCGGTGTGAGGGACAAGGGTGAGGTCTGTCGATCAAACAACTGAACGTTCAATGCTTGTTCTACCTTTTTCACGGTTGCACTTAATGCGGGTTGCGAAATAAACAGGTTGCGCGCCGCCGCTGTGAAACTTCCCGTTTTATAAATTTCATAAATATAATCGGCATACTGAAACATAACGACCACCCATAAACAAATGATTATGTAAATCATATTTTTATATATATTTGATTATACACGAAAGAGGATTTATAATCAAGAGAGAAATTTTTGAGAGGTGTGGCAGCGCAGTGCAAGTATCAACTGTAATGACGGACGTACATTCCGATATTCGTGGAGAGACCTATTATCGTGCATTGGAATTGGAAAAGGCAGGAGAGAAGATCCTTAAATTAAATACCGGTAACCCCGCGACGTTTGGCTTTACCATGCCTGAAAGCGTAAAAACGGTTTTGACAGATCGTGCTGAACAAGCGTTGGGATATTGCGATGTACGCGGTATGGCGGCGGCGAGAGAGGCCATTCGTGACTATCACCGCGCGCACGGTATACGGGACGCTCAAACGGACGACGTGTTTATCGGAAACGGCGTCAGCGAAATTGCTTCGATGCTCACAACGGTATCGCTTAACGAAGGGGATGAGGTGCTCGTTCCCATGCCGTGCTATTCGTTGTGGGTGAATCAGATTGTCATGGTCAAAGCAAAACCGGTGTTTTATCGGTGCGATGAGCAAGCGGACTGGTGTCCCGATATTGCGGATATGCGCCGCAAGGTGACCGCAAAAACACGTGCCGTTTTGTTAATAAATCCCAATAACCCCACCGGCGCGGTCTATGGTGAGACCTTGTTACAAGAGGTTATCTCTTTAGCGCGCGAACACGGGCTTACGATCTGGTCAGATGAGATCTACGATCGTTTAATGATGGATGGAACTCCTTACACCTCAATCGCGTCGCTGTGCGACGACGTACCGATCGTGACCATGAACGGCTTGTCCAAATCTCATTGTTTGTGCGGGTTACGTTGCGGGTGGCTGGTACTCAGCGGACCGCGTGCGGAAACGGCACCTCTTAACCGCGCTCTCACAACACTTGCATCGGTTCGGTTGTGCTCGAACGCGTTGATGCAGTTAGTGATCCCGACCGCTCTTGAGGACGCGGCATATACCGAGACCATGATACAAGGTCGTCTTTCGGAGCAACGTGCGGCGACTTGTCGGGCGCTTGATCGCATAGAAGCGGCCTCTTACGTTCCCAATAAAGCTGCCTTTTATCTATTTCCGCGTGTAGAGTTTACACGTTACGGTTTTGAAAGCGACAAGCAGTTTGCCGCCGCATTGTTGGAAGAGGAGCATATTTTGGTTGTTCCGGGCAGTGGCTTTTACTGGGATCAGCCGGATCATTTCCGCTTGGTCATGTTACCGAAAGCAGCGGAACTTGAGCGCGCCATTGATCGCATCGGTGCGTTTTTGCAAACACGATAAATCGGCCGATTCTTGACGAAATACGTACAACTTGATATGATAAAGCCGTGGAGGTGAGCGGCGTGCATTTTGATAGGTGGTTACATCATCATTCGATCGATCTCAGCGGAAAAACCGTAGCGATCACCGGCTCGACCGGCGGGATCGGCAGAGAACTATGCCGATTGTTGCTCTCCTGTGGAGCATCGTTGATCCTCTTGGACCGCTCTCCCGAACGCTCGGCCGCCTTGCGCGCAGCACTGGGAGCGGAATTTCCCCACGCCGTTTTGCAACACGTTCGCTTGAATCTGGAGGATATGTTGTCTGTTAAAGCGGCGTGTGAAGAAGTAAAACGGTTGCCGGTGGATATTCTGATTCACAACGCAGGAGCGTACAGTATTCCGCGGTATACCACACCTGAGGGGTACGACAATGTTTTCACGATCAATGCCGTAGCGCCGTATTACATCACCAAGGCATTACTGCCGCAACTTCGCGAGCGCGGGGGACGGGTGGTTGTTGTCGGCAGCATCGCGCATCGGTATTCCAAAGCCGATGCCAAGGACGTGGACTTTTCCACCCGCAGGCAGGCATCGCTTGTCTACGGTAACGCTAAGCGTTACCTGATGTTCTCTTTGTACGAGCTGTTTCGTTCAGAAACAAAGGTGACACTTTCGGTGTGCCATCCCGGTATCACGTTTACCAACATTACGGCGCATTACCCAAAATGGATTTTTGCGCTTATTAAATATCCCATGAAGGTGATCTTCATGTCACCGCGAAAAGCAGCTCTCTCAATTTTGCTTGGTTGCGTACAATCCTGTGGCTATCACGAGTGGATCGGACCGTGGCTGTTTGACGTGTGGGGGTTACCTAAAAAGCGAATACTCCATTCCTGTACAGTTGACGAGGGCTGTCATATCTATCAAGCCATGGAACATAGCATAAAAGAACCGCTCAACAGCCGTTGAGCGGTTCTGGTTATTATATGCGGATTTACAAGGAGAAGAGTTTTTTATTAAGTTCTTCGGTAAGGGCGCCGCCGTACGGGCAGAGCTGGAACGCTTCGGCATAGCGGATCTTGGAGCCGCGCTCCTCGCCATACCGTTTAATGAGTTCTTTGCGGAAACGGGATGCCGTTTGCGCGTTGCGCAGATCGTATCCGCTACCGCCGCGGCTGGCATTCAGAATTTCCTCGTCAGTGGACTCAGGGGTGATTTTGTACGGACCTTTGAGCCATTCAAAACGTTCGGCATCACCTTCCGGTACTTCGTCTGCGTAGCCCTTGGTAAACGGCAACCACTCGTAAACCTGGGACACGTTGATATGAGCCATCTGTAATTTGAAATCATTCTCATCGTCCATATCCAACACAATGTCACCATGGAAATCGGGTTCCGTGAAAGAATCTTCATTGTATAAGATGATGGGCGTTTTCTCCATAGCCGGTACGTCAGGGCACTCGTGCGGCACGATCAGCATATATGACGCATCCTGGAGTAACATGCCGGCAGCGCGGTGGTCGGCGTGGTAGTCATTCGTGCGGTGTGAAATGATGAGATCTGGTGAAAATTGGCGAATATAGCGAATTAAACGGCGACGGTTTTCAAGTGTGGGCATCAAAGAACAGTCGTTCATATCCTCCCATACGTCGTATCGAATGCCGAGCAATTTTGCCACGGCGGCCGATTCTTTAGCGCGACGCGCAGTGGTTTCGGCGGGGGTCATGATATGGTGACCGCCGCAGCCGTTGCACAGACTTAAAAAGCGAACCTCGTAGCCCATTTTCACATACTTGTGAGCAAGTCCGCCACAACGGAACTCGTTGTCGTCCTGATGGGCACCGATCATTAAAATTTTCATTACAACAACACCCTTTCATAAGGAACTGTTTATTACAAGTAGTGTATCACAAACGTTCCCTAAAAGTCAACGGTGGAGGGGTGAAAAAGGAAACAAAACATTGACAATTTATTGACAATCTTTTCAAAAAATGGTATAGTGGAAAAAATGAGGCGGTGACTGGCAAATGAAACACTTTGACATCAAAACACACATTTATTTTGGAGAAAATTCGCTGGACCGTTTGGCGGATATTCCGTACCGCAACGCGCTGCTGGTGGCGGACAAATTTGTGGTAAGCAGTGGGCTGATCCATTTGATCACCGTTCGTTTACAACAAAACGAGGTGGCATGGCAGGTGTTTGACGACGTCGTGCCCGACCCGCCGCTCGAAAAGATCGGTCTTGGTGCGCAAGCGGTATTGAAGCAGCGGCCGGATGTGCTGATCGCGATCGGCGGCGGCTCTGCCATTGATTCGGCAAAAGCCATTCGTGAGGTTTCTTTGCAGTTAGAGCCGTCCTATGCGCGTCCCGCGCTGATTGCCATTCCCACCACCAGCGGTACCGGTACCGAGGTTACCTCTTTTTCAGTGGTGTCGGATCCTGAGAACTGCCGTAAGATGCCACTCGTAAGCGATTCTATGTTGCCGGATGAAGCGATCTTAGACGCGGAACTGGTCAAATCCGTTCCGCCGTCGGTTACCGCAGACACCGGAATGGATGTCTTCACACACGCACTCGAATCGTACGTCAGCACGAATAACACCGAGTTTTCCGCCGCTTTGGCGGAAAAAGCGATCGAAATTGTGGGTTCGTTCCTGCTTCGCTCGTATCTGGATAACAACGATACGCACGCCCGCCAGAAAATGCACGTGGCGTCCTGCCTTGCCGGTCTTGCATTCAACACGGCGTCGCTTGGACTCAATCACGGTATGGCACATCAGCTTGGTTCCCATTTTCATATCCCGCACGGTCGAGCCAACGCGATGCTGCTGCCGCATATTATCGAATACAACAGCGACATCAGTAAATACAGCCGTTCAAAGACGGAGTATCCCAAGCACGTGCGCAAATACGCGACGGTGGCGCGTACCCTGGGGTTGCAGAACTTCAATACCGTCACCACGGTGCGCGCGCTGTCCAACTGGACGCAGTTCATGATGAAGGAAATGGATATGCCGCTTTCCATCTCGGAAACCGGACTTTGCACCAAAGAGGAATACTTTGAACAGATTCCCGCCATGGTGCGTGCAGCGCTGGAGGATGCCTGCACCGCCACCAATCCCCGCAAACCGACACCGGAAGACGTTACGCGCCTATACGCAGAATTATGGTAATGAAAAAGGCAAGAAAGCTACTGCTTTCTTGCCTTTCCTTTTTAGCACTGCTTAATAAGCCGAATAAAAAACTCAACCGATCGGTACAGCGTTTCCAAACGGATACGCTCGTTGTGTCCGTGGATGGTGGCACGCTCCTCCGCCGTCAGATCCATTGCCGAGAAGCGGTATACCTTGTCCGAGATGCGTCCGTAGTGACGGCAATCGGAGCATTGCACCATAAGATACGGTGATACCAAACAACCTTTCCAGGTGGAAGCCACTGCCCGTGCCACTTTATCCCAAGCGGGACAGTCGATTACGGAAATGCGACTCGGCTCCATACCGCCGATAGCCGTGATCTCCACAGAATCATCCTTTACTGCCTTGCGCAGATATCTAAGCGCGGATGCCATCGTATCATAAGGGTTAAGACGCATATTTGATACCATTTCCGCATTGGGAGGAATGACGTTTGGCGCCTTGGATCCGCTCATTTGAGTAAACGCGACGGTGGTGCGCATCAGCGCGTTGAGTTCGCCGCCGGATGCTTTGCAGATCATATCCAGTACCGGTGCAAACAACCACAAGTTAGAGAAGATCAAACGGTATACAAACGATGAATGACGACCGAGTGTATCAAACATGGCGGCTACCGGCGGTGTGATATGATAGGGGAAGGGATTCCGCAGCACCTTGCAGCAGGCGGCAGACAAACGGTCGATGGGTGCGTTCGGCTTGGGCGCCGATGCGTGCCCGCCGGTGGATTTTACACGGTAACGCGCGTTGAGCATGCCTTTTTCTGCAATACCGATCATACCGCACGGTGCGTTGACACCGGGGAATACGTTTTCCACGACACCGCCGCCCTCGTCCACGACCATAGACGGCGTGATGCCGTTATCTTCAAACCAATCTACAATGTTGGCGGCACCTTTACCGTTAACTTCTTCGCCGCCGGAAAAGGCAAAATATACGTCGTTTTCCGGTGTGAAGCCCGCGGCGATCAGGTGATCAGCAGCGAACAAAATACCGTTAAAGGTTACTTTGGTATCGAGCGTGCCGCGTCCCCACAGAACATCGCCTTCGATAATGGCGTCAAAAGCGGGCTTCTCCCAACCGTCTTCTTCTACCGGCACCACGTCGTAGTGTGCCATCAATACTGCAGGATCACCCGCTGAGTTTCCTTTCCAATGAAACAACAGTGCACGATCCGGAAGTTGTCTGAACGAGCATGTCTTAAAAACATGTGGGTACAGAGTGGGAAGCAGGGCGATGAGCTTTTCAAATTCCGCATCGTCCTCAAGCGTGGGATCGGTATACGATACCGTTTTGCAGCGTACCAATTCTTGCAAGCTTGTAACAGCGGCATCTTTATCAAACGTTTCATCACCTTCAAGCAGTTGAACGGGCGGCTTCGGTGTGAAACGAAGTGTGCGGATCAAGAGTACGGCGAAAAACAGCACGACTGCCGCTACGGGTATCAGCCACCACATATCACAGCCAACCTTTCTTGTACATGATCCGCGCTACCCCGACGGTGAACAGCACCCCGACCGGCACCATAATGCCGACCGTACCGGCATTGAGCGCGGGAACGGTGATAAACAGCGCTAACATTAAAATGATGGGAGCGATGGACAGTTTCGCATTTTTGGAGATAAACACCACCGCCAGACCGCCGAACAGTGCGGGGAGGATCATATCAAACGCCGGTTTCAAGACGGGGGATTCCAGTACCGGTGTCAACGGCACAATACAGATCACACCGACGATGATGATGAGCGTGGTCACGATACTGGACACCGCGATGGCGATGGTGGAAATGACCTCGCCCTCCTCGCTGCTGGCTTTCACCTTGGCGCGCTCCATGGCATCGATAGCGCAAGGGAGCTTGAGATTGGAAATGTTACCCGTGACAAACGACAGATAGGTGCCGCCCGCCCCGAGCATGGGAACGTAGGTGAAGATCTCCACAACACCGACCGCCCAGTACATCGGCGCGGTTGCGACCAACCCTTGCACCAACACTTTCGTATTCGGCATCGCGCCGAACACGAGCGAAAGAGCGACGGGGAAGAGCAAGATGAGCAGGCCAACGGCGATGCCCCATGCGCGACCGTCGCGGTGAACACTATCCATATACGTTAATTGCTTTTTCATATCGGCACCTCCTTAACCTAACCAGTTGGTGAACGGAATGGCGGAAGCCATACCGAGTATCAAGCTGAGCGGCAGCGCGTAATCTTCCATCCAGCGGATTTTCAGTGCTTTGGATAAGCCGCCGAAGACGGCCATTACCACGGCGGAAACCGCCATCACGCACACGGGAATTAAGCCCGAGGTGTTGCCCGAAAAGACGAGACCGACGTCACAGAAAACGTAGCCGAGAAAGGCGGAGATCATACCGAGGAACATCGCGTTATTGAAGATCTCGCCCCATTTTTTGTCTTTCATTCCCATTTTGATCATGCCGCCCTGGATCTTTTTCGTGACAAACGGGACCAGTACGATACCGGCGGCAATGCCGATAGTCATGACCCAGACGATCGACATAAAGATGGAAGGATCTGTTACGGTAGCACTGGCTGACAGTTCGGCTGCCGTCAGCGCGTTGCCCGCGGCGACGGTTTCATAGGTGATGGAGCCGATAACCGAAAGGCGCAACCACGGCAACGCCAGTCCTAAGGACTTGGACAGTGCCACAACACCGACCAAGATCGCAATGGCGGGAGCAATGGTGAACACCGCCGAGGACGTTACCGTCGATTTGACGGTGGCGCTGCTGATGCCGAGCTGCTTGGCGCGGCGGAGCGCTTTGACTAAAAAATACACCGATTGCCCCATTACGGCGGCAATGATGATCCCAACCAACACAAACAGGATGGGATGATTGACGTTGAATTCCATACGGAACCCCTCCTTTTCTCTCATAGAATATCACAAACCGTCTTTTTTCGCAACAATGCAATATCAAAAAAGGACGCACTTGGAAAAGTGCGCCTTTTTAACGAGCAATGGGTTAACGTGAGATTTCTTTTTTGTGAGAAGTATGTATAGTACTTTTTATCAATATTATTGAGGAAATAGCAAATAGGAAAATGCTGATAAACTGGGAAGTAGACAGGCCGAAAATAAAGCCACGAATATCGTCGCCACGGAGAAACTCGTCAAAAAATCGAATGACCGAGTAGGACAGAAGGTAGATCGGCAACAGCTTCCCTTGTAGTGCCGTGTGTGTTGTTAGAGATTTTTTGTACAGTCCATACAAAACAGCAAAAAGCAGGATATTCAGTACAGCTTCCAATAACTGCACCGGAAAACGAGGAACATCGTTGATTTGCGGGACAAGAGTGTTTCCGGTTACCGTAATGCCAAAATCACATTCAATCCCATAACAGCATCCGCTGAAAAAGCACCCGCAGCGTGCAAAACTATGAAACAGGGGGATTGCAAGAGTAAGCATATCCGAATATACAGAGAAATTTAATTTTTGGGCACGGATGGCAATGGTTGCCACCAAAATTGCGCCAAAAAGGCCACCGTAAAAAACGGATCCGCCAAAAACTGTCACCGCACGCTCGATTAACTGGTCAACGGTTTCGGCGGTGAACAGTGTAGGGATAAATCGGATATTGGTTAATCCATAAAGAAGATGCCCACCCAGAATAACACCGATGGATGAGAAAAGTAAAACAATGATTGTGTCATTATCGTCTCCTACACGCTTGCGCGCGAGATGGCAGGTGAAGATTCCCGCCACAAACACCCCGATCAGGGACAGGAGAAAGTAGGTGGTGATCATTTTGCCGAATACAGTAAAATACGGAAACACCGTAACACACCTTCCTTAAGTGTTAATAAAACAAGGAAAGCGCCGCCGTTACGGCGGCGCTTTCCTTGTACTAAACAGATTTAAGCTGCGGTTCCTGCTGCGGCGCACAGAGCGGCGGAACACACGGTGGTACAAATAAGACCCAGTACAGCGAACGCGGTACCGATGATGCCAAGAACCAGACCGGCTGTAGCCAAACCGGAGGACTTACCTTCCGCCGCGACAGACATCTTGCGTCCCTTCACGCCAAAGATGATGCCGAGTATCGCGCAAACAGTTGTAAAATAGCAAACGACCGGAATGGAACCGCCGACAATACCCAGAATTCCCAGAACCAAAGCGGCAATCGACCAACCCTTACCGTTGTCAACTGCGGCGGCCTCTACGACCGGCGTTTCCACAACGGGTGTTTCCGCAACGGGTGTTGTGGTTTCTTCTGTAACTTCTACAACTTCTTTGTTTTCCATGTTATCCATTTTTGTTTCCTCCTCAAACACAAATATGTAAATAAAAACTCTACTTACACTGTTAGGATATCATACTAGAAAAAGCATTGCAAGAAAATTCGTCCATTTTTGTCAAAAAAAGTTGAGTAATCGCGCGTGGTATCTACTTTTTATCAGTAGAGTGAGCTCAACCGCTCCAAAGCAATGATGGAAGGTCACAAAATGGACCTGTTTTACATACTGCATGTTTGCGGTTTTTAACATTCCTCTTGTGTTTTTCGACAAAATTTGCTACACTGAAACACATGATGAAAAGGTGGTGAGCGGGTGAAACGGTTGTGGCTATTTTTGATCGTGGTCGTATTGTGCCTGACAACGGTAAGTTGTTCAGCATCGAAAGAGGCAATGGCGACGGTACCCACGACAACCGTTACGACCACCACGACAACGACAACCACCACCACTTCCGCCACCGTTGCCGGAGAACGCGTACGGTATCTCGGCTTGTACGAAGCCGATACGCAAGAACCATTGCATGAATCGTGGGCAGAGGAGCGAATCTATCCCGCGAGTCTTGTTAAGATCACGACGGCGTACACCGCATTGCGCTACCTTTCGGGAGATACTGAGATTACGGTTGGATCGGAGCTGTCCTTGGTGAAAGCGCACTCCAGTGTTTGCCACATCCAGCGCGGCCACCGCCTGACCTTGCGTGATCTGATTGCCGGTATGCTGATCTCCTCCGGCAACGATGCCGCCTATACGCTCGCGGTGAACGTGGCACGCACCGTCGCGCAGGATGCCGATCTGACCGATAAAGATGCGGTGGCGTATTTTTGTGGATTGATGAATGAAACTGCCCGTGACCTCGGTGCCGTAAATTCGCATTACGTCAACCCCGAGGGCTGGGACGATGAACGGCAATATACCACGGTACGCGACTTGTCGCTCCTCATTCGCAAGGCCATGCGGATGCCGGAGATTTGCGATGCCGTCTCCGCTGTGGAGAAAACGGTTTCGGTAGGAAACGGTCAGACGCTTACGTTTCGTAATACGAATCTCTTTTTGCACCAAAGCAGCAACTTTTATGACGAACGTGTAACCGGCTTCAAGACCGGTTCCACCTCGCATGCCGGCAAATGCTTGGCAACCACCTTGGTGAAAGACGGCAAGACGTACATTGCGATCGTGATGAATTGTTCGACCGACACCGACCGTTACAAAACCATGCAAACATTGTTGGAACGTATTCCATAACCGAATAACACAAAGCCCCCTCCGTGGCGGAGGGGGCTTATTTATACAATATCGGTCACCGTTTCGTTATAGGTCTGATCACCGACGATCGCGATGAGCTCGGTTTTGGTTTGTGTCTCGTCAAAGGTGGAATAGCGTATGTGCAGAATATCACCCTCGCGAATGACCTTTTCGCCGTGCTGATCCACCTGAGCAGTTCGCTTTGGATCGTGCTTTACCGATAACACGAACAGATTGGCGGGCCAAAAAATGTCGCGAATCTGTTTACCGACGGCAAACGCACCTTCCTGTACGGTCACAAAGGTATCGATTACTTGAGCGGTTTTGGATTCGTTAAGATTCTTGATCTTGCGTTCCAGCACCGTTTCATTAATGGAATGAACCCCGAAGATCTCGGTGATGGCATACGCCGTGGCGGCGGTAGCAATGACCGATAACAGATTAGCCGAGCAGGATAATGCCTCTATCGAGAAAACGATTGCAGTCAGCGGCATTTTCATCATGCCGGCAATGCAGGCGGTGATGCCCAATACTAGTACCAGCGTATACTGTTCCGACGGCAGTCCGGTCAGCGAAAGAAGCTTCGCCAAAATGGCGGATACCACTGCGCCGAGTGCTAATAACGGTACGAAGATACCCCCGGTAATGCCGTTCGTATTGGCACTGAGAGTGAGTGTGGTACGCACGATTAAAATCAACAGCAACATCATAAGAGTTGGTGCGCCGTCAAGCAGGGAAACGATGAGATCGTGACCGGTCGAAATAAACGAAAAAGAACAAAGACCCGCAATGAGCGTCAGCAGAAAGACGAGGAAAGTTTTAACGGTGCGTGACAATTCCCCAAAAACCGTATGAAACAGAGAATTAAGAAACCGGAAATAATGCAAAAACAGCACCGAAAAAAGTCCGACTGCAGCACCCACAAGCAGCGGTAACCAAACGTCCCGCGTCGATAACGCGGGTAGTTGTAAAGCAGGGAAGAGGGAAATGCTCACACCACAAAGCGGCGCTAAAAATTCCGAAGTGATGCGAGCAAACAGCACTGAAAAAGCAGAGGTCAGCAGGATGGTGGGCGATATGCGCTGATGCGCTTCTTCAATAGCAAATAAGATACCCGAAACAGGTGCACCTGTGGCGACCGAAAAACCCGCGCAGGCGCCGCCCGTCATCGCATAGCGATCCCACGCACGGTGCTTTTTCGAAAATAAAGACACGGTGCCTCTGCCGACGGCGGTACCCATTTGAACCGAAGGCCCCTCATTGCCGAGCGGAACACCAATTAAAAACGAAATAAGAGAAAGGAAAAAGGTGCCGATCAGATTCTTGAACCAACGAAACGCGACGATTCCCCGCAAAATGCCGATCGAGGTTGGAATACCGCCGCCGCGAAGGTTGGGCGTTTTGTGATAGCAGTAAACGAAAAGTGCCGCGATACCGAACAAGGCCGCAGCCACGAGCGGTAACCATATCAAGTGTTCTCGCAAAAAGTCATATCCCGTTTCTGAGGCGGAAATAACGTGCTCCGCACACACCTTGTACACGGTGATAACCACGGCGGTTAACACACCGGTGATAGCACCGAACCAGCAGGAGGAGGCAATTAAATTCACAATATCACGTTTTGCTCGTTGTTTCATACAGCACCGACTCTATCTAAAAAAGTTGAGTACCATTTTATCACGCTGATAACGGAAAAGCAAGGGAAAACAACAAGACCGAAAGCAACGCTTTCGGTCTTTCGTCTTATTCGAATAATGGGGTGGAAAAATAACGTTCGGCGGTATCGGGCAATACGGTGACGATGCGTTTTCCTTTTCCTAATTGTTTTGCCATACGAATGGCGGCGGCCACGTTTGTACCGCTGGAAATACCGCACAGAATGCCTTCCTTGGATGCCAGATCTTTGGAGGCCTGCAGGGCTTCCTCATCCTTTACGATGCACACGTCATCGTAAATGTTCTGATTGAGTATGGCGGGGATGATGCCGTCACCGATACCCATCTGCACGTGCGTGCCAATCGATCCGCCCGACAAAATCGCGGCATTTTCCGGCTCGACCGCCCAGATCGTCATTTCGGGATTGGCGGCTTTGAGCACCTCGCCGATACCCGTGATCGTGCCTCCCGTACCGATGCCCGAGCAGAAACCGTGGATCGGTCCGTCCACCTGCTCTAGGATCTCTTTGGCGGTGGCGGAGCGTTGAATGGCGGGATTTGCGGGGTTTTCAAACTGTTGCGGCACAAACACGTTCGGGTCTTCAGCTTTCATTTTCAACGCGAGTTGTAAACATTCCTCAATACAAAGCCCGATGTTGCCCGCGTCGTGTACCAAGACGACCTCGGCGCCGTACTGACGAACGAGCAAGCGTCTCTCCTCGCTGACGGAATCCGGCATAATGATCTTTACTTTATAGCCGCGCACTGCGCCGACGAGCGCCAAACCGATGCCCTGGTTGCCACTGGTGGGCTCTACGATCACGGTATCTTTGTGAATTAGTCCACGCTGTTCCGCATCGCAGATCATGTTATATGCGGTACGGGTTTTGATGGAACCGCCCACGTTGAGTCCCTCAAACTTGACCAGCACTTCGGCATCGTCCGGGCCGGTCATATGGTTGAGCCGGATAATCGGCGTGTTGCCCATGGCCTGTAATATGTTATCGCAAATCATAACGAGAAAAGCCCCTTCTGAGTTATTTACTACAGTATACGGGAGGGAATGGGAAATGTCAATTAATATCCGTTATCTATCTGTTTTTATCAAGTGCTGCTCAACTTGGCAGAAGAAATGAAAAAGCAACCACCCAATTGGGTGGTTGCTTTTTTTGGCGCCTACTGTAGGGCTCGAACCTACGACCTTTACGTTTGCGGTGCCCAAAAAATTCTCGGGTGCTTCGCACGTATCCTCGATTTTTTGACCGCGGCACCAACTGCGCCCTCGCTGTATCCGCCACCGGCGGCGCTCGGGCTCGTTACAGTTAACAGCCGCCATGCGGCTGTTAACGCGGAGTAGGTACAAGTCTTTAGAAAGCATGAAAAAAAGAAAGCACGCAAAAGCGTGCCTTCTTTTTTTGGCGCCTACTGTAGGGCTCGAACCTACGACCCTGCGGTTAACAGCCGCATGCTCTACCGACTGAGCTAAGTAGGCATATTCTGTGGGCAGTTTTAAGCCCACAGGATACGTGGTGACCCGTACGAGATTCGAACTCGTGTTGCCGGCGTGAGAGGCCGGAGTCTTAGGCCACTTGACCAACGGGCCGGATGGTACACCATCAGGGACTCGAACCCTGGACACCCTGATTAAGAGTCAGGTGCTCTACCAACTGAGCTAATGGTGCG
>JAFSCE010000001.1 GCA_017436915.1 Clostridia bacterium
CACGTTATATTTGGTGATCTCAAACGGATTTTGACCCGCTTCGCACAACGCTTTGAGTTTATCGCGGCGCACCTGCAACAGTTCGGATAACTGTTCTACGGTCATTTCCGGTTGTTCGTTCATGTTGACTTCCTCACTTTCGAAAAAAGCGGGCGGGATAAAACCCACCCGCATCTGGTTGCTGTTGGTCGTTATTTATCGATCTTTTTGATCGTCAGCGTGATCTCGCCACCGGGGGTTTCTACCTCGATGGTATCACCCACGGCATGACCGAGGAGCCCTTTGCCGATAGGCGACTCGTCCGAAATACGGCCGCCGAGCGGGTTTGCCTCGGTGGAGCCGACGATCTCGTAGGTCACGTCTGTCTTTTTGCCCTTGAAGCGCACGGTCACGACCGAGCCGATGTGCACGTTTTCGGTGCCGAGCTCGCTTTCGTCCAGAACACGCACGTTTTTAAGCTGCGCTTCCAGCTCCGCAATACGACCTTCCACGATCGCCTGCTCGTTTTTCGCCTCGTCGTACTCACTGTTTTCCGACAAGTCACCAAAACCGCGTGCCACCTTGATCTTCTCGGCGACTTCCTTGCGTTTTATGGTCTTGAGTTCTTCCAGCTCTTGCTCTAATTTCAGCAAGCCCTCTTTGGTAACGACGGTTTCTTTAGCCATGGTATCGATCTCCTTCGGAGTTGTTTTTTCATTAACAGACCTATTATATATAACAAACGAGCAAATGTCAAGTTCATTTTCCCGACAAAAAAGCCCCCTCGGCGAGGGAGCTTTTGACTTTTATTAATCCACCGCACACACGACGGTCAAATCGGGATGCAACTGCAACAGCGATGCCGGCACTTCGGGCGTGATGGGACCGAACAGTGCCTTTTCCAGAATCTCTTTCTTGGAGGCGCCGCTAGCAATGAGCAACACTTTTTTAGCGCCCATGATACCGCCCATGCCCATCGTCACCGCCTGGCGCGGCACGTCGTCCGCGGAGGCAAAGAAGCGAGCGTTCGCCTCGATGGTGCTGGGGTCGAGATCCACCACGTGGGTCTCCTTGGTAAAGAACTCGTCGGGCTCGTTAAAGCCGATGTGACCGTCCGGCCCGATACCGAGCAACTGCATATCAATGCCGCCAAGCGACGCGATGAGTTCATCGTACCGCGCACCCTCCGCCGCATAGTCAGCCGCTTTGCCGTTCGGGACGTTGGTGTTCGCTTTGTCGATGTTCACACGGTTGAACAGGTGCGTATCCATGAAATAGCGGTAGCTTTGGTCGTTCTTGCCGTCCAAACCGCAATATTCGTCCAGGTTGACCGAACGAATGGCGGAAAAATCCAAGTCACCGTTCTCGTTCCACTTCACCAAATTATCATACAGCCCGATCGGGGAGGAGCCGGTAGCAAGGCCGAGCACGGCATCCGGTTTTAACACGATCTGCGCCGCCATGATCTTGGCAGCTTCCAAACTCATTTCTTCATAATTCTTCGTACGAATGATCTTCACAGTACGCACGCTCCTTTTTTCGGCAAAATACTTGATAACTCTACCATATCACTTTTTCGTTGGCTTTTCAAGAGTTTTCGGCAGGATCGGCGGCCGAAAAACTTGCACTTGCCAATTTCTTGTGTTATGATATATATACGAAAAAGGGGTGTGGGTCATGAAACACTTTATCAAATATTTTTCAGACGATCAAACCGTGCGGTTGGATGCGTTCATCACCGAGCGCTCTCCCGAAATGCCGTACTTAAACGCGGCGCGCCCTGCCGTTATCGTCTGCCCGGGCGGCGGGTATCAAAACTGCTCTGACCGCGAGGCAGAGCCGATCGCGCTCAAATACGCGGCGGCGGGCTTTCAGGCGTTCGTGTTGCGCTACACCGTCGGTAAAAAAGCGGTGTTTCCCACCTCGCTCATCGACCTCGGCACGGCGATCAAATACGTGCGCGACAACGCCGAAAACTTAAATGTCCTCCCCCATAAGATCGCCGTTTGCGGTTTTTCGGCAGGCGGGCATCTGACCGCTTCGCTCGGCGTGTACTGGAACGACCCCGCGGTGCTTGCCGCCTGTGGCGCGAGCGAGCGTGACCTGCGCCCCGATCTCTTGATTTTGGGTTATCCGGTGATCTCCACCTCGTGGATGGAAAACGCCGGCGATTATCCTCGGATCTCGGGCAACCCCGACGATCCCGCCGTTTATCAAAAGCTCAACCTGCACACCGCCGTCACCAAAGACACCCCGCCCACGTTCCTCACCCACGGTGTGGACGACGAAGCGGTACCGGTGCGCGATTCGCTGAAATTCGCCGCCGCGCTCGAAGCACACGACGTGCCGTTTGAACTGCATGTGTTCTCACACGGGCTTCACGGCTATGCCACCGCCGACGAAACCACGTGTGACGAGCGCTGGCTCGACCCCGCCCTTGCCGAGTGGATCCCGCTGTCGATCGCGTGGTTAAAACGCAATTTTGAGGGAGGCGAACTCGGCCGCCCCACCGAAAAAGCCCACTATTCTTCTAAATGGTAATAGAATGTATATCATCATGTTGCAAAAAAGGCACAAGGGCGGCTCGTCGCCCTTGATGATATGCCAATCCTGATGTTTAGATAAGCAAAAAGAGAACTTTTGGTAACCAAAAGTTCTCTTTTTTGTTGGCTGGGCTGGATGGAGTTGAACCATCACGGCGTGAGTCAAAGTCACGTGTCCTACCGCTAGACTACAGCCCAATATTGTGGCAGGGACACTCATGAGAACAAGTGTCCCTGCGGTTGTGGGGTGGGAGATGGGATTCGAACCCACGATCTTCAGTGCCACAAACTGACGCGTTAGGCCAACTACGCTACACCCACCATATCTGGCGCGCCTGAAGGGACTCGAACC
Organism: Clostridia bacterium; assembly: GCA_017436915.1. Taxonomy (GTDB): domain Bacteria; phylum Bacillota; class Clostridia; order Oscillospirales; family Acutalibacteraceae; genus RGIG3009. The sequence goes on from JAFSCE010000001.1 coordinate 2,875, forward strand.
CCTGACCCTCTGCTTAGAAGGCAGATGCTCTATCCGGCTGAGCTACAGGCGCCTGTTGTAAAAACTGGAGCGGGTGATGGGAATCGAACCCACACAACCAGCTTGGAAGGCTGGGGTTCTACCACTGAACTACACCCGCATATCGCTGAATCATGATACCACACCGCGCCCTCCGTGTCAAGTCTTTTTTCAACCTTTTTTAGCGCAAATTTACACGTCCTCACCTCGCCTCCTTCTGACGAGGGAGGTGGCTTTGCCGTAGGCAAAGACGAAGGGAGAGAATACCATCCGTCGCACTCTGTGCGACACTTTCGTTATTCATTTTTCATTATTCACTATTCAACATTCATTAAGCGGGAGGCACCGCCTCCCGCTTATCCCAACACGTACCGCTGTGTTTCAGCCGTTCCCGTCATATATCCCGCGGCGACCCGTGCGGAAATGCGGCAATCGGCAAGTGCTGTAAGCTCCCCTCTTACTGCCTCGAGCTGTGAAATGTTCAGCCGTGTATCGCACACCGTCGCAAGCTCGCCGAATGCCGAATCCGCATCCAGCGTATCGGTCAGCGTTCGCTGTAAAAACGCGGCAGTGAGTTGCGCGTGTGCCCACGCTTGATCCACACCGCCTCTCTCCCAACCGTCAAAGGTAAGCACCTCGGCGGCTTGAAGCGGCGTCAGTGTCAGTTCCCCCTTTGGCAAACTGCCCACCGCCTGCGGCAAGGCAAGCGGCAGATTTCCGGAAACGCGCCCGATCAGCGCCGCCGCGCCGCCGATCGGCAACGAGATCACCGTCAGGTTTTCCAACTCCGTCGCCACCCGCTCACCCCACGCGGGATAGAGCGCATGGGCGGTGGTCACCGTCACCCCGTCAATCAGTTCGGTCCCGGGCGGATATCCCACCGCCTCCACCGTCATGGTGCGGGTATCGGTGATGAGCTTCACCAGTCCCGTCAGCGTATCGCCGTCGTGGAAGAGCAGCCAGATCGACCGCTCCACCCCGCGTTCGCCGAGCACCTCCTCCGGTATATCGTCGGGGGTTAGCCGTTCACTGAGAACCGGAAGCAAAAAAATAAGCCCGAATGCCAAAAGCGACAACACAAACGCGCCCACCACTGTCACCGTGGTGCCGGTCAGTCGCTTCACCCAATTTTCTCGCTTGACCCCATGCTTCACCGGACCACTCTCCCGTCCCGAATGACGATCTGCCGTGGCGCGGCATTCGCGATCGCGTTATCGTGTGTAATGAGCACCACCGTGTGTCCGTCGCGGTTGAGTTCATGTAACATCTCCATGATCTGTGCCCCCGACGCACTATCCAGATTCCCCGTCGGCTCATCCGCCAAGATCAGCGGCGGTGATGCCGCCAGCGCCCTTGCGATCGCCACGCGTTGCTGCTGTCCGCCCGAAAGCTCACTCGGCCGATGCCGTACCCGCGAGCGAAGGCCCACGCGCTCCAGCGCCTCGGCGGTGCGGCGACGGCGTTCCTCGCGTCCCATGCCGCGGTAAATGAGCGGTAACTCCACGTTTTCCTCCGCCGTCAGCGACGGGATCAGATGAAACCCCTGAAAAATAAACCCGATCTTACGGCTACGCACCGCAGCGCCCACCGCGGGCGACACGCGGCTCATATCCCGCCCGACGAGCAGATATCGCCCTTTTGTGGGCACGTCCAAGCACCCCAAAATGTTCATCAGCGTAGATTTTCCCGAACCCGATTGCCCGATCACCGCCACGAATTCGCCATCGTCGACAGTTAATGATACGTCGTCCAACGCACGCACCTGTTCCCCGCCGTCATAAATTTTGCTAACGTGCTGTAATTCAATCAATGCAGACATACCAACACCTCGGTGATAGCATATCCATTTTTACAAAGAATATAAAAAGCCCTCCGTTTGGAGGGCTTTAAAAAATTTATTTACTTAAAAAACAGCCGCCGAGGTACGTGCCGTTCCCGTCGGTTTTTGCACCTGCTGCACGATCGACAGCACACCGACACTCGAAAAATCGCTTAATCGATACGACAGCACACCGTTTGCCGATACGACGTACAAATACTCGCCGATATACATGCCGCGCGTACCGTGAGCGTCCAGCGCCGCGAGGCGCGCTTTGAGCGTAAACCCGTTTTCGGCATCGTATCCGTAGATGTGATAGGTGCTGTCGCCGGTGGCAAAGCCGATGAGATTTTTTTGCACGTCGATCAGCACCGCTTTGTGATTGCTCAGCACCTCGCTGTAGTTTTGATCCAACACCGTCACGTCCGACTCGGTGACCGCAGTAGGATCGCTGACGTTGAACATCGAGAGTTTCATAAAGGTCGTGCGTCCGTTTTCGTCGGCATCCATCCCGATACCGAGCAGCAACCCGTCACCGTACGGATGCAGATACTGCGAAAACCCGGGGATCTTCAGTTCGCTTTGGATCATCGGCTTGGTCGGATCGCTCAGATCCACCGTGAACAGCGGATCCACCTGACGGAAAGTCACGAAATACCCGACCGCCCCGTCAAACCGCACCGAATACACCCGCTCGTCCTCGGCAAGTCCCTTGATCGCGCCGACGGTGTTCAGGTCTTTATCCAACACGAGCAACGCGTTGGTCGTACCGCCCGTGCCGTATTCGGTCACCACCACCCGCAGATGGCCGTCGTATTCGTCCAGCGCGAACTGGTTAAGCAACGTGCCGTTTATCTCGGCTTGCGCCTGCTGTTCGATGTTGCCGCCGTTCAATGCAAAGCGAACAAGCTTTGTTTTGCCGTTGTAGAAGCCGCCCGCGACGTATAAGTTTTCTGTGTTGGCGTACACGGTGTTTCCCGCCGTCAGCACCGCTTTCTGCGACAGCCGCTCGCCCTTGTCGGACACGCGCACCGCCGTTACCACGACGTACTGCGCGCTTTCCTCGCAGATATAAATATCGTTCGCCGCCAGCACAGCGGATTCCTCATCACACCCGATGCTCGGCACGAAGGTGGCGGGGTCATCCCGGGTCGGCGCGGTGCGCACGGTATACTGCGATACGGTATACAAGATATCCCCGATCACGCGGGAGGAGATCTCGCGCCCGTCCTGCTCAAAAGAGGTAACGAGCGACGGTTTTTCAGGATCGGCAATATCGTACACAAGTGTCGCCGTTACTGTGCGCTGTTGTATATACCGATTTTGCATAACAACCAATCGATCACCGACAAGATACATACCGGACGCGCCGTAGCCGCTCGCCTCCCCGTGCGGGAGGGTAAACTCAGCAAGCTTCTGAGGCGCGCCGTCGTTCGGATCCACGATCACGACCCGCTCGCCCGACAGCACGTACAAATACCGTCCGTCGGTCTTCACGATATCCGCCTCGTCCACACCCACCACCTGCAGATTGGTATCGGAATGTTCATCGGACGAGGACGTTCCCTTTAACGTGGTTGCCTGCGTTGCAGCGGTCGGCCGTGTGGCACCGGGCTTTCCCGTGTTTTGGTTTGCCGTGCCGGTGCTCGTATCCTCGGCGTATTCATAATAAATCTCGCCGTCATCCGTCGTAGTAAAATAGATCTCTTGCGCTTTCACCGCCTCAAAGACGGCATCGTATGACTCCACTGCCGGCTTGCCAAAGCGCGGCAACATACCCAAACCGATCGACAAGACCAGTGCCCCGCACAGGGCACCGAACGCGACGGCGGATTGCCGCCGCTGCTGTTTTTTTCGATAGGCGTCACGGCGTTCTAATACGTCACGCATGCGTTCTTCACAAGTCCTCATACTCGACTCCTTCTCTCTGAATCACGGCTCGCAACGCCTGCTTGCCGCGGTACAGCAAATTCGTTACCTGCCGACTGCTTTTACGCAGCACCTTGGCCGCTTCGCGGCAGGAGAGTTGTTCAAAATAGGTAAGGTACAACACTTCGCGGTACAACGGTGAGATCTGTCCGAGCGCGCGATACACCGCCGAGCGCTCTTCTTTTTGCAGAACACGTTGATACACATCCGCCGCCTGTCGGTCGGGCAGCCACTCCTCAAGCGACACCTCGCACCGTTTTTTGCGTAAATACTGCAGCGCCTCGTTGCGCCCAACCGTATACAAATAGGTTTTGAACAAGGCCTCGCCGCGCAGGTGCGGGCGTCGCACGATGAGCTTTAAGAACGTTTCAGACAACAGATCCTCCGCCGTCATCTCATCGTGAACGTAGCTGTTGATATACCGTAAAAGGCGATCCCCGTATTCGTCAATGATGACGGCAAGTCCGCCCTCATCGCCGTTTAAGAATCGCTCGTACGCGACCAATCCGCGATCTTCGGTTGTGTTCATACGCTCACCTCGCTTTGTAGCTACACCTATTAGATGCGATACGCTTCAAAATATCTCACCTTATTTTACCACATTTTTCGACAAGAGGGAAATACCTCTTGAAAAATGAGGAAAAATTTGATATGCTAATGGAGAATGGAAAAGTAGGTGTTGGTATGAAAAAGGGGTTTGACAACGCACTATATATGGAGCGGCAAAAAGCGCATATTGCGGAGCGCATTTCCCGCTTCAACGGCAAACTGTATCTGGAATTCGGCGGCAAGCTGTTTGACGACTATCACGCCGCGCGGGTGTTACCGGGCTTCGAACCCGACGCCAAAATTCGTTTATTGTGCGAAATGGGCGATCAGGTCGAGGTCATTTTCTGTATCAGTGCCGGTAATATCGAGAAAACGAAAGTGCGTGCAGACCTCGGCATCAGTTACGAGATGGACTTGCTCCGTCAGATCGACATTCTCACAAAACTCGGTATTGCGGTCAACAGCGTAGTCATCACGCAGTACACGGGGCAAGCCGCGGCGGATTCGTTTGCCAATAAACTGAAAGCCCGCGGCGTCACGTATTACATCCACCGCCCCATCGCGGGCTACCCGTCGGACGTGGATCACATCGTCAGTGACGAGGGCTACGGCTCTAACCCCTATATCGTCACCACCAAACCGCTCGTGGTCGTCACCGCACCGGGCCCCGGCAGCGGCAAGCTCGCCACTTGTCTTTCACAGGTATATCACGAACACCGCCGCGGTATCGTTGCGGGCTACGGCAAGTACGAAACGTTCCCCGTATGGAATCTCCCCTTAAAGCATCCGGTCAACCTGGCATACGAAGCGGCAACTGCCGATTTGCAGGATGTCAACATGATCGACCCGTTCCACCTGGAGGCCTACGGTGTCACCACCGTCAACTATAACCGCGACGTGGAAGCGTTCCCCATCGTGCGCACTATCCTAACGCGCATCACCGGTAACGATAAATTCTATTGCAGCCCCACGGATATGGGTGTCAACATGGCGGGCTACGCCATCGTGGACGATGAAGCGTGTCAAGACGCCAGCCGTCAGGAGATCATCCGTCGGTATTACAAGGCGCTGTGCGACGTCCGTCAGGGCCGCGAACGCGCTGAGACGGCAGAAAAGATCAAAGTCATCATGCAGGCGTTAAACCTGCGTCCCGAGGAACGCCCCGTCGTCACCCCCGCCCTCACAAAACAAGCGGCGTGCGCGGGTGCCCCCGCCGCGGCGATCCAGCTGCCGGACGGCCGCATCATCACGGGCAAAGCCACACGGCTGATGAGCGCGTGCAGCGGCGCGGTGCTCAACGCCATTAAAGTCATGGCAGATATCCCGAAACAGGTGCTCTTAATGAGCCCGCAGGTGCTTGAGCCGGTCACCAAACTCAAAACGGAATTGCTCAAAAGCAGTTCCAGCGTTCTCAAAGCAGACGACGTGCTGACCGCACTTTATATCTGTGCGGCGTCGGATGAAACGGCGGCACTTGCGGTCTCCAAGCTTCCGCTGCTTCGCGGCTGTGACCTGCACTCCACGCAACTGCTCCATTCGGGTGACGAATCCACCCTGCGCAAAATGGGGCTAAACATCACGTGTGAGCCGAATTTCCCCGATAAAAATTTGTTTTTCGGTTGAGGTAATCTATGAAACACTATGACTACCTGATCGTCGGCAGCGGTCTGTTCGGTGCAGTATTTGCCCATGAAGCGGCAAAGGCGGGCAAATCCTGCTTAGTGCTCGAAAAGCGCGATCACACCGGCGGTAACGTTCACTGTGAAACGGTGGAGGACATCGTCGTGCATCAGTACGGCGCCCACATTTTCCACACCAACAACAAGCAAGTGTGGGATTACGTGAACGAACTCGCCGAGTTCAATCGTTACACCAACTCACCGCTTGCCAATTATAAGGGCGAGCTCTACAACATGCCGTTCAACATGAACACGTTCCACGCGATGTGGGGCGTGCGCACGCCTGCCGAGGCACAAGCGATGATCGACAAACAGCGTGCGGAGATCGTCGGTGAGCCAAAGAATTTAGAGGAGCAGGCGATCCGCTTAGTCGGCAGAGATATTTACGAAAAGCTTGTCAAGGGCTACACCGAAAAGCAATGGGGCCGCGATTGCACCGAGCTGCCGGCGTTCATCATCAAGCGCCTGCCGGTGCGCCTGACGTACGATAACAACTATTTCAACGATCGTTACCAAGGCATCCCGATCGGCGGGTACAACGTCATCATCGACAAACTGCTGGAAAAAGCAGACGTGATAACAGGCGTGGATTTTCTTTCCGATCCCGATAAATACCGTGCGATGGCGGATACCGTGGTATACACCGGCACCATTGATTCGTATTTTGGTTTCTGCTTCGGCAAACTCGAATACCGCACCGTCCGTTTTGAATCGGAGGTGCTGGACGAACCGAACTATCAGGGCGTTGCCGTTATGAATTACACCGACCGCGAGACCCCCTATACCCGTGTCATTGAACACAAACACTTCGCATTCGGCACACAGCCGAAAACGGTGGTCACCCGCGAATATTCCACCGCCTGGCAAGACGGCATGGAACCGTATTACCCCGTCAATGACGAGCGCAACGGCGCTTTGTATGCAAAATACCAAGCCCTCGCTGCAAATGAAAAAAACACCCTGTTCGGCGGACGGCTCGCCGAATACCGCTATTATGATATGGATAAAGTGATCGAGTCGGCGCTCGCGTTGACCGCCACCCTGTTCTGAAGAGGAAGTGAAACATGGCTGCACATAAACCATTGGTTTCCATCATCGTGCCGGTATACGGCGTTGAGAAATACGTCGGCAAGTCGATCGAAAGCTTACAGGCGCAGACCTTCACCGATTGGGAATGTTTTTTGGTGGACGACGGCACGAAAGACCGCAGCGGCATCATTTGTGACGAATACGCCGCCCGCGACGACCGTCTGATCGTCATCCACAAGGAAAACGGCGGCGCGCACACTGCGCGCAACGTCGCCATCGAGCAGGCGCGCGGTAAGTATTTCTATTTCATGGATCCGGACGATTGGACGGAGCCGACGATGCTCGAGGATATGGTCGCCCTCGCCGAACAGCACGAAGCCGAGCTGGTCATCACCGGGTATTTCATCGATACCTATTACAGCGACACCGCGTACGTCACGCACGAGAACGCGCAACCGTCGCAGGTGTTCAAGACCAGGCGCGAGTTCCGCGAGAACGCGTACCGTCTGTTCGATTGCAACCTCTTATATACCCCGTGGAACAAACTGTACCTCGGTAAGTATATCATGGAACATAACCTGCGCTTCCCCCTGACGTTCTGGGACGATTTCCCGTTCAACTTAAGCGTGCTGCGGGACGTCGAGCGCGTGGTGGTATCGGATAAAAAGTATTATCACTTCATGCGTGCCCGCGCCGAAAGCGAAACGGCAAAATACCGTCCCGAAATGTACGACAAGCGCGAAGAAGAACACGGCTGGATGGTGGATCTATACAAGCACTGGGAGATCGACGACGAAAATTCCCGCGAGTTCTTGGCGCGCCGTTACATCGAACGCGTAGTGGGGTGTGTTGAAAACGTCACGAATCCCGCCTGTACGTTAACGAGCAAGGAAAAACGCACCGAGATTCGTCGCATGATCCGCGACCCCAAGGTCAAGGAGCTGTTACGGGTCGTCAAGCCCCGTTCCACCATGATGAAACTGATGCTCATCCCCGTGCGCATGGGCTCGGCAACGCTCACAAAATGGGAAGGCAACATCATTTCCAACGTCAAGCGCCGTAACGCCAAGCTCTTCGCTTCTTTAAAGGCAAACCGTTAACCGCTGCGCGACGCATTTCGATTTGACTCTACCACGAAAAAGTAAACTCCCGTTCTCTTCCGAGAACGGGAGTTTTGTCTTTTGTATCAAAAAAACTTGGGGGGAATCGGATGATCTTAGATCACCCAAACAACAAGCCAATAGCGGAAAATATAATGGTGGGACAAAGCACCAGAAACCAAATACGGTTATCAAAAGAAAGTTTAATGTTGGGGTTTCGTTTTTTGATTTCTTTCAAACCGTACAAAGGGAAATGTGCCACGTCAAACGATTCGGTGTCGCCGTTTTTGGATTGCATAACAAAAGTGGCATAACAAGAACTGGATTCGCTTCTCGACCTAAGCTTTGGGTGATACGCAATTTCTGTAATATTGTTTATATCCATTTCGCGATCTTTTAAGAGCAGCGTAGAATCATCCACCACAGCCAAAACCTTACCAAAACAAAAACGATTTAAAATCGACAAAATAATAAACGGACCAATTAAAATGCCATACATCACTAAAAGAACGGGTATCGCTCCGGCCATTTCAGCAATGCCGCTCCAAATGTCAAAGTTACCTTTCTTCAATTCTGTCAACATAATCATTACCGGAACTGCAGGAATAAGACTAAGCTGCAAATAAATATAGGTGTTGAAATACTGCCAACGAATTTTTTTACCGCTTTTGCTTAAAAGTTTTTCGTTTTTCCGCTCATGCTTCTCTCTTTCATACTCCTCCTGTGTAACCAAAAAGTTCCGTCGTTTCTTCATCACAGCCACAAAGCCAACGATTACCAAAGCAAGAACAATCAAACCGAGCGCCATAAACCCATATCCAACAGCAACCGAGCGGGGTGTTGCAATTTCATTCGGATTTTGCGGGTTATAAAAAATGTCAACCGTATCTCCGATGGAATAGGCCGCTACCGTGCCTGCTTCAAAAGATATTCCCGTGTCGGTACTTAATTCTCGATTATAAACGATGCCGTCAACCTCGTAAATAATGTAAATTTCCTGCACGTCAGGCCCACGCACACTTATATCCAAATCAATATCGATAATCGTCGCTTGAGTAGGTTCCATATTGGCTACTAAATTATCATATTGAATTTTGGAAACAACCGGAGGTGCAATAAGCGCAAAAGACAATAAAATGAAAAATACAAGGGCAATCATAGCACTTCTAAACGCTTTATTGTATACTAATTTTTCCATCACTTCACCGCCTTGAGCATAGTGTAGCATAAAAGCAACGAATCCGCAATAACGATTCGTTTCGATCTGTTTTTACCACGCAATTATAAACGGGGGTGCAATACGCACCCCCGTAACTTTTCCTCCCCACCACGCCTTACCTCCCTCTGACGAGGGAGGGGGACCAACGCGTAGCGTTGGTGGAGGGAGAGAAAAAACTTCCCCTTTGCAACGTAAACCCCAAATACCCCCTTGACTTTTCCCGAAAAATCCCGTATGATATGTGGGTACGCCGCTGTGGTGGAATAGGCAGACACAAGGGACTTAAAATCCCTCGGTAGCAATATCGTACCGGTTCAAGTCCGGTCAGCGGCACCAAAAAACACTCGTTCTCTTGAACGAGTGTTTTTTTATCCAAGCCGACAGGCTTGGTATATCATCACGCGTTAGCGTGTATATCACTGCCGCACGAGTGCGGCGTATATCATCACACCGTAGGTGTGTATCAAAAAACTGTCGGCTTGATGATATACAAAACTAAAGTTTTGATGATATGCAATTCCTACGGAATTGATGAGATACAATGCTTCGCATTGATTTTTTCGCTTTTATACCGTGATAAAAATCGCCGTCCTCTTTTGAGGGCGGCGATTTGCTTCAATACTTAATAATCCCATTTGCCATCGCCGGACAGATCCAGTATCACTTCGTCAGCGAGTCGTGAGGCCTTCTGTTCGGGGGTTTCGTACTCCGTTCCGGTATACATCGCATAATACTCGTCGAATTTCTCTTTGTAATACTCGGTTTCTTTCACACGGTCCGAGACGTGCACGTACGTCTCTCGTTTCGGCTTATCCTTCTCAAGAAGGCGATCGAGCTGTCTATGACAATTATAGATTCCGAGTGAATGCCACTCCTCTTTATCAGGGCAAAACCAACTGAACACCCACATACACACGAAAACCACACCCGCTTGAACGGCAGCGCAAATCGCACCGACAACGAGGTATTCAAACGGATTGAGTCCCCCGGGAACGGCCGAAATCGTCATCGTAATACCTGTTAAGAGGACAATCAACACAAACGATAAGAAAAAGGCCGTCATATACCCATTTTGGTATTTGTCGCGCAGCTTTTCCAGCAGCTCCAGCCGCTCTCTTACCAGCGCGGGCGTTGCGTGAACTTTTTTATCCTTCGAGGTGAATGGCTTCGGTCGGAATACGAGCGAGACAAGCGCCAGCACCGCACCGGCTACAAACGGAAGGGCAATCGCCCCTAAAATTACGGCAGTCTTGCCGTAGGGGACTGCTTCGCACAATTTCAAAAAAAGATCGTTGCAAATGGTGACAAGCGGGAACGCCTCAAGTTCCTTTTTATCCGCGCTCGGATACAACACCACCCAGGTGAAAAACGCTACGATAACCGCCATCGGAACGGCGAACACATACGACGCGGTCCGGCGGCGATTCACCTTGTTTCGAAACACACGCACTTTGGTTTCTACCCATTCGTATGCCTTCCCCCAGCGGTGATCGTCCAAGTATTGATGGAACAGTTCGTGATCATCCATACGTCATCCTCCTCTACCTCACAATCACAGTATATCGCACGCAAAGAGAAAAGTCAAACGTCACAAAAGCAGCACTTACTTGTTGAACAAATGCATAGAATATGCTATACTTAAAAAAATCCTGTCGCATAATGGGAGGAACGTGTATGGGAATCATGAGAACGTGGAAAGAACGTACCATCGGGAGTAAAGTCGATAAAGCCACGCGGCTGTTCCTCAAAGGAAACCACGAAAAAGCGAAACGCTTGCTCCAAAACGTGGAATACCGAAGAAGTGGCGACGTCATAGCCCTAAACTGCTTGATGACCGAAACACAAAGCGATTCTCTCGAGCACGCCCGCGAAACCTACCGCGATCTATGGAAAGCGAAACTTGGCATTTTGGTGAACGACGATCTCGCTCAAGCGGTCGACGCCGCTTTGGATGCCGTTACCCCTCTCGTTATGGAGCGCGCCAAAGAGGATATCCGAAAGATGCATCAATACCTGACAGACGGTGACAAAACCGCGTTGTTTGACGCTTGCAAAGAACACGTGGCGTACGGGCATCCCGACGCCGTTGCCTTGCAAGTGGCGGGGTTTCTCCGCTTCGGCGCCAACGAAACTTGTGAAGCACATTATTACCATCAAGAAATGTTGCACAGCAACTGGTTTTACGATTTGAGCAGAGCAAAACGCAAAGGGTTTTCAAAGGAGATCGAGCCGCTTGCCGAACAAGCCCTGCATCAGCTCAAACGATTGGGTGCCGACGGAATCATTAGTGATCCCGTACCCAATTGGCCGCTCGATGAACCGCTCAGTCCGTTCGATTGGCAATAAAGGAGGAAACTGACAATGGCAAAAGAAAAACGATTTGAAAGAGTGTACACGCAAGGTATGGGTTCGATGGAAATTTGGGTCGACAAAGAAACCGGTGTTCAGTATCTCTACCGCCAAAGCGGGTACGCCGGCGGCATGACGGTGCTACTGGATAAAGACGGCAAACCCGTCGTCACACCTGTTGTAAAATAAACAAAACCGCCCGAACGCAGGATGCGCTCGGGCGGTTCTTTTTTGTCTTGTGTTAGTTTACCGTCAACACGACTTTGCCCACGTTTTCTCCGCGATAGAGAATGTCGTGTGCCGCTTCGGCTTCGGTAATGGGCAGCACCTTATAGATGGTCGGCTTGACCTCGCCCGCTTCGATCTTCGGATACACGTCGCGCACGATACCCGCTAAAATCTCCGCTTTCACCGCGGGTGTACGGGAGCGCAGCGTACTGCCGACAATGCGCACGTTACGAACGTAGATGTTCTTCAGATCGATCTCCGTCTTTTGTCCCGCCAGCGCCGCGATCATGATCCATCTCGCACCGTGCGTGAGATAATGAATGCACTTACCCATGATCTCGCCGCCAAGGCAGTCGATCGCGACGTCAACACCGTGTCCCGCTTCCAGCTCCTCTTTAAGAACAAGAGAAATATCCTCTTTCGTCGTCACGACCACGCGATCGGCGTTTAAGTGTTTAATGGAATTGGCGATCTCGTCGGAAAGCACGGTGGTGATCACGCGTGCGCCGAACGCTTTCGCCATGGGGATGATCACGCTCGCAAGGCCGGAGGCACCCGCGTTCATGAGGAGGGTGTTACCCTCTTTGATCTTACCCTCGATAAACAAGTTGAGATATGCCGTCGCAAATGCCTCGGGAATCGCCGCCGCTTCCACCATGGAGCAATTTTTCGGCACGGGCATCAGCATATCGTATTTCACGTTGGCATACTCGGCATATCCGCCGCCGCCAAGCAGCGCACACACCTTATCCCCGACTTTCCAATCGGATTTTTCGCTTGCCACCTTGCCGACTTCCACGATGGTGCCTGCAATTTCCAGACCCATCCACTCGGGGCAACCGGCGGGAGGCGGATAATCGCCCTCTCTCTGCATCAGATCCGCGCGGTTGAGCGCCGCCGCCTCAATTTTCACAAGGCAATCCTCGTCGCCGCACACAGCGGTAGGCACGTCGTCCCAGCGCAAGGATTTATCGTCGTTTACCAGTATAGCTTTCATGTTCATTCCCTTTCATTCTGTATTCACATAGTTGTAGCACTCGTCTATGCAACGAATCACGTTATCTCTCCCACACACACGATCCTCATTCCACGGCTCGTAAGCGTGAGAAAACAACACATTTTCAATACGGCTATCGTTTCGCACCCGTTCAAGAGTTTGGACGTATGCCGCGGGGTTTTGCGTATAACAACGGTATTTGTCAACACCGGCGCCCTGCAACCCATCTGCAGAGATCAGGGTGCGCGTTCGTTCGTCGAGAACGCCGATCGAATCATCGCTATGCCCCGCCATGGGGTACGTCGAGATCCCGTTTCCCAATTCTTTCACGTCGGTAACGATCTCAATATCGGGGGCAAGGGACACCACCCTTTCAAGCCCGCCCTTGTGGTCACTGTGCGCGTGCGTGATGACGATCGCTTTAATATCGGTCAGCGCAAGCCCCCGTTTGTGAAGCGCGGGGACGATATACGCCTCCACGTCCTCCGCCGTGGAGGCACAGTCTACCAATATGGCATCGTCGATCAAAAACACGGACGTATAAATGTTCTCAATTGGCACGCGCAGGCGGTAAAGACCGTCGGTTTCTTTGCAGAACTCACGCATATCAGATCGCGCCCAACTTCTTGAGTTCGATCGCAATACCGTCTTTCATACTCGTAAAATCAGCGGCGGTAAGTCCCGTGGCTTTGAGGATCTTGGAACAATCCACGCATCTGTCAAGACCGCGGTCGTAATACCAACCGAACGAATCGGCGGGGAAGTCGGTATGTACCCAGTTGAATTTTACACCCAGCAACTCGGTGTAAATGTCGGCAACCTCGCTCCATTTCAGATTTTGGCCGGAGGAGACGGTATACGCCTCACCGATGCACTCTTTCTTGAATAACAGGTGCGCGATGAGCTTGCCGGAGTTACCTGCCCAATCGAGTCCCGCCGTCAGGTTTTTCGCCTGCAACGGCAGATCGAGCGCTCTGCCCTCTTTCGCGGCAGTCACCACATCGTTGCGCGAGGTCATGACAATGTCCAGCCGTCTGTGCGAGGACGAAATGACGGGGCGCACGATGGTCCAATTTTTCGGATACGGATTGTCGTGAAGGAACCGCTCTGCCTTGGATTTGGACAGCGCGTAATCCTCGGTCGCAATAAACTTCGCATCGTCTTTAATGACGTCGATGAGCTGCGGTGCTTCTTCCGTAATGGGATGCTGCTCGTCCGCATACACGCGATACGACGAAAGGAATATCAAATGATCGGTGTTGTTCGTCAGCAATTCATGAATGGGGATGTAATCCTCATACTTCCGATAGTGAACGTAGTTGACGATACCGTCATAACGCGTTTTGGAAAGCAATTCTTTTAAGAACTCAAGCGTTGCTTCGCCTTTATAATACTTAAGGTTTTCGTTGTCCGAAACCGCATCCTCCAGGCACACGATATCCACGCGGTGCCCAAGGCGCAACAGTTCCTCCGCCGTGTAACTGCCCAGCGTTCCGCCGCCGCCGATCAACAATACTTTCTTTCCGGTATTCATAACAGATACTCTCCTTTTTTATTACATGCCGCAGCACGTTAAAATCGTCTTGAACAGTTCCAGTTCGTAATCCAAGGTGTACGGATTCTCTTTTTCACCACATACCATCGCAGCAAAGGAGAACAGCACATCCTCATACCGCTGGAACGGCTCGCATTCGGTGTGTGTGACAACCGTTTTACCGTTCTCGTCCAGCGACCACTCGGTTTGCTTGGAGGAGTTCATATACCGCCCCGGCAACTCAAATCTGAAAATCTCAATCGGTCGGATCTCGAGCGTTCCCTTTGAGCCACAGATAACGATCTGACGTCTGTCAAAACCGCCAACCTCGGTACCGCCCATACGGATAACCGACACCGCGTTATCGTATTGCATTACCGCAAAGCCCAAGTCCTCGGTGTGAATATCATCAATACCCGTCACCGTGTTAAGAGGAATGATCTTTTTCGGTGTCCCCTGAATCTGCATCACGAGATCAACCAAGTGACAACCGAGATAGAACATCATACCGCCCTTGAACGTGCCGAACCACTCTCTGGCGGCTTTGTTGTCCAGTCGGCTCATGTGGGCTTCCACGCTGTAGATCGTGCCGAACTCGCCCGCTTTGGCGCGTTCAATCGCATTTTTGATCAACGGATGATAGCGGTACATATAACCGGTGTGGAACACTTTACCGCTCTTTCTCATGGTTTCAATCAACTTTTCAAATGCCGGCAAATCCTGACTGCCCGGTTTTTCCATGTGAATATGCTTACCGGCATCGG
Source organism: Clostridia bacterium (assembly GCA_017436915.1). Lineage (GTDB taxonomy): Bacteria > Bacillota > Clostridia > Oscillospirales > Acutalibacteraceae > RGIG3009. The sequence continues at coordinate 18,089 of JAFSCE010000001.1, forward strand.
CCGCCATTTGCGCATATTTCAGCAGGTGGATCTCATCCGTCTCCACGGTAACCGCTTCAATGGTAGGATCGTTTAAGACCTCTTCAAGTGTCAGCTCTTTGTATCCCTTAAAAAAGCTCTCGATCTTTGCGGCGCAGGTCTCCCGCTCGTCTTCTACGAGCACGTATCCCGCAATCTCAAACTGCTCGGGATGGATGCTCAATGTGTGAAACACATCCGGTGCGTGGCTGTAACGATTCATACCGATTTGTGCAATTCTGATTTTTCTCATACTTTCCGCCTCCCAATTTTTTATTAGGTCAATTTTATTATAGTGCCTTGACAAATTCGATTCCATATGTCATACTGCAAAAAAAGTAACTATTCTGCATTTTGAGGGTGTGTGTCATGAACGAGAACATTTACGTTTCGGAGCTTTCTTCCTCAAAACACATTTTTCAGAAATACCATTTTTGCCGTGGTAACAGCAACAAACGCAAATCCCGATTCGGCATTATACTAAGGGGAAGCGGCACCTACATCTATTTGGGCAAAAAGCTAAAGGTCACCGAGGGCGACGTCGTGTTCATTCCCGAAAACATTTGTTGCTATTCGGAATGGTATGGCGATCCTGAAATAGAGGTCTTATACCTCAGCTGCTTTATGCATTACGAAACGTTCAAATACGAGCCGCAGCTGCTTTATGTGGATGACACGGTAAAACACGATATTCTGCAAATCACGGAGCTTCTCTCGGGCGGACAGGCCGAAAATCTCGAAGCGTATTCACGGTTTTACAAGTTGTTGCAGACGGTGATCGTCAAATTAAAACAAACCGATGTCGAGGTCGATAAAACCCTGCAGACGGCAATGGAATATATCATGGCGAATTATAACAGTCACTTTTCCGTAGCCGAGCTTGCCAAAACCTGCTGTGTCAGCGAATCCACCTTGTATCATTTGTTTCAACGGGTATTAGGGTTGTCGCCCATCAGCTTTTTAAACTCGGTGCGCATCAATATGGCGATTGAATTTTTGGAGCGAAGCGAGTATTCCATCTCCACGATCAGCCGCGAGGTCGGCTTTAACTCCGAAAATTACTTTCGAAAAGTGTTCGCCGAGTTCACGGGCACCACACCGCTTAAATACAAAAAAGAAACCCTCAATCCGTAAAAAATATCCGCCCGCATGCTTTTGCATGTGGGCGGTTCTTTTACTCGTTCTTTTCAAACGTCGCGGCGACGTCTTTTAAGGTATCCGCGATTTTGAGTTTCTGCGGGCAATGCTTTTCGCACGCGTGACACACGATACACGCCGATGCCGCGGCATTCGCCGCCGCCATACGGTCGTACTCGTATTTCACCTTCCACGTATCCTTCGGCTCGCGCTTCGCCTCGTTGTAACAGGCGAAAAACGACGGAATCGGAATGTGATTCGGGCAATGCGGCACGCAGTACCCGCACGCGGTACATGCCACCGCCGTTTCGGCGCGAATGATGGTGGCACAGGTATCAAGCGCCTTGCGCTCGGCATCGGACAGCGGCTTAAAGTCCCGCAAATTATCCTCGATCTGCTCCGGCGTACTCATACCGCTGAGCACCACCGATGCGTGAGGTAAGTTCGTCGCAAACCGAATTGCCCACGACGGCACGCTGTCCTCGGGCTGCAGGTCATGCAAGACCTTTTCGGCTTCGGCGGGTACGCTCGCCAACTGACCGCCGCGCACCGGCTCCATGATCAGCACTTCCTTGCCGTGGCGTACCGCCGTTTCGTATTGCTCGCGCGCACGAATGGAGGCACTGTCCCAATCCAGATAATTGATCTGTAAGAGCACCACTTCCACTTCGGGGTGCGCCGTTAAAATGGTATCCAGCAGTTCGGGGCTGCCGTGAAACGAAAACCCGATCTTGCGCGCCTCGCCCGATGCCTTGATCTCGCGCAAAAAGCCGAATTCATCGTATTTTTCCGCAATCTCGTAGTTTTGGGGGTTAAGGAAATGGAGGAGATACACGTCAAAGTACTCTACGCCGCACCGCTCAAGCTGCTCGTTAAAAAACTCGCGGCACTGCTCGTGCGCCGTCACCTTATACCCCGGCAACTTATCCGCCAAGCGGAAACTCTCGCGCGGGTAGCGTTCCACCACCGTTTTGCGCAGTGCTTTTTCGCTCTCGCCCTCCAAATAGGTGTACGCGGTATCAAAATACTCCCCGCCAAGCTCAAAAAACCGATCTACCATGCGGTTTAACGTTTCAAAATCAATGTTATTGTCCGCCGTGCGCGGCAACCGCATAAACCCAAATCCTGTCTTGTTCATATCAATTCACCACGTTCTGCGGCGTACCGTCCAGATACGCCTGCAAATTTTCGCAAACCAAATCCAGCAATCGAGCGCGCGTTACCTGCGGTGCCCACGCTACGTGCGGCGTAATGAAACAATTTTTCACACCGAGCAACGGGCAATCCGCCCTCATCGGCTCTCTTTGCAACACGTCCACCGCCGCAACGCCGAGTTTGTCGGTTTCAAGCGCCGTGCGCAATGCCGCCTCGTCCACGATCGGCCCGCGCGCCGTGTTGATAAACCACGCACCATCTTTCATATGAGCAAACGCGCGACTGTTAAAGAGGTGCCGTGTCTGCTCGTTCAGCGGGCAATGCACCGATACAATATCCGACTGCCGAAGCAGCTCCTCAAACTCCACAAACCGTACCCCCTCGGCTTCACGTTTGGTACGGGTATGGCACAACACTGTCATACCGAACGCTTTGGCAATACGGATCACCGCTTTCGCGATGTTTCCGTACCCGATAACACCAATCGTTTTACCGACAAGCTCGGTCATGGGATACCGAAACGGTGAAAACACGTCGCTGTGTACCCAGCCGCCCGCCTGTACCAATGCTTGATAATCCGCTACGCGGTTGGCAAGTTCTAAAATCAGCGCAAAGGTATGTTGCGCCACCGCCTCGGTGGAATACCCACCCGCGTTGCACACCGTGATCCCACGCGCTTTTGCCGCGTCCAGATCGATGTTGTTATATCCCGTAGCAAACAAGCCGATATATTTAAGTTTCGGTGCCGCCGCCATGACTTCAGCGGTCATCAGCGCCTTGTTACACAGCACCGCCTCCGCATCCGCAATGCGCGCCGCTAACTCCTCTTGCGCGGTCAAAGGATAAAAGGTCACCTCGCCAAAACGCGTCAGTAACGCTTCGTCCAAATCACCGATCGAAACGGTCTTCCAATCGGGTACCACAATTTTCATCATACCACCTGCACTTAACAACTTGTATTTACTATACCATTTTGCCGTTTAATTTTCAAGTTCTATCCTTTTTCTTATAAATACATATTGACAATCCTTAACAGAACGAGTATACTCTACTTGATATAACAAGTTATATCAAGTTTTCAAAAAAGGAGATTGGCAAAATGGCAAAGGATTCCATTCGCATTATTTCCCCGAACGGGCATTTGGGCTTTGCGCCGACCAAAGAAGAAAGCTTCTATCTCGGTGCGGCAACCAAACCCGATTATTATTGCTGCGACAGCGGTAGTGACGACATCGGTCCCGTGCCGCTGGGCGCTGACAAGTGCGCCAGCCACCCGGCACACCAGTATCACGACTTGGAGTTGATGCTCCTCAAGGCGCGCGAGCAGGGCGTTCCGATGATCATCGGCTCGGCCGGTGACACCGGCACCAACAGCCGCGTTGACATGTACGTCGGCTTCATCAAGGACATGGCGAAAAAGCACAACCTGCCGCCGTTCAAACTGGCATACTTCTACTCCGAAGTAGACAAAGAGTATCTCCGCAACAAGATGAACAACGGCGAGAAGATCGAGGGTCTGGACGGCCGGTGCGATCTGACCATCGAAGAGCTGGATAAGACCGAGCGCATCGTTGCCGTGGCGGGTGTTCATCCGTTCATCAAGGCATTGGAGATGGGCGCTGACGTTATCATCGGCGGCCGTACCTCCGACGCGTGCGTGTTCGCGGCTCCCGCTATTTACGAGGGTATTCCGGAGAACATGGCGTACTACACCGGTAAGGTGCTTGAGTGTGCTTCGTTCTGCTGCGAGCCGTACGGCGCTAAGGAAAGCGTTATCGGTACCGTTACCAAGGACGACGTCAAAGTTACCGCTATGGCTCCGTTCCAGAGATGCACCCCTGCTTCCGTAGCAGGTCACGCTATGTACGAGCGCACCAACCCGTATTATGAATACGTGGCGGGCGGCATGATGGACATGAGCAACTGCGTATACGAGCAGTATGACGAGAAGACCTGCCGCATCACCGGTGCGGAATTTGTGCCGATCGACGGTAAAGTCAAGGTAAAACTCGAGGGTTCCGGTTTCGTCGGCTACCGTTACATGGGTATGGCGGGTATCCGCGATCCCTATACCATCAAGAACATCGACAAGGTGTTGGAGTGGGCAAAATCGCAGGTTAAAGAGCGCCGTCCCGACGACTGGTACGAGATCAGCTACCGCGTGTTCGGTAAAAACGGTGTTATGGGCGACTTAGAGCCCATCAAAGAAACCAAATCGCACGAGTTGCTGGTCGTGGTCGAAGGCGTTGCCAAGACCAAGGAGGTTGCCGAGGAAGTGGCACTGGTCGGTACGCGTCAGATCTTCTACGCTCGCCTGCCGGAAGTCAAAGGTACCGCCGGTACTGCTGCGTTCGTCATGGACGAGGTCGTGGAGATGTCCCCCGCTTACACCTGGACCATGGACCACACCGTGGAAGTGGACGATCCGCTGGAACTCTTCCCGATTACAATAATTGAGATTGGAGAATAACGATGGCTACGAAAAAATTGGTTGATTTAGCAAAAACCATTCGCAGTAAGAACGCGGGCACCGACCGCATCACCTTCGACATTATTTTCCGTGAAAAAGAAAACTATGAGCTGGTGAAAAAATCGGGCGCTCTCACCAAGGAAACCGTCTGCCGTTTGTACGGTATTCCGGAGAGCCGTATCGCGGATTTCGTGGAATTTGATCCCGCTTTGGCGATCAAGTTCACCATCAACCGTCTGAAACCCTCCGGCTCGTTCGGCGAGGGCGACGTGTTCGGTTGCCAGCAGTATCCGCCGCTGTATGATATTGAGATCCCCGTAGAAGACTAATCATTCCGCAAGCATAGGGCGGCAGCGTTTCCGCTGCCGCCCCGCTTTTTTAGTTATGGAGGGCAACCATGGAAGTGGGACATCTGATCGGTATCGGCATTACGTTGACCGTTATCGTGTTATTAAGCGTATTTTCGGGAAAACTCACGAATGCAAAGAAAGGAATGGGGTCGTGGGGCGTGTTCGGCGCAATTACCGGCACGTTGGTGGGCGGCTCCTCCACCGTCGGCACGGCACAACTTGCCTTTCATTACGGCATGAGCGCCTGGTGGTTTACGCTCGGCGGCGGTATTGCGTGTCTGGTGTTAGCACTTGTGTTTGTAAAGCGCTTTCGCGAAAGCAACTCCCGCACGTTAACGGAGATCGTCCGAAAAGAATACGGTGAGCGTTGCGGTGTGACCGCAAGCGTACTGTCTGCAACGGGCAATTTCATCAATATCATTTCCCAACTGATTGCCGCCACTGCCATTATCGCCGTGTTTTGGCCCGGGCTGTCGCACACGCTGTCGTTAGCCATCAGCGCCGCCTTTATGATCGTGTATATCGTGTTCGGCGGCACGAAAGGGAGCGCCGTCACGGGGCTCTTCAAAATGATACTGTTATACGCCACCATGGTGGCGTGCGGTGCGTTGGTGCTGGTTTTCACAAACGGCATCAGCGGGTTTACCGCGCTTGTAAGCGAGCTTTCCTCGTCCACAGGGCTGCCGTTGCACAGCCCGTTTGCCCGAGGTATCGGAACGGATCTCGGTGCTTGTTTATCTCTCATACTCGGTGTGGTCACCACACAGGCCTACGCACAGCCGATCTTCATGGCGAGCAGTACCAAGGAAGCCAAAAAAGGCGCCCTGCTCAGTGCGTTTATCATTCCTCCGGTGGGTATCGGCGGTATTCTGGTCGGCTTATACATGCGTTCGGTGCATCCCGAAATCGTCGCCAAAACCGCGCTCACCTCGTTTGTGTTAGAATATTTCCCGCCTCTTGTCGGCGGTATTATATTGGGTGCTCTGTTCATTGCGGTGGTCGGCACCGGTGCGGGGCTCGCCTCGGGCATTGCCGCGGTGATCCGCAACGACATCCTGCCCCGCTTTAAGAAGTTTAAGGCGGTTGGCGGCACCTTGATCGAACGCGTCTGCATTGTCGTATTGCTTCTGGCGGCAGCGGCGCTCTCAACGGGAAAACTCGGCGATACGATCCTCTCATTTGCCTTTTTGTCCATGGGGTTGCGCGGTGCCACCCTCTTGTTGCCGCTGTGCTGCGGCTTGTGGTTGCCGAAAAAAATCAGCCGCCCGTTTGTCATGACGGCGATTATTTTGGGTCCCGCCACCGTCGCCGTGTTCGGGTTGTGGGACGTCTTACCGTTTGACCCGCTGTTTGCGGGAGTACTCGCCGCTTGCGCGGTCATGGTAATGGGCTTTTGGGCAAACCGCCACGCCCCCTCTCACCTTTCGGTAGAATAACTTGCGTCTTTTGTGATCGTGTGCTATACTGGGATAATAGTTGCTCACGAAAAGAGGTAAAGGTATGATCGTACACGACGCTAAAACGCCCTTGTATATGCAGGTAAAGGATTCCCTCGAAAAGCGTATCGTTTCGGGAGTTTATCCCAAAGGGTCAAAGCTCCCCTCCGAAAAGATGTTGTGTGAAGAGTTCGGGGTCAGCCGTATCACCGTCCGCCAAGCATTGGATCTGCTCGAATCGGTGGGGCTTACCACACCCGTGCACGGCAAGGGAACGTTTGTGAATACCAATAAATTGGATTCCCCCTTACAAAAGATTCGCTCGTTCAGCGAAATGCTGTCGGGAAAAGGGTATCACGGATATACCAAGATCGATCTATACGAGCAGAATTCCGCCACAGCAGATGAGCGATTGTTGTACTGTTGGGAGGACGAAGCGGTGTCCCGTCTGCATTTAACGGGATTTTCCGCTGGTGATCCCATCGTTACGTATCAATCGGTTATTCGTGAGCCGTTTGGCGAAAAAATGTATGCCCAAGCCGCATCGCTCGAAAAAGACGGGATTCCGTTTTCTACTTTCGACTTGTATGCGTTGGCGGGTATCGAGATCGGTGATATCCGTCAGCAGATCATGGCGGTGAATGCGTCCGAGGAGATTGCTTCGCGCTTAAATCTCCCCGTCGGTGCAGCGGTATTGGTGCTGGATTCCGTTATTTCGGATAAACAGGGGCAAAGCATTGAACATAAATGCGCCTATTATCGCACGGATAAGTATTCCTTCACCCTCACCCGCGAACTTTAAGTTCGATTTGTTCCTGCCACGCTCGTGTGCACAGATTCACCCTACGGTGAACCGCAACTTTCACAATTTGCCACGCACCTTGCGGTGGGCATTTCGATTTGTTTCTACGACGCTCGTGTGGACAGGTTCGCCCTACGGCTCGCCGCATCCTCCACTCTGTTCCACGCCTCAACAATAAAAATGGCTTGTTTAAGCGGGGACGCAGTACGCGCCCCCGCTTTTTATTTTCGATTTGTTTCTACGACGCCCATGTGGACAGATTCACCCTGCGGTGAACCGCAACTTTCACAATTTGCCACGCACCTTGCGGTGGGCATTTCGATTTGTTTCTACGACGATTTTGTTATACGGGGTGGCAATACGCCACCCCCATTATAAACTCGACTTGCCATAAAGGCGTGCCACAAAGAAAAAGATACGGGGGCGCGTATTGCGCCCCCTAACGATAAACACGTGGTAAAAACCAATCAAAACAAAAAAACGGCGTGTCCTTTCGGACACGCCGTTTGATTTTGTTACAAGATAACGGGATTAGCCGTTGATCGCGGTAACAACACCGGAACCGACAGTACGGCCGCCTTCGCGGATAGCGAAACGCAGACCCTCTTCGATAGCGATGGGGGTGATCAGCTCAACGTCCATCTCGACGTTGTCACCGGGCATGCACATCTCGGTGCCGGCGGGCAGGGAGATAACACCGGTAACGTCGGTGGTACGGAAATAGAACTGAGGACGATAGTTGTTGAAGAACGGGGTGTGACGGCCGCCTTCGTCCTTGGACAGGACATAAACCTGGCCATGGAACTTGGTGTGCGGGTTGATGGAGCCGGGTTTGCAGAGAACCTGGCCACGCTCGATGTCCGTTCTCTGAATACCACGCAGCAAAGCGCCGATGTTATCGCCGGCCTCAGCGTAGTCGAGGAGTTTACGGAACATTTCGATACCGGTAACAACGGTCTTCGCACGCTCTTCGGTCAAACCGATGATCTCAACTTCATCGGACATGTTCAGCTGACCACGCTCCACACGGCCGGTAGCAACAGTACCACGACCGGTGATGGTGAAGACGTCTTCAACAGGCATCAGGAAGGGTTTGTCAGCGTCACGCTCGGGGGACGGGATGTAGCTGTCCACGTTCTCCATGAGCTCGAGGATCGGAGCATACTCAGCAGCGGAAGCGTCGTTGGAAGCGCACTCCAGAGCAACCAGAGCGGAGCCCTTGATGATCGGGGTGTCGTCGCCCGGGAACTCGTACTCGTTGAGGAGCTCACGGATTTCCATCTCGACGAGCTCGAGCAACTCGGGATCGTCAACCTGGTCACATTTGTTCATGAAAACAACGATGTAGGGAACGCCAACCTGACGGGAGAGCAGGATGTGCTCACGGGTCTGGGGCATCGGGCCGTCAGCAGCGGACACAACGAGGATAGCGCCGTCCATCTGAGCAGCA
>JAFSCE010000009.1 GCA_017436915.1 Clostridia bacterium
GAGAATTTCTTTGTCGTTAACATTCCCCTCGCGTATCTTCTTTATACGCGGTTTGTCGATGGGTTCGTCAAAATTTTTCGGCAGCCCTTGCGCGATGGCGGGAAACACGTGATCGCTGTCGGCGGTCGGCTGAATTTCATAAGTGCCGTATTTGTTTACCATTTCTTCTGCTGTTTCGGGTGAGCCGCCGATCGGCATTAAGAACGGCGTTTCTAAATCTTTTTTCTTATCGGGCATACTGTCACCTCCTGCGAATAGTATATCCCTGTAGTACCAACGTTATATTGACACTTGATTATTTCTTAAAAAAACGCTATACTGGAAAATGGAGTAGATTGGATCAAAGGGGGCTTTTTCATGTCTGACTTTTTGCGCCGCACCTGGGCGGAAGTGGATTTGAATGCCATACATACCAATTATCACACGTTCAAAAATCGGCTATCCTCTAACTGCCGTTGCATGGCAGTTGTAAAAGCGAACGCCTACGGACATGGTGCCGTTCGTGTTGCACAAACACTTAAGGATGCGGATTTTTTCGGTGTGTCCAACCTGGATGAAGCGTTGGAACTTCGCCAAAACGGCATCACCGCGCCCATTTTGATTTTTGCGTATACCCCGCCCGAATACGCGGCAACCCTCGCCGCTCAACATATCATTCAAGCGGTCTTTGATGTCGCTTACGCGGATGCATTGGAGCAAGAAGCTGCAAAGGCCGACGTCACGATTAGCGTTCACTTAAAAATTGATACCGGTATGTCCCGCGTTGGCTTTTTCTGCCAGGATAAAACGGCCTCTCCCGTGGACGAGATCCTCCATACCTGCTCGTTGCCGCATTTGCAGGCAGACGGTATCTTTACACATTTTGCCGTAGCAGATGATCCGCAAAGCGATGATACCACGCGACTTCAATTCAAGCGTTTTACCGACCTGTTGGATACGCTGAAAACACGCGGCATCACCTTCCCTCTGCGCCATTGTTGCGCGAGCGCCGCCGCGTTGCGTTTTCCCGAAATGCACTTGGATATGGTACGTATCGGTATCTCGCTGTACGGTGCTTCCGCACTTGCCGATTTGACACACCCCATACCGCTCTGCCCTGCCATGACGTTCAAATCCGTCATTGCACAAATTAAGACCGTGCCCGCAGGAACCTCTGTCAGCTACGGTCACACCTTTACTTGCAAACGCGAAACGAAACTTGCCACGTTGCCGATCGGCTATGCGGACGGCTTACCGCGGCGCTCTTCCGGAGAGTTTTCGGTATCCGTTAACGGACAGTTGGCGCCGAACGTCGGCCGCGTGTGCATGGATCAATGCTTGATTGATATTACAGATATCCCAGATGTTTCTGTGGGGACGGAGGTTGTACTCTTCGGGACAACAGAACTGCCGGTCGAAAACTTCTCGGACGCGTGCCACACCATTTCGTATGAAACTTTCTGTGCCGTGAGCAAACGCGTGACACGTGTGTATGACAAATAACCAATACCTATTCTTTAAGAAAGGAGCTTTTACATGCCGAATTACGTTCCTACCGTTCTGCACCGTGAGATCACGGTGGACGCCATCGTAACCGTGCACTACTTTGAGCACGCAAAAGATTATATGTTCGAAGGCGAAAAGCACGATTTTTGGGAATTGGTATACGTGGATAAGGGACGCTTAGAAGCGGTCGCCGATGATCAGGTATTCGAACTTGAACAAGGCCAGATCATTTTTCATAAACCCAACGAATTTCACAATTTATATGCGAATGGCATTATTGCTCCCAACGTAGTGATCGTCACTTTTACGTGCAAGTCTCCCGCCATGTCGTATTTTGAAAACAAAGTTACCTACGTCACGGCTCGTGAACGTGAACTGCTTGCCCGCATTATTGAAGAGGGCAGGCGCGCGTTCGACGGCCCGCTCGGCGATCCGTACACGCTGCAAATGCCACGCAACCCCGAAGCACCGTTCGGCAGTGAGCAACTTATCACGTTGTATTTAGAAACCTTCCTTATCGACATGATTCGTCATGCGGCACACGAAAACGGCTACACCAAACCGTCCTCTTCCATCAAAACCCGCTCCGACAACGAGCTTGTCAACCGTATTGTTCAATACATGGAAGATCATTTGAACGATAATCTATCGTTTTCCGTCATCTGTCAATACTCCGCACAAAGTGCCACCAATCTTAAGACTATTTTTAAAACGATCACCGGTCAGGGTGTCATGGAGTATTACCGCAATTTGAAAATTGATCGTGCCAAGACCCTTCTCCGAGAAAGCAACGGCAATATTACCCAGATCGCGGATCAACTCGGGTATACTTCGGTGCAGTATTTTTCACGGCACTTTAAGCAAGCTACCGGTATGACACCTCGCGAATACACCTTGTCGGTACAAGCCAACTGACTATTTTCGTTCCTCCTACACATACTACTGTGCGGGAGGAATTTTTTATGGCTCGAGATAACCGAAAAGTCGTACTTGTCGGCACCGGGATGGTAGGAATGAGTTATGCCTATGCCATGCTTAACCAGAGCGTTTGTGACGAGCTGGTACTCATCGACTGCAATCGCGAACGTGCCGAGGGCGAGGCAATGGACCTCAACCACGGTCTTGCTTTCGCCGCGTCTACCATGCGCATCTATGCCGGCGACTACCGTGACTGTGAGGATGCTGATATTGTGGTGATTTGTGCCGGTGTTGCTCAACAGCCGGGTGAATCGCGTTTGGATTTGTTGCGGCGCAATGCACAGGTGTTTGATTCCATTATCGGTCCGGTGATCTCTTCCGGCTTCAACGGCATTTTTTTGGTGGCGACCAATCCCGTTGATATCATGACACAGATCACCTGCTCTTTATCCGGTTTTGCCCCACGCCGCGTCATTGGAAGCGGAACTGCGTTGGATACCGCGCGCCTGCGGTATTTACTGGGTGAATTGTTACTTGTTGATCCGCGCAACGTACACGCTTACGTTATCGGCGAACACGGTGACAGCGAATTCGTCCCCTGGTCAAGGGCAACTATCGCCACGCGTCCGCTCGCCGATATTTGTTCGGATCCGCCACACGGGTACAGCACTTGGGACGATTTACACCGCATTGAAAACGAGGTGCGTAATGCCGCGCAAAAAATTATTCACGCTAAACGGGCCACGTATTACGGCATCGGCATGTCACTCACACGCATTACAAAAGCCATCTTAGGGGATGAAAACAGTATCATAACCGTGTCTGCCAAGCTACTCGGTGAATACGGCGAGCACGGCGTGTTTGTGGGTGTTCCGTGTGTCGTCTGCCGTAACGGCGTGCGCCGTATTCATGAAATGGAATTAACGGGTGAAGAACTCACGCTGTTTCACAGCTCGTGCGAAACGTTACGCCAATCTTATGCTCAACTACAATAAGAAAACCTCTCTCGATAAGTCGAGAGAGGTTTTTATCATATCACCAAAAAACCGGCATCTTCCAACGCTTTTGTCAACACGGGAACGGTAGTCTTTTGCGGGAAAAAGGTGACGTCAGCCACAGCACTGTGCCGATCAACCGAAGCCGAGCGAACACCATGAATATTTTTAAGAACTTGTGCCGCCGCTTTTTGCGTGGCACTGTCGTGTACTCCTGACAACTGCATCGTAATGGACTCTGCTTTCATATCCTATCTCCTAATATTCGGAATAACCGTACCCCTCCGAAACAGCTTCATCATACTGCACGAAACGAGTAGCGGAACCCGTAATGATTAGGCACACCATCAAAACGGCAAGTGCTGTGCAGATCAACCGCGCCGTCCACCTCTGTGCAGGTACGGCATCGCGCAAGCCGGCTGAGAGCACCGCGCACCGCACAAAGCAAGCAATCGCCGCACCGTCAAGAAGCACCAGCTGTGCATTCGCTGCTGCGTAGCCCGTCGCGTCAAAGGTTCCCGACAACCCACCGAACAACACAAACATCACCAAAAACGCGATCAGCAGTGCGCCGCCGAGCAACGATAAAAATAACGCGTCCGAAGGCAGGTGCCGTCGCAACGATATCCCAAAGCCGAGCATAACCGCACCGGCAAGAAAGAGAAAACGCTGTGCCTGAAAATAGGATACATCAATCTGATCCGTTTTATGCATACCGCCATGATATACCAACACAAAAACCAAAAAACCAATCGTCATCGCGGCATAGATCAGCGCTTTTGCAAATTGTTTACTCATACACGATGCCATTTCATACCTTGCGGTGTATCCTCCACCACAACGCCCATCGCTTTCAGTTCGTCACGAATGCGGTCGGATTCCGCCCAATTCTTTTCGGCACGAGCGGCACGACGTTGCTCAACCAATGCTTCAATTTCGGTGTCATCGCCGTCGGATTTGCGGTTGTAGAGAAGGCCCAACACATCGGTAAGTTCATTAAACAGCGAAAGTGCGGCTTTGCAACTGCCCTCGGTTGGCTGACCGTCAGCGATCATAAGATTGCAATCTTTCACCAGTTCAAATACGGCGGAAATGCCGTCGGCGGTGTTAAGATCATCATCCATCGCTTTGATAAACTGCTCGCGACGCTTGTCACAAAAAGCCAGCACCGCCGCATCCGCTTCGCCGGCGGGTGCATTTTTAAGCGCAAATTTCAATGCATTTAAGCAGTTATACAAACGCTCCAACGCCGCCTTTGCCTGTTCAATGCTTTCGTTGTTATAGTTAATGGGGCTGCGGTACGAAGACGAAATGAGGAAGAAACGAATCGGCTCATACCCGAATTTTTCCGCCACGTCGCGCACCGTAAAGAAATTGCCGAGTGACTTGGACATTTTCTTGTTGTCCACGTTGATATACCCGTTGTGCATCCAATAACGCGCAAACGGCGCACCGTTGCAGCACTCGCTCTGTGCGACTTCGTTTTCGTGATGCGGGAAGATGAGGTCCTGACCGCCGCAATGAATATCGATGGACTCGCCAAGATAGCGACGCGCCATCGCCGAACACTCGATGTGCCAACCGGGGCGTCCCTCGCTCCACGGCGACTCCCAATACGGCTCGCCGGGCTTTGCCGCTTTCCAAAGTGCGAAATCAAGCGCATCTTCTTTTTCTTCACCGATCCCGATACGCGCACCGGATTCGAGATCGTCAATCGGCTGATGCGACAGCTTGCCGTAGCCCTCGTCCTTGCGGGTGCGGAAATACACGTCGCCGTTCGCCGCTTTGTACGCGTATCCTTTTTCTTCCAGCGTACGGATGATGTCAATGATCTCGTTCATGTTCTCGGTCGCGCGCGGGTGAACCGTCGCCTCGCGCACGCCAAGCCCCTTGGCATCTTTCCAGAACTCCTCGATATACCGCTCAGCAATCACGTCGTAAGCGACGTCCTCTTCGTTCGCGCGGCGAATGATCTTATCGTCAATGTCGGTGAAGTTTTGCACGAATTTGACGGTATATCCCCGCCATTCCAGATACCGACGCAACACGTCAAACACGCAAAGCGGGCGCGCGTTGCCGATGTGGATGTAGTTATACACGGTCGGGCCGCAGGCATAAATGCGCACCACACCCGGTTCGATGGTAACGAGTTCTTCCTTTTCTCTCGCCATGGTATTGTAAACTTTCATATTAGTTCCCTCCGTTTTGTATTAACTCGTCAATGCGCTGTTCTAAGCGCTGAATTTCCTGCGCGACCGGATCGGGAACGTGCACCTGATCCAGCTCCACAACCTTTTCGCCGTGCCGCCGCACCACCCGTGCCGGCACACCGACCGCGGTAGAGTCCGACGGAATATCCTGCAGTACCACCGCACCCGCGGCGATCCGCACGTGGTCGCCGATCTCAATGGGGCCGAGCACCTTGGCACCCGCACCTACCATCACGTGGTTGCCAAGTGTGGGATGGCGCTTACCCTTATCTTTACCGGTACCGCCGAGCGTCACACCTTGATACAAGGTGCAATCGTCACCGACGATAGCGGTTTCACCGATCACCACGCCGGTGCCGTGGTCGATAAACAGCCGTCGCCCCAACGTTGCAGCGGGGTGAATTTCAATGCCGGTACGGCGCAGAGCGTGCTGTGAAATAAAACGCGCCCAGAATTTAAAACCGTGACGGTAACACCAATTCGCACGGCGATGAGCGCGCACCGCCTTTAATCCGTTATATAACAATAGAATTTCCAGAGTGGATCGCGCGGCGGGATCTTTTTCCCGTACGACCGCGATATCCTCTTTGAGTCGCTCAAACATAATGTTTCCTCCCACAAACAAAAAACCTTCGTCGCGACAATTCGCGACGAAGGTGCAAGGCACGGTTCCACTTCGTGTTTCACTCAAAAGCCGATAACGGTGGCGTGCCGGACAAGGATACTGGGAAAACCGTTCCCCTTGCCTGCTCACGGGTGCATGTTCTCCGCCGCCCTGTTAAGGATGCTTTCAGCCGATGACATCCTCTCTCTGGTACAGTGCTCGTCGGGTACTTTTCCCGCTCAACGCAATTCATTAGTTTTAGTATAGCAGAAATTTCAGAAAAGTCTACTGTTATTTTTCGCCTTGAAAGAAATGACGGTTTGCCCACACGTATTCTACACCGGACGCCGCTGTGAGCACCACCGAGATCCAAATAAGCACCTCGCCGACGATCAGCGGGATAGAGAACACTGCTTCCGGCAATACAACCGCCGATAAAACACTGCTCTGCCAAGTGGAAAACTCAAGCGCCGTCAGCGTGTAGATAATGGCGATAAACTGTGCTACCGTTTTGAATTTTCCCCAAAAGCTTGCGGCGATCACCGTGCCGTCTTTAGCAGCAAGCAAGCGCACCGAGGTCACCATAAATTCACGCGTCAGCACGATCATCAGTGCCCACACGTTCATCTGCCCCGTTACCATGAACAGCAAAAACGCGGCAGTGGTCAGCATTTTATCCGCAAGCGGATCTAAAAATTTGCCGAGATTGGTAATCAGTCCGCGAGCACGCGCAATTTTGCCGTCAAACATGTCGGTTAATGCCGCCGCAATGAACACCACCAACGCCACCGCATAGTGGAACGGGAAGTCCCACACCGCAAACAGCAAAAACAGTGGCGCCAAAATGATGCGCACGACGGTTAATTTATTCGGTAAATTCATATCCGTTCCCCCACAAGATCCCAATCCATATATTCGGTGATCTTCACCTGTACGACGTCTCCGGGCGACACCCGATCGCGTGTCGTAAAAAACACTTTTCCGTCAATATCCGGCGCATCTCCATAGGTGCGACCGAACCAACATTCCGCGTACCGATCAAACGACTCAACCAGCACCTCCATCGTCTTGCCGACCTGCGCCGCTTGATACTCTTCGGAAATGCGCGTTTGCAGTTCCATCACAATATCGCGCCGCTCAGCGCGCACTTGCTCAGGTAACTGCTTCATCGTCGCGGCTACCGTCCCCTCTTCTGCCGAGTAGGCGAAGCAACCCAGCCGTTCAAAGCGAACATCCTTAATGAATTCACAAAGCTGTTCAAAATCCTCTTCGGTTTCGTTCGGGAAACCGGTCATCACCGTAGTGCGCAGTACCACATTCGGTACCCGTTCGCGAATGTGCGCAATCAATGCTGTCAAACTTTCGCGGTCGCCCGGGCGATTCATCGCTTTCAGCACGCGACCGCTCGCGTGTTGGATCGGAATATCAAGATACTTGGCGATCTTTTCCTGCCCCGCGATCACATCCAACAGTTCCTCGGTAATATGCTCGGGATAGCAATACAGCAAACGGATCCAGTGCAATCCCTCAATTTTGCACAAGCGAGTGAGCAGCTGCGGAAGTTTGGATACACCGTCCGTTTCCGCACCGTATAACGTGGTATCCTGCGCGACAAGCACCAACTCTTTAACGCCGTTTTCGACAAGGGCGCGCGCTTCGTTCACCACCGCATCCAACTCACGGCTACGCAAGCGGCCGCGGATATGGGGAATCGCACAGTAAGTACAACAGTTATTGCAACCGTCACCTACACGCAGATACGCAAAGAAATCCGGGGTGGTCTGCAAACGGTCGCCGTCCAACTGCCAGCAAGACAGATCGGGGAAACGCGCGGTAGTCTTATCCGCGAGCACCTCGCGCACAACCTCGGCGATATCGCCGTTCGCACCGAGTCCCAGCACCGCGTCGCATTCAGGCAGTTCCCGGCACAGTTCTTCCTTGTAGCGCTGTGCCAAACAGCCCGTAACGATAATCTTTTTGATCTGTCCCTCTTTTTTCAGCTGGGCAAACTCTAAAATATTTTCAATGGCTTCACGCTTGGCATCCTCAATAAACCCACAGGTATTGACGATCACCACGTCGGCAAGACCGCTTTCCGTTGTCAGTTCAAAGCCGGCATCCCGCAGCTTTGCAAGCATCAGCTCGGCATCCATCTGATTTTTCGGGCAACCAAGCGATACCATTCCAACTTTACTCATTGTCTGTTTCCTCCATCCACCGGCGCATGGCGCGACGGATATCCTCACCGGCAAACCCATAGCGCGCCATCGCGGCGGCAATACGATCTGCTTCGTGTTGTTCTCTCGGAACAGTATAGTGCTTTTTCAGCAAAAATTCAAGTGCCAGATCCTCGTCCGCCGTTTCCAGCACCGCCACCGCCTCCTCTGCAAGTGTGCGGGCGATGCCTTTTTCGATGAGTTTTTGCACGATGCGCCGCCGCGGATACAGTTTTTCGCAGCTATACCGTTCCGCCAACCGTTCGGCGTACGCGGCATCGTTCACGTACCCAAGTTCTTCCATGCGTGCCGCCGTTTGCTGCGCTAATTCCTTGTTTTCCGGCACATAGCGACCTTTCTCGCGGCACAGTTTTTGCTCCAGTTCGCGGCGGGATAAATCGCGTTTAGACAGCAAATACACCGCCCTGCTTTGCGCACGGCGGTGATCGGATACCTGAAGCAACTCTTCAAGTTGGCTATCTGACAGGGAGGAATCTACCGAATAGACAGATTCCTCCCACGTTTTTTTATCAATCAAAAACTCCTCACCCGTATCGGTTAACAATTTCACACGACTCTGACGGGCGGGACGTACACCGACGATGATCATTCGTCGTCCACCGAAATATCAATGGCAGAACGTGCGGTGCTCGTCGTGTACTGTGCCGCGGCACCGATCGGGATCTCTACCGGAGAGGCAGCAGGCATCGGCTCAGACACCTCGTCGGCATCGCCGCTGTTGATCGCGTCCATCACCTTTTGCTCAATTTCGGCACTAAGCGCCGGATTTGCAAGCAACAGATCTTTGATGTTATCGCGGCCCTGACCCAAACGCTCCTCTTTATACGAGAACCACGAGCCGGATTTTTGGATGATCTCCAATTTGATCGCCAGATCTAAAAGCTCTCCCATACGTGAAATGCCCTTGCCGTACAGCACGTCAAACTCCGCCTCTTTGAACGGCGGGGCAACTTTGTTTTTCACCACGCGCACGCGGGTATGCGAGCCGATCGGCTCACCGCCTGCTTTGAGCGTTTCGGTGCGGCGCACATCGAGACGTACCGATGCGTAATATTTCAGCGCGTTACCGCCGGCAGTGACCTCGGGGTTACCGTACATCACGCCGACTTTCATGCGCAACTGGTTAATAAAGATGGCCACGCAACCCGCCTTGCCCACTGCCGCCGCGAGCTTACGCATCGCCTGCGACATGAGGCGCGCCTGCAGACCGACGTGGGCGTCGCCCATCTCGCCCTCAATTTCTTGACGCGGTACCAGCGCTGCCACCGAGTCAATAACCACCATATCGATAGCGCCCGAACGGATGAGTGCTTCCGCGATTTCCAGCGCTTGCTCACCGGTATCCGGTTGAGAGACCAGCAAGGAATCCACGTCCACACCAAGCGCTTTGGCATACACGGGATCCAATGCGTGCTCTACGTCGATATACGCCGCTTCGCCGCCCTGCTTTTGCGCCTGCGCCACCGCATGCAACGCGAGCGTTGTTTTACCGGATGCCTCCGGCCCATAGATCTCCACAATACGGCCGCGCGGCAAACCGCCCACACCAAGTGCCAAATCCAGCGTTAGTGAGCCGGTGGGGATGACCTCCACGTTCATATTGGCATTTTCGCCGAGTCGCATAACAGCGCCCTTGCCGTATGCCTTTTCAATCTGCGACAACGCCGCTTCCAACGCTTTCTGTTTGTTGACTGCCGGTGCGGCAGACGCCGCCTTTTTCTTGATGTCAGCCATGTTCGTTTCCTCACTTCTCCCCGCGCGGTACGCGGTCATTGTCCTCATTATACCGCATCCGTTTTTAAAAATCAAGAGAAAAACGAACAAATGTTTCATTTTTTTACATTTTTTCTTTTTATCCAATTAGTTGTTCGCGCAATTGCCGCAGGATAGCGCGTTCGCGCCGCGATACTTGTACCTGTGTCATACCGAGCTTTTCTGCCGTCACCTGCTGTGTCTGCCGTTTAAAATACCGATATTCGATGAGCGAACGGTCAGGCGGCGGCAGTTCCGTCAGCAGCTGCCGCAAAGCAAGACGGTCGGTGATGTGTTCCTCCGGCGAATCGACCGGAATATCCACCTCGTCGCCGTCGTTTTCCTCGCCGCTTCGTGTTAACGACAGTGCAGGAAGCAAGACGCCCAGTGCCTCCGCCACCTGCTCGCGTTCAATGCCAAGCGTTTCTGAAAGTTCGGTCACGCTCGGCTCCCTGCCTTCACGCAGACAAAATGCATCTCGCTCACGCGAAACGCGCATCGCGAGTTCCTTGAGTGTTCGGCTGACCTTGACCGTGCCGCCATCACGAAATAAGCGGCGGATCTCGCCTAAGATCACCGGAACGGCGTAGGTGGAAAATTTAAGCCCGCGACTTTCATCAAACCCATCCACCGCTTTAACAAGTCCCATACTGCCCGCCTGATACAGATCGTCATATTCAATGCCTCGCCCGATAAAACGGCGGGCGCAGGTATGTACTAATCCTATATTACTGCAGATCTTTTCTTCGCGCTCGCTCACGCTAAGGTCGCCTGCCGTTCTTTAACCGCAATGTATTTTTCCATCGTCACCACCGTTCCGCGCCCCGCCTTGGAGGATACCCGCAGTCGATCGGTAAAGCTTTCCATTACCGAAAAGCCGAGTCCCGAACGGTCGTCACCGCCTGTGGTGAACAGCGGTTCCATTGCTTGCTCGACGTCGGCAATGCCGCAGCCGCGATCTCGAATTTTAATCACCACGCGCCCGTCGGCAAACAACCGCATCTGAATGGTGATCGTGCCGATGGTATCCCGATACGCGTGGACAATGCAATTGGTCACTGCCTCCGATACCGCCGTTCGCAGATCTGCCAGCTCATCCACCGCGGGATCCAACTGCGACAAAAAGGATGCCACTGCCGAACGCGCGAATCCTTCGTTTGCGGAGCGGCTGGGAAATGTTAATTTCATTTCGTTCATTGCTTTTTTCATTTCTTATACGCCTCTTTCTTCGTGTCTTTGTGTGTCTTTTCCTCCCAAACAGGTAACCGTTCCAGACCTGCCAGTCGCATCACCCGCAGCAGCCGTTCGGATGCTCCCACAACCAGCAGTCGACCGCCGCGCGATTGCATCAATCGATACCGTCCCATGACAAGTCCGATCCCCGAACTGTCCATAAATCCGACACCCGAAAAATCAAGCCGTAATACGCTAGCGGAAGATGCCCCCACCGCCGCGTCGATCTGCTCACGCATCACGCGTGCCGTGTGATGATCGAGTTCCCCCGACAGCCACGCCGTGATCTCATTTGCCACCTGCTCTGTTCGTACCACCATTTTACTCGTCCTCCTTATTACGTTTTTAGTATAGGGGCTTGTCCGGGAATTTTTGCGGGAATCCCGCCGTCCAAAACACATATATTTTGTCGGTTTTAGCGCGTTTTTTGCCCAAAATATGGGATTTTTCAAAAAATTGAACACAATATCTTGTGTTTTCTTGTTGACAAGCCGTGGCAGATATAGTATGATGTGAAGGCACGCGAAAAACAAGGGAGGGCAGACGAATGGTAATTGCAGGACTTCAAAAAATGACCCTTTTGGATTATCCCGGAAAGGTCGCTTGTACGGTCTTTTTGCAGGGCTGTAACTTCCGCTGTCCGTTCTGCCACAACCGTGATTTGTTAGATGCCGCTCCCGAAACATTCAGCGTTGAAGAGCTGCTGGCTTTTTTGAAAAAGCGGCAAGGGCTTTTGGACGCGGTGTGCATCAGCGGCGGTGAGCCGACGCTGCAGCCGGATTTGGAAGCACTGATCCGTGAAATTAAAGCCCTCGGCTATGCCGTTAAATTGGACACCAACGGTAGTCACCCTTCGGTACTCAAACGGTTGGCAAACAGCGGCTTGCTCGATTACGTCGCAATGGACGTAAAAAACAGCCCCGCAGAGTATGGCAACACCACTGGGCTCCCCTCCGTAAATCTTGAGGCCGTGGAAGAAAGTCTTTCGTTTTTGCTGAATGACACGGTGGACTACGAGCTGCGCACGACAGTAGCCGACGAGCTGCACAGCGAGCAATCGTTTACCGAGTTAGGACAATGGTTACGCCAGTTGTCTAAAAACAAAGCCAAACGTTTCTTTTTGCAAGCATACGTTGACCGCGACAGCGTCTTATGCGAGGGTTTACACGCACCCTCCGACGAAAAGCTTGCCGCTTTGCGGGAAATTCTTGCCCCCTACGTGTTGGAAATTTCCATTCGCGGACGGTCATAACCACAACATCTTGTGTTTTTGAAAAAATATTACAACAATATATTGACATTTATCAAGAACTGTGATATAGTGTAAACACTCGCCCTCTATGGGCCGGTTTATAATGGTTTATATTAATAAAAAGATTACATAAAGAGGAGGATTTGAGTATGTACCAGGTAGTAAAACGCGACGGCGGAACCGTGGAATTTGATATTTCCAAGATCAGCGCCGCCATGACCAAAGCGTTCGACGCTTTGGAGAAAAACTATCACCCCACTGTTATCAACATGCTGGCACTGCAGGTAACCTCGGCTTTTGAGCCCAAGATCAAAGACGGTGTCATTTCGGTTGAGGAAATTCAGGACTGTGTCGAACAAGTACTGTCCGAGGCAGGTTATTCGGACGTAGCAAAGGCCTACATCCTGTACCGCAAACAGCGCGAGAAGATCCGTAACGTCAACTCGGCATTGCTCAACTATAAAGATTTGGTGGATAACTATCTGCAGATCAACGACTGGCGCGTGAAGGAAAACTCCACCGTTACCTATTCGGTCGGCGGTTTGATCCTGTCCAACTCCGGCGCCATCACCGCCAACTACTGGCTGTCCGAGATCTACGACGATGAGATCGCGGAAGCACACCGCAGCGCGGCTCTGCACCTGCACGATCTCTCCATGCTCACCGGTTACTGCGCCGGTTGGAGTTTAAAACAACTCATTCAGGAAGGTCTCGGCGGCGTACCCGGTAAGATCACATCTGCACCCGCAAGTCACTTGTCGACCCTCTGCAATCAGATGGTCAACTTCCTCGGCATCATGCAGAACGAGTGGGCAGGCGCGCAGGCGTTCTCCTCCTTTGATACCTACTTGGCTCCGTTCGTTAAGGTGGACAACCTGACGCAAAAGGAAGTCAAACAGTGCATCCAATCTTTCGTATACGGCGTCAATACCCCGTCTCGTTGGGGTACGCAAGCCCCGTTCTCCAACATCACCCTCGACTGGACCGTTCCGGCAGACTTAAAGGATCTGCCCGCGATCGTCGGCGGCAAGGAGATGGACTTCACCTACGGCGACTGCAAGAAAGAAATGGATATGGTCAACAAGGCGTTCATCGAGATCATGATCGAGGGCGACGCCAACGGCCGCGGCTTCCAGTATCCGATCCCGACGTATTCCATCACCCGCGACTTCGACTGGAGCGAGACCGAGAACAACAAGCTGTTGTTTGAAATGACCGCGAAATACGGTACCCCCTATTTCTCCAACTACATCAACTCCGATATGGAGCCGTCCGACGTGCGCAGTATGTGCTGCCGTCTGCGTTTGGATCTGCGCGAACTGCGCAAGAAATCCGGCGGTTTCTTCGGTTCCGGCGAATCCACCGGTTCCATCGGTGTTGTTACCATCAACCTCCCCCGCATCGCGTATCTCGCGACGGACGAGGCAGACTTCTACGCTCGCTTGGATAAGCTGATGGACATCGCTGCCCGTTCGCTCAAGACCAAACGTACCGTCATCACCAAGTTGATGGAGAACGGTCTGTATCCCTACACCAAGCGTTACCTCGGCACGTTCGCCAACCACTTCTCCACCATCGGTCTGATCGGTATGAACGAAGTGGGCTTGAACGCGAAATGGCTCCGTGCGGACCTGACCAATACCAAGGTACAGGATTTCGCTAAAGAGGTTCTGGATCACATGCGTGAGCGTCTGTCCGATTATCAGGAAGCGTACGGCGACCTATACAACCTGGAAGCTACTCCCGCCGAGTCCACCACCTATCGCTTTGCGAAGCACGACAAGGCAAAGTATCCGGACATCATCACCGCTAACGAGAACGGTACGCCGTACTACACCAACTCCTCTCACCTGCCGGTCGGTTACACCGAGGATATCTTCACGGCGCTTGAGATTCAGGATGAGTTGCAGACGCGCTATACCTCCGGTACGGTTTTCCACGCGTTCCTCGGCGAGAAATTGCCCGATTGGAAAGCAGCCGCCGATCTCGTTCGCAAGATCGCGGAAAACCACAAGCTGCCGTACTACACCATGTCCCCGACCTACTCGGTCTGTGCGGATCACGGTTACCTCGCAGGCGAGCTTTACAAATGCCCGCTGTGCGGCAAGGAAACGGAAGTCTACAGCCGTATCACCGGTTACTACCGTCCCGTTAAGAACTGGAACGACGGTAAATCGCAGGAGTACAAGGATCGTAAGGTGTACAACATTGAGAACTCTGTTCTCCGTGAGAAAGCACCCGTCGAAGCTTGCGAATGTGCCGGTACCGCCGCTCCCGCTGTGGAAGCCGCCAACGCCAAGGTCATTCTGGTCGGTCGCGTGACCTGCCCCAACTGCAAAGTGGCAGAACAGCTGCTCCAGAAAGCAGGCGTCGCGTACGAGAAGAAGATCGCGGAGGAGAACGTTGATCTGTGCCGTCAGTACGGTATCAAGGGTGCTCCCACGCTGGTCATCACCGACGGCGAAAACTTCCAGACCTATTACAGCGTTCCCGAGATCAAAAAATATCTCGCTACCCTGTAAGTCACAACAATAAAAGAGGTCGGGCGATGCCCGACCTCTTTTCACGAAGGATGTGCCAAACCATGTATGATATTATCGTAGTGGGCGGCGGCCCCGCCGGCCTTACCGCCGCCATTTACGCACTGCGTGCGGGAAAAACCGTACTAGTGGTCGAAAAAGGCGGCTTCGGCGGCCAGATCGCGTTTTCCCCGAAAGTGGAGAACATTCCCGGCTTCGGGCAGATCGGCGGCAGTGAGTTTGCCGAAAAACTGACCGAGCAAGCGCTCGCGCTCGGTGCCGATGCCGAAATCGAGACCGTAACGGCCGTTACCAAAAACGGTGACGTGTTCACCGTCGCCACCGAGGACGGCAACACCTTTGAGGGTAAAGCCGTTATTTTGGCGGTAGGTGTGAAACACCGTATGCTGGGACTTGACGGTGAGGAAGATCTCATCGGCAACGGTATCTCGTTCTGTGCGGTGTGTGACGGTGCGTTCTACGCGGGGATGGATACTGCGATGATCGGTGGCGGCAACTCGGCGTTGCAGGAAGCGCTGCTTCTCTCCGAGGTATGCCGCAAGGTTACCGTTGTACAGAACCTGCCGACCTTTACCGGCGAAGCGAAACTCGCCGAGGCACTGATGGCAAAAGATAACGTAGAGGTGCTGTTCAGCACGCTCGTTACCGGCTATAAGCAAGATAACGGTGCGCTTACCGGTCTTACGGTGCGCAGTGAAGAAACCGGCGAAGAAAAGACGATCGCCGTTGACGGTGCATTTTTGGCGGTTGGCCTGGTGCCCGAAAACGACGCGTTTGCCGAGCTTGCTAAACTGGACGAGCGCGGTTACTTTGCTGCCGACGAGCAGTGTGCGGGTGATGTAGACGGTGTGTTTGTCGCAGGCGATTGCCGCCGCAAACATATTCGCCAGGTCGTCACCGCCGCCTCCGACGGCGCCATCGCTGCCATGGCCGCCTGCCGGTATTTGGATAAATAATTTTCATCTAACGAAGCGCCCTTTGCTTGTCAGCAAAGGGCGCTTTTATATCTCAATAACAATTACTGCACGGCAAGAAGCCGTGTTCAATCGCTTCCGCAAGCGTGACTTTGCTTGGGCTTTTCATTCCGCTACAGTTCTCGTTTCGATGATAGCACTTCCCCGTGCGTGGTATCCATACCATTTCCGTATACGTTATATTTCCTACCGTATTTCGAGCGTCATCAACATTCACACTTACACAACTACTCAAAAGCACAACAACGCTCAGCAGGGTTACACATAACACCTTCTTCATTGCATCTGCTCTTTTCAAGAACGTATCCCCTATCAAACCACTCACCTTTTGTTGCGTAACATATTGTTACATTTTTATTGTAACAAACAGTTACAATAAAAGCAAGGTGATTTTTATGATTGGTTTACGTGTAATTCGCAAACAGCGAAATCTCAATCAATTAAAGGTTGCAACCGACCTGCATATATCACGCGAGTCTCTCTCGTATTACGAGTCCGGCAAACGTGAGCCCTCTTTGAGTTTGCTTGTCAGAATGTCGGAATATTTTAACGTGTCTATCCACTACCTCATCACCGGAAAAGAATTTGAAAAGAAGTAAGACCTGTTGTGATTTTCACAACAGGTCTTTTCGTATCATCTTATTCCGCAATATCCGCGTAAGTGAATTTCACGGCTTTTTGAAGGTCGGCGGGGCTAAGTTCAACTTGATACCCGATCTTGCCCGCGCTCACGCAAATGGTGGGGTATTCCTTTGCCGTTTCGTGCACCACGGTGCGAAACGGTTTTTTCATGCCGACGGGCGAACACCCACCGTGTATGTAGCCGGTGAGCGGCAAGAGTTCTTTGGCTTTGAGCATTTCGATCGCCTTTTCGCCCACTGCCGCCGCGGCTTTTTTGAGTTGTAATTCCATAGCACACGGAATGACAAACACATAGTGCGCACCGGATTTTGCCACCGTCACCAGCGTTTTGAACACACGCTCAGGCGGTTGTTTCAACACCGCAGCGACTTCCACGCCGCTGATAGCATCGGTATCCGCATAACAGTGATAGGTATACGGGATTTTTGCTTGATCGAGCAAGCGCATGACATTGGTTTTTTGTTCGTTCTTTTTCATCGTTATCTTATCCATTCTAAAATAGTTTCAAACCACTCGACGACCTTAAAACGCACGGCATACCGCGGCGCGTCGTTCACGATCGTACACGCACCCTCGCTCATCACGTCCGACAGCGATGCTTTATCGGTCGCCGCCGATACGCAAAGCGGCGGATACATCACGCACCACCAGTTTTTGCCCTTGGCTTCCCCAATGGAAAAGCGGACGGCGCGATACCGGCCGGCAGGGAACGTGCCGCTGTCGTAAGTACGCGTTCCAAAATACATGGTGGTAAGTTCCGCTGTGACGGGATACGAATACCCCTCGTCATACACGCACTGCTGTGCCGTTTTGATTAAGCGCGGCAAGGCGTCCTGCAAGCGTTCCTCCGCTTGTTCGCGATCCGTGACGCCATCAAGCACACCGGCGCCTGCCGCTGTTACCGCATCGCGCACCTTGAGTTTCAGCGCTTGATCTTCCTCGCTGTCGGAATTGGCTAAAATATGCAGCCGTACCACGCTATCGCGCACGGCGGCGCAATTTCCCGCAAACCCACAAAGGGACAGCACCATACACACGACTACAGCGCCGCAGACCGCTTTTATCCATCGTTTCATAAAAACCCGTCCTTTTCCTTAACGTTACCATAAGGATTGGACGGGTTTTCAAAATTTAATCAACTGTGATACCTCTGCACGGACGGCATACGCGCACCTGCGCATAGTATTGCCCCATTACCGCTGCGCAGCGTTCGGCGGTATCTTGCGATTCAAACAAACCGAACACGGAGGAGCCGCTGCCGCTCATGCAAGCCGCCGCTGCACCGTTTTTGAGCAACATATCTCGTGCCGCCAAACTATCCGGCAAACATAAAGCATCTTCAAACGAGTTGCCGATGGCGGCAGTCATTTTCTCCCAATCGCCGTTTTTGAGCGCTTCGCAAAACGCACGCGCCGACGGATGGAAAAGATCCGCCTTGCCGTCTACCAGCCGATACGCTTCCGGGGTAGAAACACCGCCTGTCGGTTTCACAATGACAAGATACCCTGCCTTGAAAGCAGGAAGCGGCTGTAGCTCCGTTCCCGTTCCGGTACCGAGCGCGGTACCGCCGCGAATACAAAACGGCACGTCTGCACCAATCTTCGCACCCAACTCGCACAACTCGTCAAGCGAAAGGTCAGCGCCCGTCAAACGGTTAAGGGCGACTAATACACCTGCTGCATCGGCACTGCCGCCCGCAAGCCCCGCTTGCATCGGGATATGCTTTTCGACCGTGATGCAATAGTTCTCGTTTCGACCGGTATACTCCCGAAACAGCACTGCCGCACGGTAAGCGGTGTTCGATTCATCCTGCGGGGCACCGCCGTCGCAAAACACTTCTGTGGTATCGGCGAAATCCACCGTAATGCGGTCGCACCAATCAACGGTTTGGAATACCGTTTCGAGCAGGTGATAGCCATCTTCCCGCCGACCGACCACGTCCAACACGAGATTGATCTTGGCAGGGGCGTTTACCGTCACGCTCATAAAAGGCCTCGGCTTTCCAAAAACGCGCGGATGCGCTTCATAGCTTCGGTAATATGCGCGATGGAATAACAGTACGAAATACGCACAAACCCTTCGCCACATTCGCCGAACGCAGTGCCTGGCACGACTGCTACGTGCTGTTCCATGAGCAGCTGCGTGCAAAAGTCTTCCGCCGTGAACCCCGTTTTTTCAATGGACGGGAACACGTAAAACGCACCTTCCGGATCAAAGCAGCGCAGACCCATTTTGTTGAGCTCGCCCACGATAAAGCGCCGACGAGAATCGTAATCTTCCCGCATTTCTTTGACGTCGTCATCGCCGTTTTCCATCGCTTCAATAGCGGCGTATTGCGACACCGTAGGCGCGCACATCAGCGCATACTGGTGTACCTTCGTCATCTGTTTCATGAGCGGTGCCGGCGCACAAACGTAACCGAGCCGCCAACCGGTCATCGCAAAGGATTTGGAGAAACCGCTGACATATACCGTGCGTTCCCACATGCCGTCGAGCGATGCTAAACTGACGTGCGATGCCTCGCCGTAGGTCAAGTCGGCATAAATCTCGTCCGACAACACGAAAATATCCGTCCCGCGCAACACCTCGGCGATTGCTTCAAGGTGCTCACGGCGCATAACGGCACCGGTGGGATTGCTCGGGAACGGCAATACGAGCAGTTTGGTTTTGGGAGTGATCGCGGCTTTCAATGCCTGTGCCGTTAAACGGAAGCCGTCCTCCGCACGGGTAACGATCGGCACTGCCACACCGCCCGCCATCTGCGCGAGCGGTTCGTAGCACACAAAGCTTGGCTGCGGGATCAGGACTTCATCACCCGCAGTCACCAGCGTGCGCATACACAGATCGATGCCCTCGCTGCCGCCGACCGTTACCAAAATCTCGGTATCGGGGGCATAGGTGATGCCTACGTGACGTTTGATATATCCACTGATCGCCTCACGCAGGCGGGGCATACCGGCGTTGGACGTGTACCACGTTTTTCCCTTTTCCAGTGACTCGACGCCTTTGTCACGAATATGAAACGGCGTGGAAAAGTCGGGTTCCCCGATGGACAGGGAAATGACGTCTTCCATGTCGTTGGCAATATCAAAGAATCGACGGATACCGGACGGTTTCATGCCGGTGATCGTCGGATTCATCAGCTTTTCGTAGTTCATACGATCAAATATATCCTCTCTCGTCTTGATTGTCACCTAAAAACATGACGTTGCTTTCTTTATAGCGGCGCAACACAAAATGCGTTGCCGTGGAAATAACCGAATCCAACGGTGCAAGCCGCTTTGCCACGAACGCGGCAATTTCCTGGAAACTGCGACCGGTAACACGCACCGACAGATCGTAGCCGCCGGACATCAGGTACACGCTCTCCACTTCTTCAAATGCCATGATCTGTTCGGCAATGCCTTCAAATCCAACGTCACGCCGCGGCGTCACTTTCAGTTCGATGATGGCGGTGACACACTCTCGATCGGTCTTATCCCAGTCCACGACCGCCTTATAAGCGCGGATCGCGCCGTCCTTTTCAAGCTTGGCGATCTGTGCGCGCACCTCCGCCTCCGATATATCCAACATGGTTGCTATTTGTTCGTCCGTCAAGCGGGCATTGGAGTCCAACAACTTTAGCAATTTATCCATAAATGTGTTCCTCCGATACATGTATTTCTTTCATTGTATCACATTTCTGCGTATATGCAAACAAAATGTTTGCTTTCGTTGTAAAAAGGGTGTATGATAGTGTCACAAAGCACTCGAGGAAACAAAAGGAGAAATAGATATGCGCGCTGTTATTACGGTTATCGGAAAAGATATGGTGGGTATTCTCGCCAAAGTGTCAACGATCTGTGCAAGTCATCAGGTCAACGTGTTGGAAGTTACTCAGTCCATTTTGCAGGATATGTTTGCCATGATCATGATGGTGGATATTGAAAAAAGCGACGTCCCGTTCGAACAATTTGCGGACGAGTTAACTGCTCTTGGTAACTCCATGGGCTTATCCATCCATACGATGCACGAGGATATTTTTAATTCCATGCACCAGATCTAAAGGAGGCCCATCATGTTAAACGCTCGTGATATTTTAGAAACCATTACAATGATCCAGGAAGAAAACCTGGATATTCGTACCATTACCATGGGTATCTCCCTTCTTGACTGCTGTGACAGTGATATTGACGTCGTCTGCCGCCGCGTCTACGATAAGATCACCACCAAGGCCAAACGCTTGGTCGAGGTCGGTGAGCAGATCGAAAAGGAATACGGTATTCCAATCATCAACAAGCGTATTTCGGTCACGCCGATCGCGATCGTGCTTGCCGGTTGCCTTAAGAAAGAACCGCTGAAATTGGCAAAAACGCTGGAACGCGCAGCGCTCGCCGTCGGCGTCAATTTTATCGGCGGTTATTCCGCTTTGGTGCAAAAGGGGTTTGCCGCAGGTGATCGGGAACTGATCGAAAGCATTCCCGAAGCGCTTGCCACCACGGATCACATTTGCTCTTCCGTCAATATCGGCTCTACAAAATCCGGTATCAACATGGATGCCGTTGCGGAAATGGGACGTGTTGTCCGCCGATCGGCCGAACTGACTGCCGACCGCGATTGCATCGGTCCCGCCAAGTTGGTGGTGTTCTGCAACGCGCCCGAGGATAACCCGTTTATGGCAGGTGCGTTTCACGGTGTCGGCGAACCCGATTGTGTGATTAACGTCGGTGTTTCCGGCCCCGGTGTGGTGCGCGCAGCACTCGCCAAAGCGGGCGACTGTGACTTAACCGCTGTGGCCGATCTGATCAAACGCACCGCGTTTAAGATTACCCGCATGGGACAACTGGTAGCAAAAGAGGCCTCCCGCCGTTTGGGTGTGCCGTTCGGCATTGTGGATCTCTCACTCGCCCCCACCCCCGCGGTCGGCGATTCGGTAGCATACATTTTAGAGGAAATGGGTCTGGAGTGCTGCGGCGCTCACGGCACCACTGCAGCACTCGCGTTACTCAACGATGCGGTGAAAAAAGGTGGTGTGATGGCTTCCTCCCACGTCGGCGGATTGTCGGGTGCCTTCATTCCGGTTACGGAAGATGCCGGCATGATCCATGCCGCCCGTACCGGTTGCCTGCGCATTGAAAAACTGGAAGCAATGACCGCCGTCTGTTCGGTCGGCTTGGATATGATCAACATCCCCGGTGACACACCGGCAGAAGTAATTTCCGCCATTATCGCAGATGAAGCGGCGATCGGTATGATCAACAATAAAGCCACCGCCGTGCGCGTAATTCCTGCCATCGGCAAACAGGTCGGCGAGGAGTTGTCCTTCGGTGGTCTGCTCGGCAGCGGGCCGGTCATGCCGGTGAATCCCGCTTCCCCTGCGCGTCTTATTAACCGCGGAGGGCGTATCCCCGCTCCCTTGCAAGCACTTCGAAACTAATTACAAAAAACGCATCGCAAAGCGATGCGCTTTTTCTTGTGTATTCGCTTGTTTTCTTGTATACTGGTAAAAGGATGTTGAAAGGGGGCATTTTATGTTCTCACAAGTGCATAGCTTAGGGCTGCTCGGCATCGACGGATATCCGGTTGAGGTGGAAGCAGATATTTCGCAGGGGCTCCCCGGATTTGATATTGTCGGTATGCCGGGGCCTGCCGTTAAAGAATCACGCGACCGCGTGCGGGCTGCCATGAAAAACTGCGGGTTTTCGTTTCCGGTCAGCCGTATCACGGTCAATTTGGCCCCCGCCGACGTAAAAAAAGAGGGCTCGGTTTACGATCTCCCGCTCTTGCTCGCCCTGCTGCGTGCAGGCGGTCAGTTGTCGTTTGATCTGAGTAACATGGCGTTTATCGGCGAACTTTCGCTCACCGGTGAGGTGCGCCCCGTGCACGGCGTGTTGCCGATGGTACTCGCCGCCCGCAAGGCAGGTATCGCCACCATGTTTATCCCAAAAGCGAACGCCGCCGAGGGCGCGGTCGTGGATGGGATCACCGTGTACGCCGTGGATCATATCAAAACACTGCTTGCGCATTTATCCGGTGAGGACCCGCTGACCGCGCTTCCGAAAACCGAATTTAACCCGCACACCGATGCGGCTATTCCCGATTTTTCCGAAGTGATGGGGCAGGCGATCCCCCGCCGTGCGATGGAGATCGCCGCTGCCGGAAATCATAATATTTTGTTGGTGGGCCCGCCCGGCTCGGGAAAAAGTATGCTTGCCAAACGGCTGCCGTCCATTTTGCCGGATATGACGCGCGAAGAAGCGCTGGAAGCCACTTCCGTACATTCCATTGTGGGAACGTTACCCGCGGACGTTGGGTTATTATCCTCTCGCCCGTTTCGGTCGCCGCATCATACGGTATCGGCAGTGGGTTTGACCGGCGGCGGCGCCGTCCCGAGACCCGGTGAGGTATCACTCGCCCATAACGGCGTTCTGTTTTTGGATGAGCTTCCCGAATTCTCACGACAAGCCACCGAGGGGTTACGGCAACCGCTGGAAGATCAACGCGTGACCATCTCCCGTGCCAGCGGATCGCTGACCTATCCCTGTTCCTTTATGCTGGTTGCCGCCATGAATCCGTGCGCCTGCGGTTATTATGGCCATCCCACCCGCGAATGTACCTGCTCGGCAAACAGTGTCACACGGTATTTGTCCCGTATTTCGGGGCCGTTGTTGGACCGCTTTGATCTGCACGTGGAGGTCCCGCCGGTCGGATATATTGATTTGAATGCAAAAGACCCCTCCGAAAATTCCGCCTCCATCCGCGAACGCGTCAACGCGGCGCGGCGGGTACAGCTTGAACGCTATGCCGGCACCCGTATCCGCACCAACTCGCAACTAACGCCTTCGTTGTTGCGGCGGCATTGTGCCTTATCCCCGGATGCCGAGGCACTTATGGAAAGTGCTTTTGACCGATTGGGGCTTTCCGCCCGCGCGTATGACCGATTACTGAAAGTCGCGCGTACCATTGCCGATTTGGATGGAAGTGAGAAACTGCGTATTGAGCATTTGTCCGAGGCGATTCAATACCGCAGTTTAGACCGTAAGTATTGGCACCGCTAACACAAATAAAAAAGCCCCCTCATCTGACGAGGGGGCTTTTTGTTTTTAATTTATCGACCGATCAAACCGGTGGCAACCAGTACGATGAGTACAACACCGAGTGCGATGCGATACCAGCCAAACGCCTTGAAATCGTGCTTTTTGATGAAATCCATCAAGAAACGAATGACCAATACGGATACAAAGAATGATACCACAAAGCCAATTGCTAAGCACGCCCAATCCAACCATGAGAAGGCGGAAAGCACACCGTCAGCCGCCGCTTTAAGCAATTTCAGCCCCGATGCACCAAACATGACCGGGATCGCCATGAAAAACGAAAACTCGGCGGCAACCGTGCGGGAGGCACCCAGTGCGGTAGCACCCAGAATTGTCGAGCCGGACCGCGAAGTACCGGGAATCAGCGCTAACATCTGAAACGCGCCAATGCCCAGTGCCAAACCGGGACGGATCTGTGACAGATCATTCACCTTGGTTTTACGCACCATGCATTCCATAACGATAAAGGCGATACCGTAGACGATGAGCGCTGCCGCGATAATGTACAAAAAGACACCTTTGTGCTCGGCTTCCATGGCATCCAGCCAATCGTCAATCAGCAAGCCCGCGATTGCGGCGGGGATACTGGCAATCAGCACCTTGCCCCACAGTGTCCACGTGCCGCGTTTTTCCGTAACGGTCTTTTTCGGTGAAAAAGGGTTGAGTTTGTGGAAATACAACACCAATACCGCCAGGATGGATCCCAACTGGATCAGCACCGAAAATAAATCAAAAAACTCTTTGGAACGCGTGAACGGAATAAACTCCTCGACGATGATCAAGTGACCCGTGCTGCTGATGGGCAACCATTCGGTAATACCTTGCACGACGCCTTGCAAGACCGCCTTAAGTAATTCCCATAATTCCATGCTCAATTGCTCCTTTAAATATCAATTTCTCCAAGCAAATCACGCAGAAGAATTACCTCATCGGGAGTCAGCGTAACACCTTTACCCATTTTAGAACGCTCGGGTGCCCAATCGCGGATATCATATTTCGGCTCGCGATCGTTCCAACTGATGAGGTTGATCTCTTTGCGCCAACCCGTGGGGGACTCCGATAATACGCCAAGTTCTTTTACAATATCATACTTCAGCTCTGCCATGTTTCATTACTCCTTTATCTCATAAAATGCTGATTTCCCGTGACAATCAATCCCCACAATGAGCGGGAACTCGTGAAAACACAATCGCTTAACGGCCTCACAGCCAAGCTCCGGAAACGCCACTACGTCGCACGCGGTCACGTGTTCCGCTGCCAACGCACCGGCGCCACCCAGCGCGCACAAATAGATTGCTTTGTTGCGCACAATGGCATCCGTAACCGCCCTTTCGCGTTCGCCCTTGCCGACGGTCGCGCACACACCTGCATCGTACAACTGCGGCGTAAACGGGTCCATGCGGCAGGACGTGGTTGGGCCGCAAGCACCGATCACCCCGTTTTCGGGTGCAGGCGTTGAGCCGGAATAAAAAATAACCGCATCTTCAATCGCAAAAGGTAATGGTTTTCCCTGCTGCATAAGCAACATCAAGCGCTTGTGTGCTGCATCGCGTGCGGTATATACCGTTCCCGACAATAAAATCCGATCACCGGCATGCAGGGACGGAATCACGTCACGCAATTGCGTTGTTTCAACACGTTGCATTTAGAACAACCATCTTTCCATGGGCTTGCTCGGCTCCGCGCTCGGCATATCAACCACCAACGGCGGCTCTACCGAAGATTCCGTTGCTTCGCCTTCCTGCTCAGGGAGCAGTTCTGCAACCTGACGACAAAAATCCGTGCCGACTGCGTGCAAACGCTCGATCAGCTCTGTCGTTTCATTAATTTGCTTTTGAAGCTCGGCTTTTTCTTCCCAAAGCGCCGCGATCGCTTGATGCGATTGTTCCAGCTGCTCGGAAAGCTCCGCATCACGCATGGTTGCGGCCTCAGACGCACCGCGCTCCTCTTCAAGCTGTGCCGTTACTTCCGCGACCTGTGCCGTCAGCACCTCAACCTGCCCTTTGCATTCGGCAAGCTGCGTTGTCAATCGCTCGTTTTCAAGAACCGCTTCCTTTTGCACCTGTGCCTCGGCAAGTTGTTTTTGCAGCACCTCGATCTGCCCTTGCAGTTCAAGTTCTTTACGGGAACGCTCGGCCAACATCTCGTCGATATAAGCCAAAACATCCTCCTTGCGGAACCCGCGAAGCGCTGTTTTGAACATTCCGTATTCAGCCATCAGCCCACTTCCTTTCAGTGGCATTGTCACATTCCTCTATATTGTACCATGCCGCTTAAAAAAACGCAAGCACTAATGTCGAAGGCACCACCGGCCAAAGCCGGCGGTGCCTCCACAAAAAGCGGTTTAATACTTGTTCTGGTTGTTCTGATTGTTTTGCTTGTTCTGCTGATTCTGCTGGTTTTGTTTGTTCTGCTGATTCTGCTTGTTCTGTTGGTTCTGTTGATTCTGCTTGTTCTGTTCGTTCTGCATAAGTCCGTTCCTCCCTATCGTTTTAACCGGTACTAAAAGTACCAACGATAGTGTGCCCGAACGGTTCTAACTTATTCGGCGTGCGCCGCAATAAAGGATTGCAAAAGCGCGATATGCGCTTGATGCTCCTCGGTGTCCTTTTCCGAGTCGAGCGATACATTCCGAATGCCGAAATACAGCTCTGTCGGCACCGCCGGCCAAACGTCCATCGCCTGCATATCCGCTTCTTTCAGCAAGGGACTCTCTTTCCAGTTCCAATACGTGCCGTCTTCACTGATTCCTTTTTTGTCAAGCGCGAGCGGCACAAAAAAGGAAACGCCTTTATCCATCACCGGTTCTAAAATGTTCGTATAATATTCCGGGTCAAACGCAAACAGCAAAACATCCCGCGCCACAATATGAGCGGTAACCGCCTGGCGATTCGCGGTGGCGTATTGTGCTCCCGCTTCGGCGGAAACATTGAGCACTTGAATGTTGACAACCACTTCGCCGTCTTCATTGCGATCTTTTGCTACTTTTGCAAACTCCGCCTCTAAGCGGCCCGTTGCCGCCAGCGACAATTCTTGTTGTGTAACCAAGCACACCGTATAATCCGGCCGCGTTTTGGCTGCCATTTGTGCAATCACCACGACCACGATCACCGCCACCAATACCCCGACGATGGCCGGCCATTTATAATGATACCAAAAATTTTCCCATTTTTCTTTAAAAGTTGATGGTGGTGGCGGTGGCGGCGTGTATTCCAGTTCCTCTTTGCTCACCCCAACCAAGTAGCGTTCTCTTGCCATCGATATACCTCCTTAGTGGATACTCTACAGTATATCACAAACATCGTACAGTGTAAAGAGAAAAACCGCGCTGTCCATACTGGACAGCGCGGTTCGTGTTTTCGGATCTTATCGGTTATCCACCTTGATTTTTCCTCGCACGATTACCAGAACAATCTTGAAATCTTTATCTACTACCAACAAATCGGCAAGCTTGCCTTCTTTGATTGAACCGGTTTCGTTGTCGACACGAATCGCACGGGCAGGATTGATGGTTGCAGACTTGATCGCCTGCTTGATCGGAATGCCGAAGCGGATAACATTGCAAAGTTCCTCATACACGTTGGAGGTCGAGGCAGCAATGGTGCCGTCAGCAAGCAACGCCTTTCCGTCCTTTACATATACGGTTTGACCGCCTAAATCGTATTCGCCGTCAACATGTCCCGCTGCGCTCATGGAATCGCTGATGATAATCGAATTCTCCTCACCGAGCTGCGCAAACGCAATACGCAAAGCCGCCGGATGAATATGGAATCCATCACAGATCATTTCCGCGCGCACACCGTATTCACGGGTCTTGTCGAATACCGCACCCACGACACCGGGGCTGCGGTGGGTAAGCCCGCTTTGTGCATTGTACAGATGCGTCACGTGGCGCGCACCCCATTCGATCGCTTGGCACGCCTCGTCGTAGTCAGCAGCCGTGTGGGCAATGGACACCGGGCAGATCGGCTGAATCTCTTTGATAAATTCTTCAGCGCCGTCACATTCCGGTGCAATGTCAACCACCTTAACGATTCCGCCGCAATCCTCATACAAGCGCTTAAACTCTGCGGCATCGGGGTTGCGAACGTAGGCGCCGTTTTGTGCGCCCTTTTTGGACATGGCAATATACGGCCCTTCCATATTAATGCCCTGAATGTATGCACCGTCTACCGTCAGACGGCAAGCCGCCACGTTACGGAAAATGCGTTGCAACTCTTCAAAAGACAAGGTCATGGATGTCGGGCAGAAGGAGGTAACACCGCGTTTGACCAAACAAGCGGACATCGCTTGTAACGCTTCCTCTGTTGCCTCACCGGTATCATGCCCCGCGCAGCCGTGGATATGTATGTCGATAAGACCCGGTAATACGGTATATCCTGCCAAATCCAGCACCGTATCACCGCTTTCGCGGTTGTCGATCGCTGCAATGCGCTCGCCCTCAACCGTAATGTTTTGTTTTACCGCTTCAAATTGATCGTTATAGATCGTTGCGTTTTTTAATAACATAGTAACACACCTTTATCCTTCCGTTGTTTCTGCAACGTCGCTAACGTACAGCGTCACCGTATCGCCGATTTCCATCTCGGCACCCGCCTTCGGAGATGAACGCTCCACCAGTCCTTTTTCCAACGTCGAGACCTGTAAACGCAAACTTTCCGAAACGTTATATCCGAGCGCTTGCAAATACAGCTTCGCGTGTTCTTCTTTCCAACCGGTCAGATCCGGCATGACACCGGTAGAGGGGCCGGCACTGATAACCACCGAAATGGCGGTGCCACGATCGACCTTTTCACCTGCCGCCGGTGTCTGCGAAACGATCCGCCCTTTGGGAACGGTATCGTTATACTCATATCCTTTGAGTTCCACTTTCATGTCACCCGACAACGTAGAACCCTTTACTTGTGCAAAGACGCGCCCTCTTAAATCCTCCACCTCAAACAGCGCCTCACCGGTGGGAGTCGGCACAAACTCAGTAGAGGTTGTGGGAGCCATGGTCAACACATCTTTTGTGGTGGTGGTCGCAGTCGGTTCCTTGCCGCCCAAATGAATCACGTTCAAACTGTTAAGCACCAACACCATGATAACTGCCAACACGGCAAACGCGGCAACAAAGATGATCCAGAGATACTTGGCACCGTTCTTTTTCGGTGCATCTTCCTCATCATCCTCGTGAATAAGCGCTGCCACTGCCGGGGTAGCAGTCATTTCATCCAACAGCTGCTGAACGGTTTGCGTGCGGCGCGGCGCGTACACGCGCAACGCGCGAATCAAACTTTCCTTGATATGAGCGGGGGTTTTATCGGCAACCTCTGCAGGCATCAGCAGATCGTCCGCCTTTTTCCCGCGCTGGGTTGCATTGGCGGGATGCCGTCCCGTCAAGGCGAAGAACATAGAAGCGGCTACACCGTACACATCGGAAGCGGGCGTACAATCCGCGCCCTCCTCATATTGCTCCGGTGCCGCATAACCGGCAATGAGATTCGGTTTGCACTCGGTGTTTACCGTGCGCGTTTCCGGAATCGCAAAGTTTTTTAACCGCAGATTGCCCTCCGTATCCACCAAAATATTTTTGGGACTGATACCAAGGTGCAACAAACCGGTTGCGTGAATCGTGGACAACGCGGAAAGCAAGGGTAAGAACAACCGTCTGGTTTCCTCAAACGATAAGCGGCCGCCTTTCGCTGCCACGTACTTTTCAAGACTCTTTCCTTCGCAGAACTCCGCGACGGTGTAGGCGGTGCCGTTTTCCTCGAAAATATCATACGACGGTACAACCACCAATACGTCACGCAAGCGAGCGACCGCACGGGCAACTGTCAAAAACTTGGCGCGATAAGAGGCAAAAACGGTTTCTTTTCCCTCCACAGGTACGAGTGCACCACCCTGTTGACGTGTACACATCGTGGCGGGGAAAAACTCCCGCAACGTAATGGCGCTTTCCTCCTGCGTATCATAGCCGATGTATACCGCACTGTCGCCGCCGATCTCCAGCACGCGGCCAACCAAGTAACGACCGCCGAGCAAGGTGCGGATACGCAAATATTCCGGCGGATTCACACCGCCCGCGGGATACCCGCAATGTGCGCATTTGGTTTCACCCTCGCCGAGAGGGTGCATGCACCCCATACACATCATGTTTGTTTCCATCGTTATTCCCCTTTCAGAGATTGCTTGAGCTTTTGCTGACGAATATCCTTACCAACACATACCAGCGGCTCAAATAAGCCCGTAACACGTGACGCGATCTGCTCGCCGTAACGATCAGTCAGTTCCTTTTGATTTAAGTTCGTACTGATGATGGTGGGTTTCTCCGCCATTAGGCGCCCATTGATGATATTATACAGCGCCGACGTGTAAAAAGAACTGGAAAATTCCGTTCCGACGTCATCTAAAATCAGCAGATCACATTCAAGTAACACGTCTTCGGTGTTGCCGTCCGCCCTGCCGAAATGCTCCCGCTCCATACGGTGCAGTAACTGCTGTACCGGCCCATATACGACCGAATAGCCCTGCGACAGCACCTCACCGGCAATTGCCAGCGATAAATGCGTTTTTCCGACGCCTGTCGGCCCACGCAGCAACAAACTGTCGTCATGACCGTCAAAATTACGGGCATAGGCGCGGCAATATTCGATAACTTGCCGCATCTGTGCGCGCGGCGCGATACCGGTACGACCGTCCGCGCGGGAAGAGTAATACTCAAGCGACAGATCGTCAAACGAGGTCGGTTTCATCGCCGATAACTCCGTCAACTCCATGCAGGAGTATTCCCTCATCAACCGCTGCAGGCAATCACACGGCTTACCGTCCACAAACCCGGTATCCTGACAATCCGAACAGCTGTGCACCGGTTCAAAGTTTCCTGCGGTCACACCGTGCTTTTGCAGCAATGCCGCCAGTTCCGTTTGCAAAGCAAGATTTTCGTTTTTGATCTTCTCTACCTGCTTTTCGATATTGCCCCCATCAAGGATCGCTGCCACCACTTTGGCAGACGATTGCGCCATCAACTGCTCGATCTCGCGCACACGGGGTACTGCTTCGCGCATTTGTTCGTGAACTGCTGCGGCACGGGTGAGCGCGATGCCGCGCCGCTCTTTCAAGGTCGCCATTGCTTTTTCATAAATTTCTTTTTTGAACATGCGGCGACTCACCTCTTCTTCTTTTTATAGACGGGCATATACTGCTCGACCATCTCTTCGTATTCCGTGTTTGCTGCCGTGGGCGCTTTGGCGGGCTTTTTACCCGACAAGGCGGCAACTTTCTCTGCCGTATCGGCACCCTGGCTGTGCCAGTTCTCCAATATACGATCCATGTACCGCGTTTCAAATTTACCTGTCTTTTCCTGACAGATCTCATATGCCTGCAACAACACATCATCGGTGATGTTCCACTGGCAAATCCATTTTTCCGCCGTGCGGCTTACCACAGCGCCGGTGAGCGGCTTTTGAAGCTGACACACCGTTTGCACGTGTTGCACCGCCTGCTCACAGCGTTCCATGTAGCACAAGTGCTCCTCTGCCGCTTCCATTGTCAAAATTCCGCGGTCCGCCCAATCCAGTGCCACTTTTTCTATGTATCGCATGTTGATACGCTCCGCCTGCGCGGCGTAGCCGACCACCATCAGCAGTACCGCTGCGGGCAAACCGACGGTTTCGTACAAATAAAGCAACGTTTCCGCGTCACCGTTTGAAAGCGGCCGACCCATGCGAGCGCTGACCTCCGTCAACAGCCCACCGAATTCTTCATCCTTCGTTTGCCGACGGATCACATCCGTCATCTGCGGCTTTGACACCTTCGGGCGTATCGGCTTTTTAACCGGTTGCGGCACGGACACCTCATTAACAAGCACAGGCGTTTCGGGCGCGTCGGTTCCCTGCAGAACACCTGCCGCCACCCAGTATTGTAACGCGTCACAGCAGTCCGGTGCGGTTTCGCCGATGGCTTTCGCGCACGCGTCTGCATCAAAAACGCCGTCGTTTCGGGACAGCCACAGCAACACTTTCAACTGCACCGAGCCCGCCAACCGTAAATGACGATCAGCGATTTCTTCCGGTATGACAAACACATGCCGCATCAGTGATGCGTTCCACACGTATTCTGCCATGCACTGTCCCTCCTTTCACAGATTCATTACGAAGAATACCCACATTATTATATACACCTTTCGACCCGAAACGCAAGTCCTTTTTCGTTTTTCGCCGTAATCGCAAAAATTTTGAGTTGATTTTTTCAAAAAAATATGCTATCGTACTAATCGTAAGAGCAAAGGAGGTGCTTGAACAATGGCTTATAAAATCAACGATGATTGCATCAACTGCGGCGCTTGCGCCGAAGGCTGCCCCACCGAGGCGATTTCCGAGGGTGATGGCAAATACGTTATCAACCCCGAAACCTGCATCGATTGCGGTGCTTGTGCCGAGGCGTGCCCCGTTGGCGCTCCCCAGGCCGAATGATGCCGATTTGCTGAGGGCTGCCGTACCAAACGCGTACGGCAGCCCTTTGTCTTGAAACGAGGTTTTTGTATGATTCGCACCGAACCGCTCGCAAACGGCCGCTTCGCGTTGGTAGACGACGTCTGCACCTTTGGCACGGACGCCGTGCTTCTTAGCGAATTTGCCGCTGTGCAGAGCACCGACCGTGTTTGCGATCTGGGGACCGGCTGCGGCATCATCCCGTTACTTTGGTATGCCGCCGGTCTAACTCCCCAAGTAGATGCCGTAGATCTTTCCAAAAATGCCGTCACGCTTTGCCGTACAGCGGTGGAGCAAAACGGCTTATCCGACCGCATTTCGGTTTGGGAGCAGGATTGGTGCGCGCTCACGCTTCCCGCCGGCGCGTACGATGCGGTGGTGTGCAACCCGCCGTATTTCCCCGCAGGCAGCGGCAAGGTAAGCACTCACCCCGACCGTCGGCTGGCACGGCACGAAACCGCCACCACCCTGACGGACGTTTTTTCCGCCGCGCATCGTTTGTTAAAAGTCGGCGGCCACTTTTGCTTTTGCCACCGTCCGGAACGTTTGCCGGACGTTATGATAACACTTCGCGAACAGGGCTTATTCCCCACGCGCCTGCAATGGGTGCACGCGCGACCTAACACCCCACCGTTCCTTTTCTTATGCGATGCCGTCAAAGGCGGCAACCCGCAACTAAATGTTTTACCTCCGCACATTCTCGAAAAGTAGGTGATCTCATGCCCGGCACACTCACACTGGTCGGCACCCCTATCGGCAATTTATCGGATTTTTCGCCACGCGCCGTAGAGGCGTTGGAGGCGTGCGATTTTATCGCCGCAGAGGATACCCGTGTATCGCTGACATTGCTCAATCATTTCGGCATCCGAAAACCGCTGATCAGTTACTTTGAACATAATAAGCGCGAACGCGGTGAGGCCATCTGCCGCAAACTGGAGGACGGCGAAAATGCCGTGCTGGTCACCGATGCCGGCATGCCCGCGATTTCCGATCCCGGCGAGGCTCTGGTGGCACTCTGTCACGAACGCGGGATTCCCGTCACCGTGATTCCCGGCCCCAGTGCAGGCATTGCGGCCCTTGCCGCATCGGGACTTCCTACCGCTCGTTTTACCTTTGAAGGGTTTTTATCCGCTAACCGCCGCGATCGCCGCGATCGACTGGAATCCTTGAAAACCGAACAACGCACCATGGTGTTTTATGAAGCCCCGCATAAACTGCTTGGCACGTTAGAAGACCTGCTGGCCACATTCGGTGATCGACGTATCTGCCTCGCCCGCGAACTCACCAAGTTGCACGAGGAAATCGTGCGCACCACGCTCGCTGAAGCGATTGCCCATTACCACGAAAACGCTCCGCGCGGTGAATTCGTTTTGGTGATTGAAGGCGCTGCCCCCGTCACTAATAAACCGCTCACCCCCGAAGAAGCGGCTGAAATTGCTCGTTCCTACACACAGGAGGGCTTGTCCGCTTCGGATGCTGCCAAAAAAGCGGCGGCAGAGACCGGAGTGAAAAAAGGCGATATTTATCGCCTTCTCACAAGGGAGAGTTGAGTATGTTTGAGAATTTCGACATCGGCACACTCGTCATGATCGTGCTTGCCGTCATCATCGGCATTTATCTGCATCGACTGGAGAAAAAAGAAAAGAGCGACCCGCTTGCCGCTCTTTACAAACAGTACCGCACGCTGTCCCCCGAAACACTCGCCGCCACCCCTGACGGTGAACTCGTGCGCGCCGTCGTCGCCAACGTCATGGCAAAAACGGACCGCCGCCGTCCCGACGTGTATCATCTGATCCCCCTGCTGTCGCACGGCAGAGTCGCCGTTTACAGCGTGTGGCTGATCTGCCACGAGTTAGAGATAAGCGATATGGAGGCGTTGCTCCGCTCCCCGTCCGGCCGCTTTTTAGAAGCGGCAGCAGACGGTTTTTCGTTGATCGGTGCCGCAGCTTGCGCTGCGGCAGAGGACGAAACGACTCTGCGTGAAGCGATAGCAGCTGAACAGCCGCTTTCCTTGTGTGTCGCCTATATTCGCGATAACCCCGAGGAGTTTATCGACCTATAATGCAACGTACAACAGCGCGAGCAACAGTTCGGTCGGCGCGCCGTTACGACTAAGTACAAAAATAAGCAACAACAGAAGCGTCCGTTCTTCATCCCCCGCTAAAAAGGAAAGCCAGTCCTTTTCGCGGGGTTTTTGTTCCGCCCGGCGGCACGGGGGCTTCTGTTCACATGCAGTTTCCTCTTTGCAAGCCGGTGCTTCCTCAACCTTCGGTTGCACCGCTTGTGGGATCGGCGGTGTGAGCGTTACCCCACGATAAACGTTCACAGGATGTTCCCTCACCAAACGCTGTGATCGTTCCGCCATGCGTTGCACGCGTAACGCCGCCTCCTGTTGAAGCTGTGTCACACTGCGCTCGTTCATTCGGATTTTCCTCCCTTTTGCAGCAGCGGTAAAAATTTGAGTAATTGCATCATGCGAACGGAATCGTCTAACCGCTTTTCGCGGTCACCGTGTAAATACGGACGCAGCGCTTTGAGCAAGGTTGTATTTTGATCGTCCTTGCCCATTTGCGATAACAGCGGCATCAGTTTTAACAGCCCGTCCAGCTCCGGCATCGCCGCAGGCGGCGGTGCCGGCTCCGGCTCGGGCGCCGCGGCGGTATTCAGCGCATCGGGAGAAACTCCCAATGCCGCCATCATACTTTGGATCTTTTCCATGCCGTCCGGTGAATTTAAAAGGTTATCTAACTTTTTGGAAAGTTCGTCATCCATGAGAATCCTTTCCTCCCGTCAGCTTGGACAAAAACGCCTGCACCTCAGGTGTGTTTATAAGTTGCTGCAATCTTGCGGGGTCGCCCGCCAGCTCGGTAATTTTCTGCGCATTTTGAGCGCCTGCGCGATCCGATAATGCGGATAATCCGCCGTTTTGTACGGTTGACGCCAGTTGTTCAGGTGTCATGCCCAACCGCTTAGATGCGTATCCCAATAACGCTTGTAATTGATCCGGTGTGATCTGACTCATCCCGATCCCTCCTTATCTCATATGTATGTCAAAAAAGGTGATACTATGTTTCGTTTGTTAGTTGTTTCCGACACGCACGGTGACCGACGCGCGCTGCAAGCAGCGATCGACGCACAACCCGAAGCCGCCTTGCTGGTACATTTGGGCGATGGTGCCGCTGATCTTACTGCCATCAGCGAATTTATTACCGTTCGCACGCTGCAGGTGTCGGGAAATTGTGATTTTTCCTCGCCGTTCCCCGATGATGCGGAATTTCGTTTCGGCGGTCAATTATTTTTTGCGGCGCACGGACACCGCTACGGTGTCAAGCACGATCTCTATCGCTTTTCCTGCGCCGCCCGTTCCCGCGGCGCTCGCGTTGCCCTGTTCGGGCACACCCATCAAGCGCTGACCTTGTACGACGATGGCTTGTTTCTTGTAAACCCCGGTTCACTCGGCCGCGGCGGCACCTATGCCACCGTTGACGTTGCGTCCTCCGGCGGTATTGTGGCGAACATCGTCAAGCTGCGCTATTAACAATGTATGCACCGCTTAAAAAAGCGTGTAAAAAAGGCAGAGCCGTTGGCTCTGCCTTTTACAGTATATTCAAGATGTCTGCTAATCGACGAACCTCCGGCACATCGTTGGGGTGCTCGTCCAGATCGCGGGTGTTGAGGTATATCGCCTGCATG
Source organism: Clostridia bacterium (assembly GCA_017436915.1). GTDB lineage: Bacteria > Bacillota > Clostridia > Oscillospirales > Acutalibacteraceae > RGIG3009. Next base: position 36,086 of record JAFSCE010000009.1, read on the forward strand.
CCGGCGCTCTTGGCGCCTTTAATATCGTTGATCGGATGGTCTCCCACGTAAACGCAGTTTTCCGGTGCAACGCCGAGCCGCGCCGCCGCTCGACGGAACAATTCCGGATGCGGCTTGTGGATGCCTTCATCGCCCGATATCATCACAAGATCGGTGCACAACCGCAACCCCGTTAGATCCAGCTTACGGTTTTGCAGTAACGGATTACCGTTTGTTATGATGCCGATTCGATAACCACGCTGCCGAATTTCCCGAAGCACCGCAATCGTTTCGGGATACAGCGCCGAATGCAGCGGGAACAACCGATGGTATTCCCATAAAAGCTGCTCGCCGGTAACTCCCTCTTTAAACGACCACCGCTTAATAAACTCGTGGAAAAACGTGCTGTAATCGACATAACCGCCGCGGTTTTCCGCGCACATTTGACGCGCATATTGTTCAAGCTTTTCGGCATCCGCCGCGTGCATATGCCGTGAAAGCAACTGCCGCGCGACCGCCAAAAACGCCGCTGTGCGATCCTGCAACGTGTCGTCAAAATCAAAGATGACGGCTTTTTCCCCGCTTTGTCCGGCAAGCACCGCTTGTGCGGTTTCGGCATCAATAGCGATCTGCTTTTTTAGTTCTTCCACACCCGCAAAGCAACGTTCTTCCCGCAAAAAGCGAACCAGCATCACGTGCACGGTCTTTCCGTACAGCTCACCCTCAAATTCACGAATCCATGTTTCCGCCTGTGGTTCTTTGACCCCGCCAACTGTTGGGTGCACCCCGATGTTAGTTACTGCGTGATATTGGTGCTCACCCACGACAACAAGTGAAGCATACACGCCGTAACGCGGTACCGCATAATCGGCGGGAAACACCTGATTGAGCGTGGGAACACCCCACTGCCGACCGCGGTGATCACCGTCGGTCACCGGCAGTTCCACCGAAAACGGTCTACCGAGCAACTGTGCGGCAGTCACCATATCGCCGGCGGCAACCGCCTCCCGCACACGTGTGGAGCTGATAATTTTTCCGTCGCGTTCGACCGCGTTCACCACTATCACACGAATGCCCAGCGGCTCGCATAAGGTGCGCAACGTATCTACAGTGCCGACGCCGTGTTTGCCGAACTGATAATTATACCCACAACACACAACACGTGCGTGTAACAAATCACAAAGAATCTCACGTACAAAGCGCTCGGGGGACAGTTCGTGCACCTCTTCAAAGGGCATTTCGATCCATTCGTCCGTGCCTAACGTGTCGAGCAACTGTGCTTCCCGCCAAGCGGTCAGCAAACGACCTGACTTGTGTTTGGGGACACCCGTCATGCACAGCGCCGTCGCGGTTAAGATCGCGCCGTCTTCATCGATTACGCCGCAGGCCGCAGCCAACACGGCACGGTGTCCGATATGCAGTCCGTCAAACACGCCGAGTGCTACGGCTCTGTGTGTGGTCGGCAGCGCGTCCCGCTCTCGCCACGTATACCGTTTTACCGCCAACGCGATCCCTCCTTTTTCCAATTTCTCGTCTTAGTATAGCATACTTATCTTAAAAAGCAAAACTTGTTTTATAAAAATACACAGAAAATACACATTCCGCTTTTAAGATAAAATTGTGTAATTCTGTTCAAAGGAGGAATCCCCCCACATGATCAACGTACAAAACCTGACCAAGCGATACGGTTCTCACCTTGCGGTAGACAATATTAGCTTTCAGGTGAGCGAGGGTGAAATTTTAGGTTTCCTCGGGCCGAACGGCGCGGGTAAATCTACCACCATGAACATCCTCACCGGCTATCTGTCGTCCAGCGAAGGCACCGTGACCATCAACGGGCACGATATTTTAGAGGAGCCCAACGAAGCAAAAGCCAGCATCGGCTACCTGCCGGAGCAGCCGCCGCTGTATTTGGATATGACGGTGCGCGAGTATTTGGATTTTGTATTCGATTTAAAACAATGCAAATTCAACCGAAAAAAACACATCGCCGAGATCTGCCGTTTGATGCAGATCGAGCACGTGTATGATCGGTTAATCAAAAACTTATCCAAGGGTTACCGTCAGCGCGTCGGCTTTGCGCAGGCGCTCATTGGCAATCCTCCGGTGCTTGTTCTGGATGAGCCCACCGTCGGTTTGGATCCGAATCAGATCATCGAGATCCGTGCGCTGATTAAAAACCTCGGCAAGCACCACACCGTGATCCTCTCCTCGCATATTCTGCAGGAGATCGAAGCGGTATGCGATCGCATCGTTATTATCAACGAAGGTAAGCTCGTTGCCGACGATACCGCCTCAGCACTTTCCGAAAAATACTCGTCCGACCGCCGTCGGATGGCACTGATTGCGGGTGATGAGAAACGCGTGACCGATATTCTCACCCACCTCCCCGGTGTGGAGGACGTCGTGTGCTACGGCGAAAAAGAGGATGGTGTGTACGAATACGCCATCGAACCGCAAGACGGTGCCGATTTCCGTCGTGCACTGTTTACGGCGCTCTCCAAAGAGGGATATCCCCTACTCGGCTTGCGTTCCATGGAAATGTCGCTTGAGGAGATCTTTATTTCGCTCACGCGTGAGCAGCTCCCGCAAACCACCCGTAAAGGAGGTAAATCAAAATGAGTGCGATCTTTAAACGTGAATTTAAAACCTATTTCACCTCCCCGATCGGCTACGTCGTGCTTGCCATGATTTACGGCCTCAGCGGCTACTATTTCTTTATGTATAATTTGGCAAACGGGTATGCCGATCTGTCATACGTATTCAGCTCGGTGATGACACTCTTAGTCCTTCTCGTTCTGCCGGTGCTAACCATGCGTTTGATGAGTGACGACAAGCGTCAAAAGACGGATCAGGCACTGCTCACCGCCCCCGTCAGTTTGACCGGCATCGTACTGGGCAAGTTCTTCGCCGCGTTGTTGCTGTTTGCTATCGGCATTTCCATCATGCTGGTGTTCGCCGTCATCATTGCCACCAAAGTGACCCCCGATTGGCTGGTGGTCTTCGGCAACTTTATTGGTCTGTTGCTGCTTGGTGCGATGCTGATCGCTATTGGTTTGTTAATCTCTTGTTTGACCGAAAGCCAATTTGTCGCCGCGCTCGGCACATTCTTAGCGTCGTTCGCGCTCTTGATGGTCGACAGTGTGGGTTCCATGCTGTCCTCCAGCACCGTTGCCGTTGCCATCACTGATTTTCTGTCAATATCGAAGCGCTATTCCACCTTTACCGGCGGATTGATGCAGTATGACGACATTATTTTCTTTGTCAGCATGACGGCTCTGTTTTTATTTATAACGGTTCGTGTACTCGACCGCAAACGTTGGAATTGATGAGAGGAGGCATTACGATATGAGCAACTTTGATGACATCAAAACCACTCCCGACGAATCGGAAATCCTCCCTGTGGATAAAAAGAACTCCCCAAAACGCCCCAAACTCAACTGGCGTTCCAATCGCAAGCTTCGACTCGGCGCCACCGCGACGGCGATCACCGTCGTGGTCGTGTCGGTGGTCGTGCTGATCAACGTCATCTGCGGTATTTTGGCAGACCGTTTTCCGTGGACGCTGGACCTCACCGCCGATCAGACCTACTCGTTATCCGAGGACAGCCGTTCTTTGGCAGAAGCGGTATCGTCTAACGTCAAGATCACCGTACTGTTCGGAGAGGACTATTTTTCTCAGCCAAATACAGGCACCGAGGAATACGATACGATCTTGCGTCAATTCTATCTCTTCACAGAGGAATACAAGACATTAAGCAACGGCAAGATCACCACCACCTACGTGGACCTTGAAAAGAATCCCACGCTGTCGGCATCATTCAAAGAAAAATACGACGCAACCAGCGGTAATATTTTGTTCACTTGCGACGATCAATATCGCATGATCTCGTTGGACGATTTACTGCAAGAGGATATGGATTACACCACCTATTCCTATTCCGTCACTTCGCTTGTTGAGCAAAAGCTCGCCACCAATATCAGCAGTGTATGCGGCGGAGAATCCGTCACCGTCACCTTTTTAACCGGCCACGACGAGGACGAGGATGCCATTACCGCTCTCAAAAAACTGTATGAGCTCAACGGCTATTATACACAAACGCTTGATTTCACCACTGCCGGTACCATCAGTGACACCACCGGTGCGATCGCCATTGTCGGTCCCACCAAGGATTACACGGTGGACGAGATCAAACGCCTGCGCGATTGGCTGCACAACGACGGCAACCTCGGGCGCAACCTGTTCGTTTTTGCCAACTACGCCGGCACCTGCCCCAATTTGTACGATTTCCTCTCCGTCGATTACGGCATCACCGTTACCTCAAATATTATCATGGAAACCGATGCCAACAACTATCCGATGGATATCTACGGCAGTTATCCGTATTTGCCCCTGACCACCATTGCCTCATCTGACTTGACCGAGGCCATTGCCGGTCAAAAAATCATCATGCCACTAACACTGCAGTTGCTCACTGCCAAAAGCAGTGACACCGATAAGGAACTGCTGACAAATCACGCGCTGGTCGCCTTCCCCGAAAGCACTCGTCTGACCGCTCTCAGCGATCTGTTGTCTGCTGAAAGCAACGACGATGTCGCGCAGGTTGAGGCGGATGAGTATCCGCTCATCGGTATGGCATACGCCCGCGATTACAACGTGGTCAACAACAAGAGCGTGCAGAACTATATCGTTGTCAGCGGTAGTTGTCAATTTGCCAATTACGTCACCGCCTCACAATACGATAACGAGAGTTTGGCGATCGAACCACTTCGCACCACGTGCAGTCTTGGTGACACCGTTGTGATCTCCGGTAAAGATTTATCGGCAGAAATGCTTTCCTTCTCCACGCTGACCGCTCAGGTGCTCGGCCTGGGTGTGTTCACATTGGGCATCCCGTTGGTGTTGGTCGTCATCTGCTTGGTCGTCTTCTTTAAGAGGAGGCACTTATGAGTAAGCGTATGACAAAACGCACCCGCTCGCTCGTGTATGCCGTCATCGCGCTTGCGGTGGTCGGCGGGCTGCTGGCAGGCCTATTGTTGCTGCTTCCCGAGAAAGACGATAACACAAACGACGATCCCGTTGTGGATACGTCCGTCGTGCTGTTTGACAAAACCGATGAGAAGACCGTTACGTTGTCTTCTGCTGAAATTTCCTTTGCAGACGGCTCATATACCATTGAAATGACCAAAGACAAGTTGTATACCGTGAAAGGATACGAGGACTTGCCGCTCGATCACACGGGGCTTTCAGGCACCGCGGATTCACTGCTGAAAGTCACCGCCACCCGCCTTGTGTTGGAAACAACGGAAACCCCTGCCGATTTTGGGTTTGGCGAAACAAATACCACCGTCTCCGCCGCTTATTCCGACGGTTCGTCTTTTGCCTTTGAGATCGGCGATCTTTCTCCTTCCGGTGAGGGCTATTACGTGCGCGAGGTCGGCAAAAACGCTATTTATTTGCTGGACCCGACCTTCTGTGAAACCATTGCCTGTGAGTCCACACAATATATCAATCGGATGCCCGTTACAGCTCCCACAGCAGAGGAAAGCACTGATACGGTTGTTGTGCGTGACGTAACGCTCGCCGGAACCGTGCGGCCGCAAACCATCTATTTTCAGGTCACCGAACTACCGGAAAACCCTCAAGAAAATCTGGTGATCTCCGGTTACGCCATTCAAAAGCCGTATTTCCATGCAGTAGATCCCAACAGTGCGCTGATCTCTTACGGCACTTTCTCCGGATTAACAGCATCAAACGTTGTCGCACTCCGTCCCACAGCGGCAGATTTAGCAACTTACGGTCTATCTACCCCTTACTCGGTATGCACGGTCAATCTGTCGTTAAAGCGCACCACTGAAACAAAGGGCGAAGACGGAAAAGTAGACACCAAAATCTCGTATCACAGCACTTTTAATTATTCCATTAAGCTGGGCAAGACGGATAAAGACGGCAATTACTACGGTGTCGTATATGCCGAAAACAAGCTGATTCCCGTGGTGTATCTGTTTGCACCGAGTGCCGTTTCTACTTGGGTAGACGCCCGGTACGAAGACGTTGCAGACGATATGCTGTATTTCCAGCATATTACGAATCTCACCTCGGTTTCGATCACCGATAACGGTGATACCAAGACCTTTTTGTTAGCACACAACCCCGACGAGGAAGATGCGGATAAAAACTTGACCGTTACGGCAAACGGCAAAACGTATAACACTGCCGATTTCCGCACTCTGTACTCCTCCTTGCTCAGTTTGTACCGGGTGGGAGCCACCGACGAAACCCCCACCGACACCCCGATGCTGACAGTGCAGTTCACGCCAATGAAACAGCACGGCTCGGCAACCACCGTTCGTATTTACGAACACACCGCCGGCTATTGTATTGCCGTGCACAATTCCGGTGAAAAACATTTGCTTAATGCCAAAAGCGTGCAAGAGTTGCAAAACGATTATCAGAAATTCTTAGCCGGTGAAAGTATTTCTTAAACACCCCGCAAAGCGCCGCGAAGGGAATCCCCTTCGCGGCGCTTTTTATATGCCGATTTCATAGATGACGGGCTCATACGGTAATCCCCACACCCGATGCCGCCGTTTCTTATCGCCAAAGCTGCGCACCGTAACGGTGCAAGTACCGTTACGGCGCTGCCACACGCTTTGTGTTACGGTAATATGATCCACCGTCTCACGCGGTAGATACACCCGATAAAACGCAAGCCCGCGCGGATACCACACCGTCACGGCCGTTTCATTCGCACCGAATCCGGCGCCGCAAAATCCCAAAAAACGCACAGCAAACCACCATATCCCCAGCACCGTGCACACGAAAGCCGGTACCTGCCAAAAACCGCCTGCCATCCAAGCCAACACGCCTGTGATCGTTAATGTCAGCGGCAATGCCACGTACCGCCACCACGAGCGGCGCGAAGCCTTGATCTTTCCCTCTTTTAAAGGGTATCCCGGTAACAGTTGCTCCAGTCCTTCGCACAAGGTCTTGGGATCGGCTGCCGGAATGAGTACGGGCCGAGCACCCAGATCTCTTCCATATCCTGCCGCCGTGATGACTGCCGTATATAGTCCTTGTAATCGCATCAATAGCGTCTGCCGCAGTTCCAACGCCGTGATCTTATCCCGATCGATCAGCACGTCGCGCCGCGTAAACAAACCCGACACCAAGTGTAACTGGTTGTTTTGTACGGCCGCGTAAAAACCAACGTAGCGCAAAAACGTATTCAGCACCGCCACGCCCCAGCCGATCAACAGTAAATTGGCAACAAGTCGCAGTGCCGACGGGAGTTGTCCTATCGGAAAACGCTGTAACATATCCACGGCATCTACCGAAAACCACTCGCTGAGCAGTTTGCTAAGCTGTCGCAAGGCAGGGGCGGCGGTCAGTAGTCCAACTGCCGCATTGGAGCCACTGACCGCCGTCACGATCACCGGCCACAGCCGTGCCCGAAACCGCTGGGCCGAGTGATCTTTGAGCAAAAATAACCGCCGCACCTGCTCCGCCGGTAGGTACAGCACGGCATCCGACCGTCGTCGCAAACCGGCTGTATTCACGCGTACCCGCCGACCGCCACACAAAGCGAGAAGCCACGTGCGCTCTATTTCAACCGATGCCGCATCCTCCGCGCGGATATGCAAGGAATGGCGCACAAACACCCCCTGCCGAACGCCGATGCTGTAAAACCCGTTTTTCGTGCACCCCACCCGGTACCGACTGCTTTTCCATTTTGCTACCGAATACCCAAACAAAGCCGCACACAACAGCAACACTCGTAAAAGAGTGCGGGGTTCAGGCGACGGCGTCAGCGCATACAAAAACGGCCACAACAAGAGTAACCACCACCGCCGCATATCGTACACGATATAGGCACCGTACGGTCGTTGTTCCATTAACATTCCTCCAATCGCGCCGTCAAACGGTTGGCGGTATCGTCATCCAATAATGGCAACACGGCACATCCACCCGCAAATCGCAGCACCACCGTGCGACAGTGAAACAACCGATGCAAGGGCGGTGTCCACGTTTCAAAGGTGCGCAAAGAGTTGAGCGGCACCACTGTTTCCCACCGCCACAAAACACCGTAGCGCACGGTTATTCGCTTATCGTCCATCTCGCCGTAAAAAGACCGTGTCAGCCGCGGCAGATACCACACAAGGAGCAAAACGGCAACCACGGCCGGTGTTAAGCACCAAGGCGAATCCGTCACCCATCGCAACAGCACGATAACGGCAGCCGTCACGAAAATAACCGCCGTGCGCAACACCGCTCGTGCACCGTCGCCGGCACCAAAGGTCATAGCGTTTCTCCTTCCAATTTCGTACAGTTCAGTATATTTATGCCCAACCACGCCTAAACTATGTTGCAACGTATCACTTTTAGGAGGATGCTGCATGAAACGCACGTTTCGCGGTGGAATCGTTTTTCCAAGTGCTCTGCAAAATCAAAAGGAAACCGCACAGGCCTCCTCGTTTATGACAATCTTTCCCAAGCAGCTGCATCTCTCCTTGAACAGTGCGCTCAAACCAACGGTATCAGTTGGCGACACTGTGCTTATCGGTGACCGACTTGCTGCCGATCCGGACGGTAAGTTCCCACCGCTTCACTGTGGTATTTCCGGCACGGTAACGGCTATCGAGCAATCGTCCGTTATCACGGTTATCAGCGACGGCTCCAACACGTTCGGTACGCTGTTGCCGCCGTTATCGAAAACCGCTTCTCGTGAGGCCCTGCTGCAACGAATGTACGATGCGGGATTAGTGGGCATGGGTGGTGCCGGATTTCCAACCTATCGCAAATATCAAGCTCCTACTATCCGTCATTTGCTGATCAACGCCTGCGAGTGCGAGCCATATCTTGCTGCTGACGTCCGCTTGTCGATAGAGCACTCCGATACACTAGCCGAAGGGATCCGTTTTCTTGCCGCCGCGGCGGGGATATCTTCTCGAGAGGCCGTATTTTGCACCGAATCGCCGACGGCGGCCGCCCGTTTGTCGGGAATGGGTATTCGCACAATTTTGCTACAGGGACGTTACCCTCAGGGCAGTGAACGACAGCTTCTCGCCGCTGTGTTTGGGCGCGAAATCCCCGAAGACAGATTCCCCACGGACTGCGGTATGATCGTATCTAACGTTGCAACCGCTGTTGCCATGGCGGAAGCGGCGCACGGCTTACCGTTGACACATCGCTCGGTCACCGTTTCCGGTATGGTGGCACACCCTGTGAATCTGTTTGCCCCCATTGGGACACCTTTTTCCGACCTGATCGAGCAAGCAGATCCGTTGCTTTCTCGCCGTCGTTGCCGCTATATAGCAGGTGGACCCATGACCGGCACGCAAATCACCTCCCTCACATCAGGACTGCCGAAAACCTGCGGCGGGGTCACGGTGCTACCAGCACTTCAGATTACAAAGGGTCCGTGTATCCGTTGCGGTGCCTGCGTGCGTGTATGTCCGGCAGGGCTCATGCCATTTCGCATCGAAGCGGCACACCTCGCAGGTGAAAAGGACAATACGGCAACTGCCTGCATTTCCTGCGGTTGCTGTTCTTACGTATGCCCTGCCAAGCGAAATTTAGCCGCGCATATCGGCGAGGCGCGGCAAGAAATGAGGCAACGACCATGACTCTTGCAGCTCCGTATGTCCGCGCTGATCGCACAACCGCTTCACTCATGACGACGGTGTGCGTAGCACTCGTCCCGCCATCGGTTGCGGCTGTGTACGTGTTCGGCTTTGCGGCAGCCGTGCGGCTGATTGTGGGGTTGCTCACCGCTTTTGTTGCAGATCGTCTCTCCGGTATCCACCGCCCGTTTGACGGATCTGCCGCCGTCACCGGATTAATCCTAACCCTCTCCTGTCCCGTCGGCACGCCGCTGTGGTTGTTGGCACTCGGCTCCGTGTTCGCCGTATTTGTCATGCGGGATGCCTTCGGCGGTATCGGCAACAATCTTTTTAATCCCGCTATGGCGGCGCGTGCCGTCATGCTGACGGTATTCCCTACCCACCTTGGCGGCTACACGACACCGGATGCGCTTTCCACCGCAACGCCGCTTTCCTCTGCCCACGCCACTCCTACTTTGGACACACTGCTGCCGCGCTTGATCGGCACCACAAACGGCTCCCTTGGTGAAACCTCCGCACTGATGATTTTGCTCGGCGCCATCTGGCTGATCGCGCGTCGTGTGGTTCGATGGCAGGTGCCGGTCTTGTCGCTTCTTGGGTTTTCAATCGTTTCACTACTGACAACAGGACATCTCATTTTGCCCTTGCTGTCGGGTAGTATTTTGTTCGGTGCCGTCTACATTTTCACCGATTACACCGGCAAACCCACAACACCATTCGGCGAAGGACTGTTTGCGTTTGGTGTCGGCGCGACCGCCGCGCTGTTGCGCATCTATGGTCGCTATCCGGAAGGGGTTTGCTTTGCCATACTGTTATGGAACCTGCTGACACCTTTAATTGAGCAACTGACTGCTCCCCACATCTATGGAAGGAAAAAACGCGTATGAAACCGCTTGGTAAAGACATGCTGTCCTTGGCTGTTGCCGCTGTGGTCGCTACTGTCCTTTTATGGGGCAGTGATCGACTTACACACTCGCTCATTGAACAACAAAAAACGGAGCAAACTGCGGCGGTGTTTGCCGAATTGTTGCCCGCCTCACGCTTTGAGGCACTTACCACCGCCGAAAACAAACCCATCACCGCCGCATATCGCGCTTTTGACGATCAAGACCGCTTGCTCGGCTTTGCGGTAAGCGTGCGGGTGGACGGTTATGCGGGACCCATCACTGTGCACGCCGCTCTGTCTGAGGATGCCGCTACGGTATACGGTATTCGCATCGGCGAACACCATGAAACCGTCGGCTACGGTGCCGGCATCACCGATAAAACCTTTCTCTCGCAATTTCAAAACCGTACACCGCCGCTCGCCCTTTCTGGTGGAAAGCGCACGTTGCAAGACGGGGTGTATCGCGCTGCGGAGAAAAGCTATGACAGCAGTGGCTTTCGCGACTTCGTTGAGGTGACTGTGTCGGGGCAGGAAATTACTGCTGTCAATTGGGACTCGGAGCAGCAAAACAGCGAAGAAACCAAAAAGAGCTTATCCCGAGCAGGAGAGTACGTGATGAGTCAAACAGGACTCCCGTGGCACGAGCAAGCAGAGATCATGGAACAAGTCTTGCTGGAAAAACAGGATCCCGCTGCCATCGCGTACCAAGCGGGCAGCGGCAAAACCGATGCGTATTCGGGTGCCACGATCTCAGTCGAGCCGTTTGTCCGACTTGCCGCTTCTGCATTGGCACAAGCAACAAAAAGCAGCACCGCCTCCGTGGACGGTGTCAGCGGTGCTACCACATCCTCAGCGGCAGTCGTGAACGCCGTCAATACGGCGGCAACCTTTGTAAAAAACATTGTGGGGTGATACCGTGTCGGCCAGCCCAAATATGCGCGGCCTTACGCTGTGCTCCGCCGTTGCGGCCTGCGCTACCGTGTCAGATTCTCTTGTTCTCTTAATTCTCCTGCCGGTGCAATTGCTGCTGTGCCTTCTCTTTGCCAAAGGGCTGTGTCGCCTCAATCTGTCCTATCACACCGCCGTTTGGCTGTTTGCAGGCGGCAGCGGCGCAGCTTTGCTTCACTTGGCAGCACTCACTCCATACGCACCGGAGAGCGAATGGTTGACTTTCGCCGCATTATTGCTTTGTGGCGCACTCATCCCCGTGCTTGTCTCCTGTCCACCGCCCCCGAACGTTTTATGGCGTGTATCCGCCGTGATGTTGCTGACCGGCTTTTTTAGGGAACTGTTGGCGCACGGCACCGTATTTGGCCTGTCGGCAATCACGCCGCCTGCTCTCACAACCGAACCGATCGGCGCCTTGCTGTTGGCAGCACTGTTGTTGTGGCTGTTTCGCTTGCCGATTCCCGTCACGCAAACAAACGATTATGCGCTGTGGAACACCGTATGGCTCACGCTTGCCGTGTGCTCGGTCAAAGCGTTAACTGTCGCTTTTCTTCCCTCCCTTTCCGATAATCTTGTCATGGGGCTTACTTTGCTGACGGCGGCACTTTTGTCACAAGCGGAACCGCTACGTACCGCGTGGGCACCATTGGCACCGATTGTCGCACTGCTTGTTTCCGACGGATGGTGGCACGCCCTTGCCGCGGCTGCAGGTGTCGCGCTCGTACTGCTCTCAATCGGTGCGTTAACCGTGCGCTGGCGACGTGTACCGCTCGCTCGCTCATTTGCCGGTGCTCCTGCCACGCTAACTGTGATCGCGGTGGCGTTCAGCGCGATTTCATCTTTTTAAAAATTTCTCTTTACAAGCGAAACTTTCTGTGTTATACTACCCTAGCACGCGAATGTGCACATCCCTGATCCGGTCTGCGGAGTATGCCCTCTCGGGACGCACCGTTTCCCTTTCTGGATCTGCGGAAATACTAAAAGAGGTGTAAAACCATGTTAGCAAACGAAAAAACCGAAATCATGCAGCAGTATGCCACTCACGAGGGTGACACGGGTTCTCCCGAAGTCCAGATCGCGGTACTGACCCGCCGCATCAATGATCTGACCGAGCACTTGAAAGAGCATCAGAAGGATCATCACTCCCGTCGTGGTCTTCTCAAAATGGTTGGTCGTCGTCGTGGCCTTCTCAACTATTTGATGAAGAAAGACATCATGCGTTATCGCGCGATCGTCGAGAAATTGGGTCTGCGCAAATAAAGCTTCACTGAGGCAGGCGAGCGACACGCTCTCCTGCCTCAACCTGCTTTATTATCCCTGTCTGAATCGGTATGCGGGGTTGTGATTTTTTAGCAGTGAAACGGGTGCTTTTGCAAAAAAACATCGGTTTTATTGCTAAAGATTCTACCCCCGGCCGTTTGGAAATACTATCATTTTTAAAACGGAGGAATGTAACATGTTCGAAAACTATCGCGTATTCGAAACCACCCTTGCCGGTCGTCCTTTGAAGGTTGAAACCGGTAAAATGGCGCAATTGTCCAGTGGTTCCTGCATGGTGCGCTACGGCGACACCTCGATTCTGTGCAACGTCACCGCTTCGGCAAAGCCCCGTGAAGGTGTGGACTTTTTCCCGCTTTCCGTGGACTATGAGGAGAAGCTGTACGCTGTGGGTCATATTCCCGGCTCGTTCCAGCGCCGTGAAGGTCGCCCGACCGAAAAAGCGATCCTGACCTCGCGCGTGATCGACCGCCCGATCCGCCCGCTGTTCCCGAAGGATATGCGCAACGACGTATCCATCGTTTGCACCGTCATGTCCGTGGATCCCGATTGCCCGCCGGAAACCACCGCGATGATCGGCGCTTCCATCGCCATCTCCATCTCGGATATTCCGTGGGACGGCCCGATCTCGGGCGTTGTGGTCGGCTTGGTTGACGGCGAGTACGTTATCAACCCCACCGCTGAGCAGGAAAAGAAATCCGACATGCACGTCACTGTCGCTTCTACCGCCGATCTGGTTGCCATGATCGAAGCGGGCGCTAACGAAGTGGACAACGACACCATGTTCGAAGGTATCATGAAAGGCCACGAGGCCAACCAACAGATCGTGGAATTCATCAAAGGTATTCAAGCAGAGATCGGCAAACCGAAATTTGCATTTGAGTCCAACGATCCCGATCCGGATATGTTCGAAGCGATCAAAGAGTTCGCGATCGAAGACGTCCGCTATGCGCTGGACACCGACGATAAGCTCGTCCGTGACGAGCGTCTGCTCCCCGTGTACGACAAGGTGCACGAGAAGTTTGACGAGGTCTATGCCGAGCAGATCGGCAAGATCGACGAGTGTCTGTACAAACTGCAGAAATACGTAGTGCGCCGCTGGTTGCTGGATGATGGCAAGCGCGTAGACGGCCGTGCGATCGATGAGATCCGCCCGCTCGCCGCTGAAGTCGATCTGCTGCCCCGCGTACACGGCTCCGGTATGTTTACCCGCGGTCAAACGCAGGTGCTCACCACCGTTACCCTCGGTAACGCAGACGATGCACAGTTGCTGGACGGTCTGGATGACGAAACCGAGAAACGCTATATGCATCACTACAACTTCCCCTCCTACTCGGTCGGCGAAACCAAGCCCTCCCGCGGCCCCGGCCGTCGTGAGATCGGTCACGGTGCACTCGCTGAGCGTGCCCTCGTGCCGGTACTGCCGAGCAAGGAAGAGTTCCCCTACACCATGCGTTTGGTGTCTGAAGTTCTCTCCTCCAACGGTTCTACCTCACAGGCATCTATCTGCGGCTCCACGCTCGCACTGATGGCTGCCGGCGTGCCGATCAAAGCCCCCGTTGCCGGTATTTCCTGCGGCCTTATCACCGAAGGCGACCGCTTCATGACCATGGTCGACATTCAAGGCCTGGAAGATTTCTTCGGCGATATGGACTTTAAGGTGGGCGGTACTCACAAAGGTATCACCGCGATCCAGATGGACCTGAAAGTGCACGGCTTGACCCCCGCCATCATTAAAGAGGCGCTGGAAAAGACCTACAAAGCCCGTCTGTACATCCTCGACGAGATCATGCTGAAAGCCATTCCGGCTGTGCGTGAGGAACTCTCGCCGTGGGCACCGAAAATGCTTTCCACCAAGATCGACGTGGATAAGATCCGCGAAGTCATCGGTAAGGGCGGTTCGGTCATTCAGAAGATCCAGGCAGACTGCAACTGCGATATCACTATCGAAGAAGACGGCTCCGTGTTCATCGCCGCTGTCAACACCGAAAACGCGAAGCAGGCGCTTGCCATCATCGAAACCATCGCCAAGGATCCCGAGATCGGCGCGATCTACAAAGGCCGCGTAACCCGTTTGATGGCGTTCGGCGCGTTCGTTGAAATCGCTCCCGGCAAGGAAGGCCTTGTGCACATCAGCAAGCTGGATGTGAAACGCGTTGAGAAGGTCGAAGACGTTGTCACCGTGGGTGACGAGATCCTCGTCAAGGTCGTCGAGATCGACGAGCAGGGTCGCATCAATCTCTCCCGCCGCGATGCGCTGGTGCAGGTTGAGGGCCTGACGGTTGAGGAATCCGATGAGGAGCCCCGCCGTCCGGCATCCCGTCAGGGTGGTTTCCGCCGCCGTGACTCCCGCCGCCGCGAGGACTAATTCTTAAATTTCAAAGCACCCGATGCCGTTTGGCATCGGGTGTTTTTTTACGCTTTGCGATATAGGTTCGGGCGCACGTCGCCCCGTTCAAACCGCTTGCGCAATTTTTCGAGCGCTTTCTTTTCGATACGCGACACGTACGAACGCGAAATACCCAGTTTTTTAGCCACCTCCCGCTGTGTCAGCGGGTCGGCGATCAAGCCGTATCGCCACTGAATGATCTCCTTTTCCCGCTCGTTCAGCGTTTCCTCCATGTACCGATAGAGCTTGGTGGAATTAATCTTCAAATCCAGATCTTCCAAAATAGTGTCATCTTGCGTGATGACGTCCATCAACGTCAACGAGTGTCCTTCCTTATCCGTTTCGATCGGCTCCATGATCGAAACATCTTGTGCTGTCTTGCGGTTGGCGCGGAAGTACATTAAAATTTCATTTTCCACGCACCGCGCCGCATAGGTCGCCAGCCGCACACCTTTGGTATAATCAAAAGTATTAATCGCCTTGATTAACCCGATGGTACCAATGGAAATCAAATCATCTTGATCGCGCGCAGAACTGTAATATTTCTTGATGATGTGTGCAACCAAACGCAGGTTATGCTCAACCAAGCGATTACGTGCCGCAAGATCCTCCCGTTCCCGGAACGCTACCAAACAAGACAATTCTTCCTCCGCCGACAGCGGATGCGGGAACGAACCGGTGTTAACAACCTGAAGCGCCATGAAGAAAATGCGCGACAAAGCCCCGAACATTTCAAACAACATGGAAAACCATCCTTTCTTCACACTATATGAAGAAAGAACGCGGTTTTTGCCTGTCCTCACAGTCAATAGAATAAACATTCTTATCAAAAATTGAAAGTATCATGTAAAAACAAGGAATATTGATGTAAAATAGGTCCTTTCCCTTGCTTTTCTCCCAAAAATATGGTATGAAAAAGATAATATCACTCAACGTATGAGGAGGCCGTAAAATGAGAACTAATTTTTACGAACAAAAAACCGCCAATTTTCCGAGAATCCAAACGGATAAACTTTTTGTGGATTATTCAAACACCGCAAAATACACCGGCTTTATGGATGATGCCTTTGCTTTTGTCGAAAACGCCCAATTATTAAAACCCGAATTGTGGAACCGTTTCGTTCAGCAATTCCGTGAGGAGGCCGATACTGACAACGGCTGGCGCGGTGAGTATTGGGGAAAAATGATGCGCGGCGCTGCCTTCGTGTATTCTTACACTAAAAACGAAGAGCTGTATCGCATTCTGGTCCAAACCGTAAACGATATGATCGAAACTGCCAACGAGGTCGGCAGGATCAGCACCTATCCCGTGGATCTGGAGTTTGACGGCTGGGATCTGTGGTCGAGAAAATACGTCCTTTTAGGCATGCAATACTTCATGGAGATCTGTGACGATGATGCTTTCAAAGCCAAAATCATCGAGTCGATGTGCAAGCAAGTCGATTACATTCTTTCCAAAATCGGAAAGGAAGAGGACGGAAAACTGCCCATCACCAGTGCAACCTGCGAGTGGCGCGGCCTGAACTCCAGCTCGCTGCTGGAGCCCATCGTTCGCCTGTACAACATCACAGGTGAGCAGAGGTATTTTGATTTTGCCGAATACATCGTCGAGGCAGGATTCACCGACATTGCCAACCTTGTTGAACGCGCTTACACAAATGACTTTGACCTGTATCAGTATCCGGTCACCAAGGCCTACGAGATGATCTCCTGCTTTGAGGGGCTTTTGGAATTCTACCGTGTCACCAAAGAAGACAAGCACAAGACAGCTATCCTCAATTTTGCTGACCGGCTCTTGGAAAGCGAGATTACGGTGATCGGCACGTGCGGATGCACCGGTGAGTTGTTCGACCACTCTACGGTACGTCAAGCAAACACCACCAATCACCCGATCAAGCAAGAGACCTGCGTGACGGTCACATTGATGAAATTCTTGTATCAAATGACCTTGCTGACGAGCGATCCTAAATATATCGATGCGTTTGAAACCGCCTTGTACAACGCGTATTTGGGCGCGATGAACACCGAAAACGTTGTTGAGCCCCGCCTTATGGAGCAGAAACCCGATTGGACCTTTGAACCGCTCCCGTTTGATAGCTACAGCCCTCTCACTGCGGGTCATAGAGGTCATTGGATCGGCGGCCTTAAACTCATGAGCGATAACCACTACTACGGTTGCTGTGCCTGCATTGGTTCCGCCGGTATCGGCATGGTACCGAAAATGCAGCTGCTCACCACCGCAAACGGCTTTGCGCTGAATCTGTTTATCAATGGTACGGTCGCTTCCAAAACGCCGAACGATCAAGACGTTACCTTTGATCTGAAAACCGACTATCCCTTGAACGGTACAGTTGAGATCACCGTCAACACCGCTACACCCGAATCCTTTGAGCTTCTCATCCGTAACCCCGCTTGGAGCAAAACTACTTCGATTACGGTAAACGGCGCTGCTGTTAAGGCGGAGAGCGGTTATACCCGCATTGAGCGCGTGTGGCAAGCCGGCGATACCGTGACCGTGAAACTGGATATGCGTACCGAAGTCATTCGCCCCATTCCTTACGGCACACAAATTCTGATGACCGATATTAGATGGGGATACAATTACAGCGTTCCGGTATTTGACCGTGAGGATCCGCTTGCTAAAAAACACGTGGCACTTCGCCGCGGTCCCGTTATGTTGGCACAAGAAAACCGTCTGGGCTATTCCGTGGACGATGCGTGCTCCATCAAGATCAACAACGACGGCTACGTGGACGTTTCTCTCACCGAAACCGATATTTATCCGAACATCGTTGCCGCTAACGTTCCGCTCGAGGATGGCAGCACTATGCTCGTTACCGACTACGCTTCTGCCGGTAAACTGTTAAACGATGAAAGTAAAACAGCC
>JAFSCE010000010.1 GCA_017436915.1 Clostridia bacterium
AGTTCAAGAAAAAGGAAGGTGTCGACCTTTCCGGCGACA
This sequence comes from Clostridia bacterium, assembly GCA_017436915.1. Lineage (GTDB taxonomy): Bacteria > Bacillota > Clostridia > Oscillospirales > Acutalibacteraceae > RGIG3009. The sequence continues at coordinate 40 of JAFSCE010000010.1, forward strand.
AGATGGCGATGCAGCGCTTCAAGGAAGCCGCGGAAAAGGCGAAGAAGGAGCTTTCGAGCGCGACGACGACGAACATCAACCTGCCCTTCATCACGGCGGATGCCAACGGTCCGAAACACCTGGATCTGACCCTGTCCCGTGCGGACTTCAACCGTCTGACAGCGGATCTCGTGGAAGCGACCATGCAACCCGTCAAGCAAGCGCTGTCCGACAGCGGCCTGGCGGCTTCCGAAATCGACAAAGTGCTCCTCGTGGGCGGCTCGACCCGTATTCCTGCGGTGCAGGAGGCGGTCAAATCCTTCATGGGCAAAGAGCCCTTCAAAGGCATCAACCCCGACGAATGCGTCGCGATGGGCGCCGCGCTGCAAGCGGGCGTGCTCGGCGGCGACGTCAAGGGCCTCCTGCTGCTCGACGTCACCCCGCTGTCGCTGGGTGTCGAAACGATTGGCGGCATCATGACCAAGGTCATTGAGCGCAACACCACCATTCCCACCAAGAAATCGCAGATCTTCTCCACGGCACAGGATAATCAGCCGTCGGTTGAAGTGCACGTGTTACAGGGCGAGCGCGAATTTGCCCGCGACAATAAAACGCTCGGCATGTTCCATTTAGACGGTATTGCTCCGGCACGCCGCGGTGTGCCGCAGATCGAGGTTACCTTTGATATTGACGCGAACGGCATCGTAAACGTCAGTGCGAAAGATTTGGGCACCGGCAAAGAGCAGGCGATCACGATCACTTCTAACACCAACATGTCCAAAGAGGACGTAGAAAAGGCGGTCAAGGAAGCCGAGCAGTATGCCGAGGAAGATAAGAAAAAACGTGAGGCGGTCGAGTTGCGCAACGGTGCCGATCAAGCGGTGTACCAGTGCGAGAAAGCGATCGAGGAGCTCGGCGATAAATTAGAGGAAGCCGATAAGACCGAATTGCAGGCGAAGATCGACGCGCTCAAAGAAACGCTCAAGGGCGAGAACGACGATGCGATCAAAGCGGCACAGGAAGATCTCATGAAGAAATTCTACGAGGTTTCCGAAAAGGTATACAAAGCCGCGGCTCCCGCAGAGGGTGCTGCCCCTGCTGACGACGGCACGGTGCCGCCGGATGCCGGTGAGGGCTATTACAACGGCGAAGTTCACTAAATCACAACCGAACACGATCCGTCGGGCTTTGTAAGCCCGACGGATTCCTATCTTTGGAGTGTAATATATGGCAGGGGAAAAACGCGATTACTATGAAGTGCTCGGCGTACAAAAAGGTGCGTCGGAGGACGAAATAAAAAAGGCCTATCGCAAGATGGCAAAACAGTATCATCCCGACCTGCATCCGGGTGATAAGCAGGCAGAGGCATCTTTCAAAGAGGTCAACGAGGCGTATGAGGTGTTGTCGGATTCAGACAAAAAGGCACGCTATGACCAGTTTGGTCATGCCGGTGTCGATCCGAACTTCGGCGCCGGCGGTGCCGGTGGCTACGGCGGCTGGGGCGGCGGCATGGATTTTGATTTCGGTGATATTTTCTCCTCTTTCTTTGGGGGAGGCGGTCAGCGAGCCAATCCCAATGCGCCCAGACGTGGCAGCGACGTTGCGGCATCCGTAATTTTGTCATTTGAAGAAGCGGCATTCGGTTGCAAGAAGCAGATCGACGTCCGTGTGATCGAAACCTGCCGCACCTGCGGTGGATCCGGTGCGGCAAAAGGAACAACGGTTTCCACTTGTCCGGTCTGCCGCGGAAGCGGCCACGAGGTCAGACAACAGCGCACGCCGTTTGGTGTCATGCAGTCGCAGGTCGTGTGTTCGCGATGCCAGGGGAAAGGCAAGATCATCGAAACGCCGTGCCCGGATTGTCGCGGAGGCGGTCAGGTGCGTGTGAGTACCAAGGTGGGCGTGAACATTCCTGCCGGTATTGACGACGGTCAGGTCCTGACGGTGCGCGGCAAGGGAAACAGTGGCTTGAACGGCGGCCCTGCCGGTAATCTGGAGGTCCAAGTGTCGGTGCGTCCGCATCCGATCTTTGAACGCGACAACTATAATCTCTTGTGTGAGTTGCCGCTGACCTTTGCACAGTTGGCACTCGGAGCCGAGATCGAAATTCCCACTTTAGAGGGACGTGTGCCGTACACCATTAAAGAAGGCACGCAACCCGGTGAGATCATTCGGTTGCGCGGCAAGGGAATTTCCTACGTCAACGGTCGCGGCAAGGGCGATTTGATTGCTCAAGTCACGGTAGAGGTGCCGAAGAGCTTGTCGTCGAAGCAGAAGGAAGCGCTCAAAGCGTTTGAGGAGTCTCTTGGTGAAAAGAACTATCAAAAACGCAAAACCTTTTTTGACAAGGTAAAGGATGTCTTTAACTAACCGTTGCGTTTTGTGAGATTTGTTGATATACTTAAACATGGCAGGAGGTGACGACAGCATGAAAAGCAAAAAAAATCTGGCTCAGTGGTTAACGTTGTTTTTATTGGGACTTGCGTTAATCGTGGTATACAAAGCATTCGACAGCTTGGGGTGGATATGGGCTAGTTTCCTGCGGCTCCTTTCTATTTTGACACCCTTTGTGATCGGATTTATTATCGCGTTTTTGCTGTTTGGGCCGGTTAACCGCATCGAGGGATTTTTCCGCAACCGAAAGGCAAAATTCTTCCACAAGGTGGCACGACCGATGTCGGTGCTGATCGTGTACGTGTTGGCTCTGGGCGTTGTCGTCGGTTTGGTTTACATTGTGATTCCGGCTTTGGTCACGGCGCTAAAGGATTTCATAGCCAACGTTCCCAACTATTATGCGAACGTGATGTCCTTCTTACAGCAATACACGCAGCCGGGCGGATTGCTTGAGAATTTTGACATCCAAAGTAAGATCAACGAGTTGTATGAGTTTGTGCAACAATATCTTACCGTTGAGCGGATACTCACTTATTTGAGCAGTATCAGCCAGGTGACTTCCTCGGTCGTAGACGGCGTGATGGCAATCATTGTGTCGGTGTATATGCTGCTTGGCAGAGAATCGTTGGTATCGGCATGCAAATCGGTGCTGGGGTTAGTGTTCAAGCCGCGCACGATGCAGTCGATGTCGTTGTACGGACATAAAACAGCGCGCATTTTCTATAATTATATTTACAGCCAGTTGCTTGACGCATTGGTTGTCGGGGTGCTGGCGACCATAGGATTCCTGCTTGCACGGATGCCTAACGCGCCCGTGTTCGGCATGTTGCTCGGTATTATGAATATGGTGCCGTATTTTGGTGCTTTGATCGGCGGCGTGATCAGTGTGCTTATCATGCTGTTATCCGGCAACTTATATGGAGCGTTGTTCATCGCTATCTATATCATCGTGATGCAACAGATCGATGCGAATATCATTCAGCCGCGTATCATTGGTGACAATGTCGGTATTCGACCCATCTACGTGTTGCTGGGTATTACGGTGTTCGGTGGACTGTTTGGGTTCTGGGGCATTTTCCTTGGAGCACCTTGCATGGCGGTCGTTCAAATGCTGGTGACGGATTATATTAAACATCGCAATACGCTCACGGCGCCAAAGAAACCTCCCTTAGAATAAAAAACAAGAGCGGAGAAACGTATTACCGTTTCTCCGCTCTTTTTATATGTTCTGCAACAGTTCGTCGGCGAGTTTTTCGTAGCGTTGCCAGTCCATCACGGCGGCGCTGTATTGTTCGAGTTGATCATGCACCGTTTTCGCCTGCGCAGACAGTGCGGTTGCCTCACGCAACACTTCGGCCGCGGCGCGGCGGAGAAAGGATAGACGCTGACGGTGGCGGCGCAGCCGTTCCGTGTCCAAAAACCGGGATGCGTGGATACGTCGAAAAATCGGGAAATCAACCTTGTGAAAGCTGTTGGAAGTGGTAAAGGCAAGGCCAAGTTCCGGCAACAGCAGGTGCTCCGGCCCATCATTTGGAAACAAGGGGCACGGACACGCTATACAACGTTTACCGTCGGCGGTTGCTGCCTTTTCCAGCTCGGACAGCAGCAGAGAGCCGGCTGCGCCTTGCTCATCTTCGATTGCATAAATGCGGGGACAAAGGGCTTGCAGAGTATCGTAAAGAGTAATCCAGCCGTCGGGGGTAAACGCGCTTAAAAAGCGGATCTCGCTTGCAAGCGACTGCGCTTCGCTCTTTTCGCTTTGCCATTCGGAAATCGCCAGACGACGGGCAAAGCGGCATACTTTTTCGCGGTCCAGACAGTCGTTTTCGATGCGGCGGCTATCACTTAGCAAGGAAGCGGCTGTACGCAAATGCCTGCAACAGCGACGGTGTAAGGCGCGCTTTTCGTCTGTCAGCGCAACAACTGTGGGGGCGTTCTCATATAAAGTACCCATGCAATTTGACAGCGGGACGATCTGTTCGACGGCGCCCCAATAGGATGGCTCTATTGTATGCGGTGCGGTGGCGTCGATCAGACATAGCCGTCGATCGGGAAACCGTACCGCGTCCAATGAGTTCGGATCGGACGAGCAGCAAAACACCTCTGCCGTTTCGCCTGCAGCGGTGAGCCGATCGTATACACGCCGCAGCAGCGTGGATTTGCCCGTCCCCGCGCCGCTCTTGAGAAGAAATACCCGCCAACCATCGGAGGTGTACAGCGTTGAGGTTGTGCCGACAAACCCATCGGGGGTGTTGCTGCCTAAAAAAAATCGTACCGGTGCTTGAAACGCCGACATCGTATCACTCCTTCGTATACCATAAGAGAGTCGGACCCGCAATAGGAATTGTGGGGTTCGGCTATCTTATGGTATTACAATACGCAAAAAGGAGTGGATCGGTTACGGTTTTTGGTATAAATCGGCGCTGCCTTCATGAATCCCCTCTCGCCGCAACACATAACGCAAGGTGGAAAAGAAAATATAAGAGTCGAGTAAAAAGGTGCAGTTTTGTGCATATTCCGCGTCGTAGTGCGCCTTTATTCGGGGCGGCAGATCGTCACGACCACGGATCTGGGCAAGACCTGTGATACCGGGGCGCACCGTGTCTGCTCCGAGGCGGTGACGCAGCTGAACCAGGTAGGTTTCTGCCGGGATTACCGGTCGCGGACCGACAAAGCTCATATCCCCTTTGAGAACGTTCCACAGTTGTGGCAGTTCATCAAGACTGGTTTGTCTCAAAAAACGGCCGACCGGAGTGATATATCGTTGGGGGTGCTGTAGTTGTGCGGTGGCAATGTTCGCAGGTGCTGCTGTCATCATGGTGCGAAACTTATAAATCACGAACAAGTGACCGCCTTGTCCTGAGCGTATTTGTCGAAATATAGCCGGTCCGTCGGAATCCATGCGAACAACCAGTGCGATGATAGCAAAAAGCGGTGATAATATGACGAGTAGAAGCAACGATAGTGCTATATCCAATAAACGTTTCAAACCGGTATACACACGATCGCTCCTCTTTAAAATTGGGTTGAGATTAGTATAACCGAAATGACAAAAATCACGGCGGGATCACATGGCTAATCATGAAAAATTTACCGATAAACAATAAATTTTTAAAAAAACAAGCGTTTCTACTGCAAAAAAAGAGTGGTTTTTTAGTGCAAATTAGACAAAAACGGCGGTTGCGGCTTGGGTAAAATCGGTCGGCTATACAGACTTTTTTGAGTTCAAGCAAAAAGGCTTGATTTTTGAAAATGGGGATAGTATAATTGCTTTCGGCAAGTGAGGAACAGACGCTTGTTCACTTGTTGGATACATGCAACCATGTCAGTCAGAAAGAAAAGGAGGAGACCATTATGCGTGGGGTCGTTGCTCTGCAAACCAATACAAACAACGCCAAAAGCGCCGGTGGCTATTCTTCGTTTAAGCGTTGCTTGGATATTTTATTTGCTCTCATGTTTATCATCGCGTTATCGCCCGTGATGGTGATCGTGGCGATCGTTTCCGCGATCGATACCAAAGGTTCTCCGATCTTTGTGCAGGACCGTATGGGCCGTTTTGATACACCGTTTAAAATTTATAAGTTCCGCACGATGAGCGTTCTCGCTCCCGCCAACATGGCAACACACAAGCTCGAAAATCCTGAGAAGTACATCTCTCGCGTAGGTGGATTACTTCGCCGTTTGAGTTTGGACGAGCTCCCGCAGCTCTTTAACGTTCTCAAAGGGGATATGAGCTTTGTCGGTCCGCGTCCGGTCGTATTGTCGGAGCGCGATCTGCTCCGTTTGCGTCATCGCAACGGTGCCAGCCGCGTCCGTCCGGGTATCACGGGTCTTGCTCAGGTTAGCGGCCGTGATACCGTGACAGTCTACGAAAAAGCGCGTTTGGACAGCGAGTATGCGAAATCCTATTCGCTGAAAGAAGATATGTCGATTTTGGTCAAAACCGCGATGCAGGTGATTCACTCCGAAGGCATCGTCGAGGGTGCCAATGCTGAGATCAGCGCACAGCCGGCAAAAGCCAAACATTCCGCTTGATTTTGTCGCAAAATCGGATATAATAAAATTGTTACGGGGTTCGCTCGCAGCGAACCCCGTTCTTAACGTATATGGGAGGTTTTATCATGAGTGAATGTACACACGATTGCAGCTCTTGCTCGCAGAATTGCAGTGAGCGCGAGAAAGATTTGCATGCTAAACTGAATGAGTTTAGCCATATTAAAAAGGTGGTAGCGGTTAGTAGCGGTAAAGGCGGTGTGGGTAAATCCTCGGTCACCAGCTTGCTCGCTGTGATGATGGCGCGCCGCGGTTACAAGGTAGGCGTGTTGGATGCCGATATTACCGGCCCGTCGATCCCGCGCGCGTTTGGCTTAACTCAAAAAGCGCAGGGTGCGGATATTGGTATTTTGCCGGCGGAAACGCACATGAATATTAAAGTGATGTCTATCAACCTGTTGTTGGAGGATGAAACACAGCCGGTCGTTTGGCGCGGTCCGGTGCTTGCCGGTGCGGTGACACAGTTCTGGACCGACGTTGTGTGGGGCGATCTGGATGTACTCTTTATCGATATGCCTCCCGGAACAGGTGACGTGCCGCTGACCGTGTATCAAAGTTTACCGGTCGATGCTACCGTGGTGGTATCCACACCGCAATCGCTTGTACAAATGGTGGTCGGCAAAGCCAAAACAATGGCAGATTTGTTGAACATTCCGGTTATTGGCATGGTGGAAAACATGAGTTATCTGCGTTGCCCCGATTGCGGTAAACAGATCACCTTGTTTGGCGAAGAAAACGGCCTCAATCAAGCGGCAGAGCAGATGGGTATCCCGCTGCTTGCAAAACTTCCCATGGATGCGCAAGTGGCGCGTTTGTGCGACGAAGGCGAGATCGAACGCGTGGTGTGCGACGAGATCGCACCTGCCGTGGATGCGGTGGAAGCGCTGTTGAAATAAAGACAACAAGAAAAAGCGTTGCGAGAGTTTTACTCTCGCAACGCTTTTTTTATTATCCTTGATAGGTTGTGATCTCAATGCTCTTGATGGTGACCGCTTCGGTTGGTTTATCGTTCGCATCGGTTTGTACCGCCGCAATGGCATCCACGACGTCCATGCCGGCAAACACCTGGCCGAACACGGTGTGCCCGCCTTTTTTGCGCCATGCACCGTCTAACGTGATGTTGCCGCCGGTTGCTTCATAAAGTTCCCAAACAGCATCCGGCACGCTTTTATAATCCAAGGGCATATATTGAGCGAGTATGTCGTCCCAAGTACCGTAATAGGCCTCTACGGTTTCTTTTCCGTAGGAAGTGAGTAAACTGTTATATTGGCTCTTGAGCGTTTGTACGTCTTCCTCGGAGTACGCATACTTATCACGCTTGCCGAAAGCGTCTTTATCGCCTTGATTAATAAAGAACTGACTGCCGTTGGTGTTTACGCCGGAGTTCGCCATGGAAAGCGATCCGCGCAGGTTGAGGAGCTTTTGATCAAACTCATCTTCAAAGCTTTTGCCCCAAAAGCTTTCACCACCGGTGCCGTCGCCTTTTGGGTCACCGCCTTGGATCATAAAATCCTCAATCACGCGGTGGAAGGTTAACCCGTTATAATAGCCGTTTTGTGACAGCTTGATAAAGTTTTCCACCGTTTTGGGTGCACCTTCGGGGAAGAAACGAATGGAAATGTCACCTTTTGAGGTGTGCATGATTGCAATTTGCTCGCCGACGGAAGGCATCTCTAACTGAAAACCGACCGCTTTATCTCCGTAAGCAGTGGTGACGCTGTGTTGTAACGTATCGTCTTCTTGCACGCCGCAGGCGGTCATGCCGAGGCAAAGCACTGCAATCGCCAAAAACGTGAGAAGCTTGGTTGCTTTCATGGTATCCATCCTTTATCGTAATTTTCGCCGCGCGATCGGCGGACGCTCGTTTTCGAGAAACGGCAGCAGCCGCGAGAGTTCGTCGATCTCACGGCTCTGTGCACGCAAAAACGCAGCACACGCAGGATCACTCATCAACAATGTTCCCGCTTTACGCACCGCACGCACAAAATCGGGCTTCAGCCGTACGTGGGCGCAGTTTCGAGTTAGCGGACACAGTCTAAAACTTCGTGGATCGTACACCGCGCGCACAAGTCCGTCCTCTCCAACATAGGGAAACAGCGGAAACACGCGGCAGGCGAAAGGACGCATCTCGCGGCGGCAGTTGCCGTTGCAAGTAAGCAGATCCCCACCGTCTGCGGGGGTGATGGTAAACCCCTCGCCCGAAAGCAAGTTCTCCTCGCCGGGTAACAACAGCATCCCAACGCTGTCCGCCGACGGGCGGCAGCACCGTCCGTCGCAGACGTTTCCGCAGTCGGTGTCAAGCGGGGTAACATCTTTAAGCAGTGCGAGTGCTTGTTGTAATACGTCAGACATTGATGATATCAATTCCCAGGATGGTTACGTCTTCCAGCGGTTTGTCGCTGTGGTTGGTTGCGACGGATGCGATGGTATCGACGACGTCCATCCCCTCAAACACCTGACCGAACACGGTGTGATGATAGTCGAGGTGCGGGGTACCGCCATGTTCGCGGTATGCGTTCTCTGCTTCCTCGGGGAAATAGTCGCGCAGCTCCTGCATTTGGGAAAGCAGGCCGGGGTGAACGGAAGATGCCTGCACGATGAAAAACTGACTGCCGTTGGTGCCGGGACCCGCGTTTGCCATGGATAAGGCACCGCGGATATTGTGCAACGACGGGTCAAACTCGTCTTTAAAGGGGGCACCCCAGATGCTTTCGCCACCGCAGCCGGTACCGGTGGGGTCACCGCCTTGAATCATAAAATCTTTAATGATGCGGTGGAAGATGAGCCCATCGTAATAACCGTTTTTGGCATGGGTAACGAAATTCTCCACCGTCTTGGGTGCTTTATCGGGGAACAAACGAAGCGAAATATCACCGTGATTCGTGTGCATAACAGCGATTTGTTCGCCCGCCTGCGGTTTTTGTAACTGATTCATGGAATCGACACGCTCCTTAATTAATAAGCTTTGCCCCAAACCACCATTGTCTTGGCGGGCTTCCCGCAACAGACGCAGGTGTCGGCAATCTGCTCCTGCTCGAACGGCATGCAACGGCTGGTAACGCCGGCAACTTCTTTGAGCTTCATTTCACAGGCCTCGTCGCCGCACCACATGGCTTTGATCAGACCGGGCTGTTCGTCGGCAGTTTTCACCATGTCTTCCATGTTGGTGACGGTGAACGTCATGCCCTCGCGGCGGGCGAGTGCTTTTTGATACAGGCCGTCGTGTACCGCTTGCAACAACTCGGGGATCTTGGTTTCTAATTCGTCGAGCGATACCACCGTCTTTTCGCGGTTGTCACGGCGAACCAGGACACACTGGTTGTTTTCAATATCACGGGGACCGATCTCCAAACGGAGCGGTACGCCCTTCATTTCATATTCTGCAAATTTCCAACCGGCGGAGTTATCCGAATCGTCCACCTTTACACGCGCCACGGCGGACAGACGGTCGGCCAATTCATGCGCCTTGTCCAACACACCGGGTTTGTGCTGTGCAATGGGCAGGATAACCAGTTGGATGGGTGCCACTGCGGGCGGCAGCACTAAGCCATTGTCATCGCCATGCGTCATGATGATCGCACCGATGATGCGGGTGGACATACCCCACGAGGTCTGGTGAGGGTACTGTTGCTGATTGGCGCGGTCGGTAAACTGAATGTCAAATGCGCGAGCAAAGCCGTCGCCGAAATAGTGGCTGGTACCGCTTTGCAACGCTTTGCCGTCGTGCATCATAGCTTCGATGGTGTAAGTTGCTTCTGCACCGGCAAACTTCTCTTTGTCGGTCTTGCGTCCTTTGACCACCGGAATGGCTAAGGATTGCTCGCAGAAATCGGCATAAACGTTGAGCATGCGTTCGGTTTCTTCCAAGGCCTCCTCAGCCGTTTCATGCATGGTGTGGCCTTCCTGCCAATAGAATTCCATCGTGCGCAGGAACGGACGTGTGGTCTTTTCCCAACGAACGACCGAGCACCATTGATTGTACAGTTTCGGCAGATCGCGATAAGAATGAATGATATCGGCGTAATGTTCGCAGAAGACCGTTTCAGAGGTCGGGCGTACGCACAAACGCTCCTGCAGTTTTTCTTCGCCACCGTGGGTGACCCACGCGACTTCAGGTGCAAAGCCCTCTACGTGATCCTTTTCCCGTTGCAATAAGCTTTCGGGAATAAACATGGGCATCATAATGTTTTCGTGACCGAGTGCTTTGAAACGGGAATCCAGATCGTTGCGGATGTTTTCCCACAACGCCGTGCCGTACGGGCGCACGATCATGCAACCGCGCACGCCGGAATAACTGGCGAGTTCCGCTTTCTTAACAACGTCGGTATACCATTGAGCAAAGTTTTCATCCATAGAAGTGATTGCTTCCACCATTTTTTTGTTATCAGCCATAACGCAAGATCCTTTCGGGATTTATTTTTTATCCTTTGCAAATTTATTGAGCAGATTAACCGCAAGCATGATCAGCAGCATAACGGCAAAGATACCGACCATACCGAGCAACATTAACAGCAAAGCGTTTTGAAGTGCAATAGGCATTTTGATTTCCTCCTTTTAAGCGCCGATCAATTTCGGGACAACTGTTAAGATAATACCGCCTGCGACAACCGAACCGATCTGGCCTGCTACGTTGGCGCCAACGGCGTGCATGAGCAGGTGGTTTTGATTGTCTTCTTTAAGTGCCATTTTCTGAATGACACGAGCCGACATCGGGAATGCCGAGATACCGGCACCACCCACCATCGGGTTAATTTTCTTGCCTTCCGGCAAGAAAAGATTGAGGAACTTGGCAAACAGTACACCGGCGATAGTGTCAAACACAAACGCGACCAAACCGAGCGCCATAACGATGATGGTGTCGAGTTTCACAAAGTTTTCCGCTTTCATGCTGGCGGATATGGACAGACCCAACACGATGGTAATGAGGTTGGCAAGCGAGGTCTGTGCAGTTTGGGACAGGTTGTCAAGTTTTAAGCATTCACGCAACAAGTTACCGAACATCAGCATGCCGACCAGCGATACCGATTTCGGTGCGATCAGACCGGCGATCACCGTTACCACAATGGGGAACAGGATGCGGGTCTTACGCGATACCGAAGACGGGCTGTAAGACATGTGAATGGTACGTTCTTTTTTGGTCGTCACCAGTTTGATGGCGGCGGGCTGAATGATCGGCACCAACGCCATGTAGGAATAAGCGGCGACCATGATGGCGGGCAGAAGCGGGGTCTGCAACACGTTAGCCACCAAAATGGCGGTGGGTCCGTCCGCCGCGCCGATGATACCGATCGAAGCGGCATCTTTAAAATCGTAGCCGAGCAACGTGGCGACGGCAACGGTCAGGAAAATACCGAATTGCGCGGCACCGCCGAATAAAAACATTTTTGGGTTAGAGAGCAAGGGGCCAAAGTCGATCATGGCACCGATACCGATGAACAGAATCAGCGGCAACGCCTCGGATGCTTCAATACCGACTTTAAACAGCCAGTCGATAATACCTTGTGAGCCGTCGGCGGCGTTGCCGATCGCACCCGAAAAGGGGAGGTTGACCAGAATGGCGCCAAGTCCCATCGGCATGAGCAAGGAGGGCTCGAAATCTTTCGAAATTGCCAACCAAATCAGCAGTCCGCCTACTGCCAGCATGACAAGGTTTTTCCATCCGCCGTCTTGTGTTACAAAGAACAAAAGACTCTCCCATAAAAACTCAAAATGTTGCAGCATGTTACGATACATCCTTTCCGTTTTTACAAACACCTTTCATTATATAAAAAAACGATGCGTTTTTCAACACCGAAACGGCACTTTTTTAAAAAAACGGGACAAAGGCAAAAGGGTAGAGAATGGGACTTGACGAAAGTGGGGGGATGCTTTATAATTATTATAGGTTTTTATGCGGTATAAAGCCGCGCTTTGGAGATTATTTATAGAGAAGGAGCGTTACCCTCTATGCAAGAAATGGATATCAGACTCATTTTTGGCGTTCTGTTGGGACGAATCAAATGGATCGTTGCAAGCGTTGCAGTAGGTGTGCTGCTGTTTGCATCATACGCTTATTTCTTTGTTCCGGAACAATACACCTCCTCTTCCTTGCTGTATATCCGCAATATGGCATCGGATACGGAGGCAAACAGCGCAACGGCAAGCAACTTGTCGGCAGCTGAGTACTTGGCGAATACTTATGCCGTTGTGATGAAGACCGAGCCGGTTCTAAATAAGGCCTATACTCGGTTAAACGGTGAACTTTCGATGGGTGAACTCAAAGGCATGGTATCCTCCTCGTTGATGAACGATACCACCCTGCTTAAAATTTCTGCCAAACACAGTGACCCGAAGACAGCACAATTGGCGTGTAGTGCGATGGCATATGCGGTCGCGGATATGTTCCCGACGGTGACCGGAGAGGTCACCTCAGCGAAGGTTATTGAGGATGCAACCAATGCCGTACAGACTGCGCCGAATGTATTACGCAACGGCTTGATTGGTGCGTTGATCGGATTGGTGCTTTCGGTGGCTGTTATTTTGCTGCGCGAATTTTTGGATAACACTATCCGCGATAAAGAAACATTACAAATGCAATTCAACATACCGGTATTGGGCGAGATCCCCAGCTTTACGCCCAACAACGTGAAAAAGGGAGGCAAAAATCATGCGTAACGGAAACGATAAAGGTGCTGCAAACGCGCGTCCCATAGCAACCACTTTCCAGATTGTTGAGGCGTATAAGACCGTTCGCACCAACTTGTTGTTTGCGCTGGCTCCCCACAAGCGGAAGATCGTGTTGTTTTCCAGTGCGGAACCTAACGCGGGCAAAACAACGGCTTCGTCAAATTTAGCCATTACGATGGCACAGACGGGAGCACGCGTTCTGTTGATCGATGCAGACCTGCGCAAGCCCTCTCAACACAAAACCTTCCGTGTGAAAAAGCACAACGGGTTGTCTCGCATTTTATCCGGAGAGCTCAAGTTCGACGAATGTGTATGCCGTGAAGTGGCGCATGGGATGGACTTACTTCCCAGTGGTTCTCTGCCGCCGAATCCTTCGGAACTTCTCGGTTCGGAGAATATGGATAAGTTGTTGGACGAAGTGTCTGCTCAATACGATTACGTGTTTATTGATACCCCGCCGCTTTGTGTGGTGTCCGATTCACTCGTGCTATGTGAGAAAGCGGCCGGGACTGTGCTGATCACCCGCCAAGGGCAAACGACTTACGAGGAATTGCGTCGAGCCATTGCCAATATTCAGGACGTGCAAGGCAATTTGTTGGGTGTCGTGATTTCGGATATGAAAGAAGCCGGTCGTCCGTACAGCCGGTATGATCGGTATAAGTATTACAAAGCACACGACTACTCCTATACGCAAAATCCTGAAGTATAAATTTCGCAACCCCATTTTCTCCTTATTGGCAGGAGACCTGAGGTGATTTTACGTGAAAGAAAAGAGTCGGACGACCGGGCGTTCCCGCTTTTCTCAGGTGCGGGAGCTGTGTGTTGTCTTGATCGATATGGTCATACTGGCAATCAGTCTGTTTGCTCTGTATTTTCTTTCGGAACACAGCGACGGAGGATTTGTTTATTTCTTTGATAGCAGAGCCCCGCTTCATTTTTTACTGTTGGGGTTGTGTATTCAGCTTAGTATGATCTTATTTAAAACCTACGCCAGCTTGTGGCGATATGCGATGAGTCGAGAGTACTTATCGCTGTTCAAGGCGGGCGCGGTAGGATATATTTTGTATTTATTAATTGCCGGTGTTGTTTTCCGGAAAACACCTCCGGTGATTCCGATGCTGTTTTCTACCATGGTGCCGCTTTTACTGATGCTCTTGATGCGGTTGTGCTATCGTCGATATCGGGATTGGATGGTTTCCAGCCGTATGTCGCAAAATAAGACGGCGGCGATCATTGTTGGCGCCGGCGATGCGGGGGTTCTGTTGCTTGGCGAAATGTGCCGCAACGCAAACAACACCTATCGTGCGGTGTGTTTGGTAGATGACGATCCAATGAAGATCGGCAAGCAGATACAAGGTGTGCCGATCGAAGGCCCGATCAATCGAATGGCGGATATTGTGGAGCGCTATAAAGCGCGTACCATTTACGTAGCCATTCCTTCTGCCAGCGAGAAAAAGCATCGGGAGATCTTGCATCTTTGCATGCCGCTTGGCTGCAAGGTGCGCTTGTTGCCGGATATATTGGCGTTTTCCGAAAAATCAAAAGAGCCGCTGATGAATCAAGCACGCGAGGTACGGATTGAGGATTTATTAGGGCGTCCCCAGGTCGTGTTTGATACAAATACGGCTGATGCCTTCTTAACCGACAAGGTCGTTATGGTGACCGGTGGCGGTGGATCGATCGGCTCAGAGCTGTGCCGCCAAATTGCTAAACAGAAGCCACGTCAGTTGATCGTTGTGGATATTTACGAAAACAACGCATACGATATCCAGCAAGAATTGCGCTATATGCACGGACAAGCCCTGGACCTGCGTGTAGAAGTAGCGTCGGTACGCGATGAACATAAGGTTAATCGTTTGTTTGAACGCTATCATCCGCAGGTAATCTTCCATGCGGCGGCGCACAAGCACGTGCCCTTAATGGAAAACTGCCCTGAAGAAGCCATTCGCAACAACGTTTTCGGTACATATCACGTGGCTAAGGCGGCGGATAAGTACAAGGCCGAAAAGTTTATTTTAATTTCGACCGATAAGGCGGTTAATCCCACCAATGTGATGGGTGCCTCCAAACGCTTGTGTGAAATGGTCGTGCAAGGTATCGGCAGTGCCAGCAAAACCTGTTTTGCTGCTGTGCGGTTCGGTAATGTGCTCGGCTCTAACGGCTCAGTTATTCCGTTGTTCCAGCGGCAGATCCAACACGGAGGGCCGGTTACGGTAACCGATAAACGTATCATTCGGTATTTTATGACGATTCCTGAAGCGGCACAGCTTGTATTACAGTGTGGTGCCATGGCGGAGCAATCCGAGATCTTTGTATTGGATATGGGCTCGCCTGTCAGCATTTTAGAACTCGCCGAGAACATGGTTCGTTTGTCGGGATTAACACCGTATGTTGATATGCAGATCGTGGAAACGGGCTTACGTCCCGGTGAAAAACTCTACGAAGAATTATTGATGCGCAGTGAGGATCTGACGACAACTTCAAACAATAAGATTTTTATTGAGCATCAAAAAGCCCCGTTCTCTTTGGCGGAAGTTCGCGAAAAATTGCGCGAGTTGGATGCCGTACTTGCTACCGATTCCAAAGATAAGATCGTTACCGTCATGAAAAAACTGGTGCCGACTTATAAGAGTCCCGAAGAAGTTAACGCGAAAGCCGTTGCTGATCTGGATTACACGTCGGCGGTACGATCCTAAAAACGAACAATAAAAAGCCGTTCTTTCTTTGATAGAAAGAACGGCTTTTTTATTACAGATTACTTCGTCAACATCCAAACGGCTGTTTTACTTTCATCGTTTAACAGTTTACCGGCAGAAGCGTAGTCGGTAACGAGCATAGTGCTGCCATCCTCGAGCGGAACGTTAGCGGCAACGATGTTCGGATAAATATCGGTTTCGGTGAGAGAAACGTCCACGTA
>JAFSCE010000011.1 GCA_017436915.1 Clostridia bacterium
CCTTAAATACTGGATTTGTGTGTAGAAAAAGACCATACCCTCTAACTTTGGGTATGGTCTTATTTTAACATCATCAGGTGCCATAGCAGCCCCCATGTTGTTGGTATCGGTAATGCCCAGATCCACAATACACCCAATACACACGTCGGCAATGTGCACCTTACCGCCGCCAAGCCCCACCAGTACGGCGCCAGATGCGGTGGCCGTCCATTGCGCAGTGGCGGGGCGCTGTCCGCCGTACTCCAGCGGAAAACGAAACTGGCGCTCTGCCGTGCAAAAATGCGATGAAGTGACCGCCGCCGCGATGTCGGCGGCACCGCTGTCTACAAACACCGATGCCATCGCTAACGTTTGTGCCATCGTCGAGCAAGCACCAAACTGGTTAAGCAATGGAATCTGACTGTCTCGCATTCCAAACGTTGAGGCGATATTCTGATTCAGCAAGTCACCGGTAAACAAAACGTCAACCTGCGAAGGCGAAAACCCCGCCTTGTTCAGTGCACGGCTCAACGCCTCCTTTTGCAAACGGCTTTCCGCCTTTTCCCACGTCTTTTCACCGAGTCGCGTATCCGTAAACACCTGATCAAACAACTCGCCGAGCGGACCTTCACCCTCTTTTTTACCCACGACCGACGCGTATCCCAATACCGTCGGTCTTCCCGACAAACTGATAGTGTGCTTCCCTCTTCTTTCCGGCATACTCATCCTCCCCCTTTTACAGTTTGGTATGTGCAGAATTTACAAGTTTATACATATATCTAACGGTAAGAAAGCACCCGCTTTGCTCGCGATCCCTCTTGCACCAACTGCTGCTGTAAATCGCCTCGCAACGGTTTACAAACACACTGTGCTGTGTTATGATTGTTTATGGAATCATTATCGTAGCACCCATGATATGGTCACGGCAAACGGAGGGACGATACATGAAAAAACTTTATGAAAAAAATGCAGTAACCTTCGCTTTAGTATGGATCGGCTTGTATGTCATCGTGATGAATATCGCCTTGCAGTTTTGCGGAGGACTGGATGACCTCGCAACCAAAACCGTTCCGCAGATGCTGGTCCCGGTCATCTGCATCACCATCCTTGCGGTTGCCTCTACGGCATGGATCGTTCGAAACGGTCTGACGAAAGAATTTGGTCTGTGCGGCTTTGGCGGCAGTGCAAGATCCTTTTTATGGTTTTTGCCTTTGATAATCATGTCAGGCATCAATTTGAAAAACGGGTTGTTCATCCCTGCCTCCCTGCCGGTCGCGTTTCTTATGGCGATCAATTTAGCCGTGGGCGGCTACGTAGAGGAAATTATTTTTCGCGGGTTTCTGTTCCGTGGCATGGCCAAAAACCATTTGGGCAGTGCCATCGTTGTTTCTGCCGTCACCTTCGGCGCAGGACATATTGTAAATCTATTCAACACCGCTGATCACATCGGTGTGTTTTTACAAATATCCTATGCCATCGTCATTGGTTTTCTGTATACCGTCATCGTCTATAAAGGCGGCAGCTTGTACCCTTGTATAGCAAGCCATATGTTCGTCAACGGCAGCAGTGTGTTTGCGCCTGGACAAGGACCCTTCAGCAACTTAGTCGCCTCTGTATTTGGGCAAGCAACTCCCCTCCTAGTGCAAGGTTGCAGCGCCGGGTTAATCATCATTATCTCCGGCAGTTACGCATGGTGGCTTTGGAAAAAAGCATAATAGTGATAACGGCCGCGCCGTGCTGTTATAAGAAAAAGCAACAAAGAGGATACGTCTATGAAATCCATCAAATATATGTATAAGATCGGCTTAGGTCCGTCCAGCTCCCACACCATGGGCCCCGCTTATGCCGCCTCCCGATTTTTGGAGCTTTACCCCGATGCCACGCATATTCACGTCACCTTGCTGGGCTCACTTGCGAAAACCGGCAAAGGGCACGGGACCGACAGAGCCATTTCGGAGATCTTTTCTAACATTGCGCACGACATTGTGTTCGACCCCGAAACCAAAACCGATACGCACCCGAACACGGTGGAGTTCGTCGCATTCAAAGATACCGATGAGCTCGGCAGAAAACGGTTTTACAGCATCGGCGGCGGCGAGATCGAATCAGACGATGAAAAAGCCGACGCAAAAGTGCAGGTATACAAAGAAAAGAATTTCAGCGAGATCGCCGCACTGTGTAAAGCCCAAAACATGCGTTTATCCGACTATGTGTTCGCGCATGAAGACGCCGATTTCAAGCCGTATCTGCTTACCGTTTGGAAAACGATGCAAAACGCCATCAACGAGGGCCTCAGCAAAAGCGGCATCCTCCCGGGCGGCCTTTCGGTAGAGCGAAAAGCGCAATTTCTCTTTAACCAAAAACACATCGACGAAAGCCCTCAAACACGTGAAAACCGCTTGGTGTGTTCTTACGCCTTTGCGGTCAGCGAGCAAAATGCCGATTGCGGCGTGATCGTCACCGCCCCCACCTGTGGCTCCTGCGGTGTTCTGCCTGCCGTTTTGAAATACATGCAGGAAAAGAACAATTTCTCCGATGACGATATTCTTCGTGCCCTTGCCGTTGCAGGACTCATCGGCAATATCGTCAGCACCAACGCCTCTGTCAGCGGCGCCGAATGTGGTTGCCAAGCAGAAATCGGCACGGCGTGCAGCATGGCGGCCGCCGCCTTATGTGAATTATTCGAAATGGGCATTGATCAGATCGAATACGCTGCCGAAGTCGCCATGGAACATCATTTGGGGCTCACCTGTGATCCCGTGTGCGGTCTGGTACAGATCCCCTGCATTGAACGCAACGCCGTGGCGGCAATGCGCGCCATCAACGCACTGAGTCTTGCCAATTTCTTGTTCGCCAGCCGAAAGGTCTCGTTCGACATTGTTGTGGAAACCATGTACCAAACGGGCAAGGATCTCTCGCATTTATATCGTGAGACCTCCGAAGGAGGCCTCGCACGGTTATACAATCAATAATGAAAATGCCTGACCGAATCGGTCAGGCATTTTCTATAACATCTGTATCAACCAATAAATAACCCCATACACCACACTCGACATCACACCGTAGACGATAACGGGTCCCGCAATGGAAAACATTTTGGCACCCGTCCCGAGAACAAGCCCCTCGGATTTAAACTCCATAGCGGGTGATGCCATAGAGTTGGCAAAACCGGTGATCGGTACGATCACACCTGCTCCCGCATGCTTAGCAACGTTATCGTATACGCAGAACGCTGTGAGCAGCACACTCAAAAAAATCAGCGACAAAGAACCAATCAAACGCGCATCTTTTTCACCCATACCGGTTCTACTCACCAGATCAATGACGATCTGCGCCACAGCACACAAAAAACCACCCGCTAAAAAAGCAAGGATACAATCTTTAAAAATCGGCGACCCCTTGGCACGTTTTTCCGCCATCGCTTGATAGTTTTTTTGCGTCATTTTCATCCCGCATCACACTCCCACGCCGATAGTGTGACAAAAACTCCGTGAAATATGCAAAAGCGCAGTCTTTAAAAAAGACTGCGCTTTAAATTACCGTATTTTACGTGCTTCCACGTAATACCGCTTTTCGTTGGCTTCTCCCATCGAGAATGTCTTGCGCGGAAAATGGCCGCCAACGCGGATTCCCTCAAAAAATCCGTCTTTCGGAATACCTTGCAATAAGATGCCGAGCGCATCGGGCGCTTCGCACAGATCGCGCACCGTCTGATCACCGTGAATATAATCAATGGTCGCCTCGTGCGTTTGCAGATACTCATCGAGATAATTTTGCAGCACCGCGATCGGTAGCATACCGTTCGCGTTACCGAGCGCATATCCCGCATGACCGACAAACACAATTTCGTCACCGTCAATCAGCGTCATGCCCTGCTTCTCCACATAGGTTTTAAAACCGTCAATCAAGTCATCGGCATCCACGTGAAAAACGACGCGGTGAATGGGCTCAAAGAGGATGGCTTCGTCATGCAGATTTTCCAGTTCGACCAACGCATAGCGTGCAGGGTGATTCTCTGCTTCATTAGGCGACAAGGTGGCTTTGAGATTCTCCCAGCAAAGCTTAGCGGTAGCGAGCGAATGGTTGCCGTCCCCTACCGCATATAAAAATCCGTCTGCTTTGTCATACAAAGCGTTCAAAGCCGCTGCCAAACCCGCTTTGGATGCTTCATCTTCTACCGCCCATCCGCGCAGATGACCGCCATCCTGCATAAGCTCCACATCATACAGCGGTGCCCCGTCTTGTTTTTTGGCAAAGAGCGGCTCGATCACGGTGCGATCGGGATCGTCGATCAGTACCAACACGTGCGGCAACTCCAGCGGCGCGTTCTGCCGAATTTTCACACGCGGCGGTAAACGATCTGCAACCGTACCCTCGGTAGCACGCGTGAGTAGCGTACCCGTGGTAAAATCATATCGTTCCAGATCCAATGCCGCCATCAAACCAAGCCGTTTACCGGCCGGTGTTTCGCGTTCCACCACGATAAATCCGTCACGCACAGCACAGCAGAGCGTGCCGTCATCCAAATAACGACGCATGGTTGCATTAACCTGTTCGGTATGATCTCCCTGCTCCAAAAACGCTTCGGGCTGGATCAAACGTAGCGCAGACGGCGCTTCGCCTACAAGATCCTCAACCTCGTGCCAATACTGCGGCTGTGAGGTAAACTGATCGCAGGCAACCACCGCCCATTTCGCCATATCCACGGTTGGCGCGGGCAAATACATATCGGTGGACCGAATTCCCGGAAACTGCATACTAAAAACTCCTTTATTCATCGAAAAGTCGGCGTTGCCCTCG
>JAFSCE010000002.1 GCA_017436915.1 Clostridia bacterium
CACCGAACCGTCCAGAACACGCAGGGAACGTTGCACCTCAACGGTGAAGTCCACGTGGCCGGGGGTGTCGATGATGTTGATGCGGTGCTTGTCAGCAGTGCCCTGCTTATCCCAGTAGCAGGTGGTGGCAGCGGAGGTGATGGTGATACCGCGCTCCTGCTCCTGCGCCATCCAGTCCATGGTAGCGCCGCCGTCGTGGGTCTCACCGATCTTGTAGTTAACACCGGTATAGTACAGGATACGCTCGGTCGTCGTGGTTTTACCCGCGTCGATGTGCGCCATGATACCGATGTTTCTGGTTTTAGCCAAAGATACATCTCTTGCCATGAGTCATCCTCCTTCTTGCAAAATACGGTCGTACGGAAATTACCAACGGAAATGAGCGAACGCCTTGTTGGCTTCGGCCATCTTGTGGGTATCGTCGCGTTTCTTCGCGGCACCGCCGTTACCGTTGATCGCGTCGAGGATCTCGCCTGCGAGACGCTCCTTCATGGTGCGCTCCGAACGAGTACGCGAATAGGTGGTCAACCAGCGCAGACCCAAGGTCTGACGGCGATCGGGGCGAACCTCGATCGGCACCTGGTAAGTAGCACCGCCGACGCGGCGGGCTTTGACCTCTAACAGAGGCATGATGTTCTCCATCGCTTGCTCAAAGACTTCAAGGGGCTCCTTTTCGGTCTTCTCACGAATGATGTCAAACGCTTCGTAGACGATCTTCTGGGCAACGCCCTTTTTACCGTCGTACATAACGTTGTTGATGAGTCTGGTCACCAACTTGGAATTGTAAAGCGGATCGGGCAAAACATCGCGTTTTGCGATAGAACCTCTTCTCGGCACTTTACTTCCCTCCTTCATAAAAATGATATCATAGGTACTCGAAAGTGACATACTCCCGTTGGCCATAGAAAGGGCAGTCGCAAACGGATGACCCGTTATATGAATCTGCCGCTACTATGTAGCCGCTGATGAAATGTCGTTTCAATTATTTACCTGCCTTCGGACGCTTCGCACCGTACTTGGAGCGAGCCTGCATCCGGTTTGCAACGCCCTGTGTATCGAGAGTTCCGCGGATGATGTGATAACGCACACCGGGAAGGTCCTTAACACGGCCGCCGCGGATCAGCACCACGCTGTGCTCCTGCAGGTTGTGACCTTCGCCGGGGATATACGAAGTAACTTCGATACCGTTCGACAAACGGACACGGGCGACCTTACGAAGAGCCGAGTTCGGTTTCTTCGGGGTAGAGGTCTTAACCGCAGTGCAAACGCCGCGCTTTTGGGGAGAATTCTGATCGGTCGGAATGCGTTTCTTGGAGTTCCAGCCTTTGAGCAAAGCCGGCGCCTTCGCTTTCTTCTCGAGTTCTTCTCTGCCCTTACGGACTAACTGGTTAAAAGTAGGCAATCTTTTCACCTCCTGCGTATAAGTTCCGCTTACGTTCCGTTTTCACCGAACGGTCCGCGGTGTGAAGAATACGCATTTTTGGGCATAGTTCACCCATAGTGCGCACTCCCACGGAGAACCATTCTATCACAAGGATTTCCGCTTGTCAACCCATTATTTCCAATAAATATATCCTTTGCCCGTTTATCCGACTTTAGTCAATTCGCCGCAAAAAAACGTACCCCGTCCCCCATCTGCAAATCCGCAAAGGCGACCCGCTGGATAACTCATTGACACTTGAAGAAAAATTTACGATTGCAATACATAGTATTTTGAAACGGTATAAAGAACAAGCGAGGTGAATTTCACCTCGCTTGTTTGAATCGAAAATTATTCCAGAATATCTTTTTCGTGAATGACGACACCATTGTTTCTTAATTTCTCTTGCAGTTTTGAAACGTCAAGAGCAGAAAAATCATCCGTCATAGCGGCGGCGGTTCCGGCTGCCTGACCGGTTACGGCACAACAGGGAATAACACGCATTACATCCCACAAGGTTTCATTGACGGATGTACAACGACCTGCAACGATCAGATTTTTCATTTCTTTATTATAAAGTGTTCTGAAAGGAACTTCATAAACAGGACCGCGATGTTTCCAATTTGAAACCATACCTATGGAGTCTTCAAAATAAGTATGCATTTCGGTATGCGCCAGTTCATATTCACCCACGATTTTTCGTGTCATACGAATTTGAGGGATAGTTGCAATGGTGGAAATAACCGCTTCTCTGTCGGTTTCTCTTTTTTTCAGCCAATGTTCCAGCGTTGTTTTATGCGAAAGACAAACCTGCTCAGAAAGCTCTTTACCGTCAAGGCCGGTAAACCGACGGTTGGTAAGAGGTTTTTCTTCCTTTCCGGGCCGTTCTACGTCGGGGATATCCCAATCACCGAGCATTTGCAGATGATAGCCGCTTGGATTGGTATAATAATACCATGCAGCGAGTACATTTCCCCGCTCAAACAGGGCAGTCGGTACACCTGCAAAGTGGGCAATGTCGCAATCACCCGTAGCATCCACAATTGAGCCGACACAATACTCTGTTCTGCCGGATTTGTTTTCAACATAAAGCTTAGTGATGCGATTGTTTTCAGTGGAAACATCAACAACATAACTTCCGTAAAGGATATCTACGCCATTTTCCAACAGTAGTTTTTCGGCTAAAATCGCAAACACGTTTGCATTGTATTGCACTTCATAGCGCTTGTCTTTTTCCGTTCTTGTGCCAATATTATCCAGCCAATTTTCAGGGTATTTGTCTTCAGCACCATAGGTGATAGAAAGTTTTAATAATTCTTCGGCAATACCAAAAGAAACTTGATGCCCAAAACCGTCGCAAAGTGGTAGATATATTGTAACAAGACCTGCTGTTCCCAGGCCGCCAAGCATATATTGTTTTTCAAAAAGTATAACCTTTTTTCCTTCGCGCGCCGCAGCAAGCGCAGCCGAAATTCCCGCAAATCCACCGCCACATACAGCGACATCATATTTTTGCATTTGAAGGCCTCCTTAATTACAGGTTTAAATGATTGTATTACAAGCACTCCCAAAAGTCAATCCGCAAGTACAAATCTCCCGCGTTACAGAAACTAACAGCGTAATTTGTAAAATTATTGTAGGGCGGAGACGACCCTTTTCGTATACATACAAAAAGGCAGAGGTGTTACACCTCTGCCTTTTGATTTGCTGTTAATGCAGCGTTTTTACGGACAGTTAAATTCTGGCAACTCCTGTTTCCTTAGCGGTTTTAATAACGGCTTTGGCAACGGCGTCCGCAACGCGTTTATCCAGTGCGGGAGCGATGATGTTTTCCTCGGTGATTTCGTCATCGGGAATAAGCGAAGCCAATGCAAAAGAGGTAGCAACCTTCATTTCTTCGTTAATGCAGGAGGCCCTGCAATCAAGAGCGCCGCGGAAAATACCGGGGAATGCTAAAACGTTGTTGATCTGGTTGGGGAAATCCGAACGGCCCGTTCCAACGACCCTGGCGCCTGCCACCTTGGCAATGTCGGGCATGATTTCGGGAACGGGGTTAGCCATGGGGAACATGATGGCATCGCTTGCCATGCTCTTCACCATTTCAGGTGTTACCAGGTTGGGAGCCGAAACACCGATAAATACATCCGCGCCGCAAAGAGCATCTGCAAGGGTACCCTTCTTATGTTCCAGGTTTGTAACCTTGGAAATTTCCTCTTGAGCGGGATTGTTGTTTTCGTCGCCTTCGCAGATAATACCGAAACGGTCACAGAAGGTGAGATGTTTCACACCCATGTTCATAAGATGCTTACCGATAGCAATGCCTGCCGAACCGGCACCGTTAATGACGACCTTCACTTCGCCAATGTTCTTTTTAACGAGTTTCAAGGCGTTGATTAACGCGGCGGCAACAACGATAGCGGTGCCGTGCTGGTCGTCGTGGAAAATCGGAATATCGCAGATTTCCTTTAGCTTCTGCTCAATTTCAAAGCAACGGGGTGCCGAAATATCTTCAAGATTAATTCCGCCGAAAGAACCGGAGAGAAGATAGATCGTTCTGACGATCTCATCAACGTCTTTCGATTTAATGCAAAGCGGAAAAGCGTCAACATCGGCAAATGCTTTAAAGAGGGCGCATTTCCCCTCCATGACAGGCATACCCGCTTCGGGACCGATATCGCCAAGACCGAGCACCGCGGTACCGTCGGTAATAACGGCAACCAGATTAGAACGGCGGGTAAGCTCGTAGGATTTGTTTATATCCTTGTTTATCTCTAAGCATGGCTCTGCAACACCGGGGGTGTATGCCAGAGAAAGGTCTTCTCTTGTGTTAATGGGAGCGCGTGAGATGACCTCGATCTTACCGTTCCACTCATAATGCTTTTTAAGAGATTCCGTTCTGATATCCATGAATTAATCCTCCCAGGGGAACTTGTACTGTGTAAGACCAAGTTCGTCGCGGATCGCGATGATTTCCTTCTGCACCGATTCGTTGATCGGAACACCGGCTTCACGGGCAAGACGAATTTCATACTCTTTTTCGCCTGCGGTGTAGATTCTGTCAGCACCGGGAGCTTTTTTCGAAGCACGCATACTACGGCAGATATCTCCTGCCTTTTTGCGAGCGATCTCTTCACCTAAGAAGTGGTTTGTATCGATCGCAATGAACCAGTGACCAAGCTGATAGGGGCGAATGTTGCCGTTTTCATCCTTGCCGTCAAGGTCCTTACCGTAAGCGCCGTCCTGAAGAATAGACGAGAAGAATTCTACCGCAAGCGCAAAACCGTATCCTTTGTATCCGCCGAGATCTTCACCGATACCGCCAAGGGTGGTAAGAGCCGCCGTGCCGTTACGGATTTTGCGCAGAGCAACACCCGCATCGCCCTCAACAGCATTCCCGTCCGTATCGATGATCGTGCCGGGATGCACGTCTTCGCCGATTCTTTCGTAATACTCAACCTTGCCGTTTTGGGTAATCGAGGTAGCACAGTCAAAGTTAAAGTCGAACGCTTCGTCGGTAGGAACGCCGATCGTAAAGGGATTGGTGCCGAACATGCCCTCAACACCGTGGGTGGGAGCAACGGAGGGACGCGCGTTCGTGCCCGTCATACCGATGCAACCGTTAGCGGCAGCCATCGACGTGTAATAGCCCGCAATACCATAGTGGCAGGAGTTGCGAACGACCACCATGCCCATGCCGAACTCCTTGGCCTTAGCGATCGCCATACTCATGGCCTTATGACCGATAACCTGTCCCATACCGTGATGTCCGTCAATAACCGCGGTGGTAGGCGTTTCTTTTACGATTTCAATGTTCGTTACGGGCTGCTGGATCCCCGCCTTGATTCTATCAAGATAAACCGGCTTAAAACGATTGACGCCGTGGGATTCAATTCCACGCTTATCCGACTCCAAAAGAACGTCTGCGCAAATTTCCGCATCCGCTCTCGGTATTCCGTAACCGGTGAATGCATCAATTACGAAATCGGTAATGGTTTTCCAATCAACTACGTTTGTCTTTGCCATGTTTTCATCCTCCGTCTTCATTTTATAAAAGAGAACACGCTCTCTGTTTACGTATTGACAAAATACGATCATCAAATTTATAATAAAACAGTCAAAAGTGATTGTCAATTCGTGGCTTAAAAATCGATAATCGATCAAAAACGCTCAAAAGTGAGGCGCGTTATGTTAAAAGAAGAACGGTATGATAAGATCCTTGCCATTTTGGAAGAGGAACACTATGTGTCGGCGGTAAAGCTCAGCAAAATGCTTTACGTAAGCTTGCCTACTGTTCGGCGGGATCTGGCAGAGCTTGCACAAAGAAATCAGATCATCCGAAGTCACGGCGGTGCTAAAAAAATTCACGCAGGGCATATCGTTGCACCGCTTGATTTCCGAAAAACGGTCAACGCCGCAGAAAAACGGGCACTTTGCCGCTATGCTGCAGGCATGGTGAAGGATTACGACATCATCTTTATCGACGCATCCACGACAACACTGCAAATGGCAGAGTTTTTAAGCGAGAAAAAGGGGATTACCGTTATCACAAACGGCATTCCGCTTGCAACGGTATTGGTTCAAAAGGGTATTAAGACCTATTGCACGGGCGGCGAGATCTTTGGGAATTCTTTGGCTCACTTCGGAAGCTTTGCCGAGGAGTTTATTCAAAGGTTCAATATTGATATTTTATTTTTCTCTTGTCATGGCGTAACGGAAAAAGGGATGCTTACCGACCCCTCTCTGCCCGAAACACAGATCCGCAAGGCGGCCATCAATCAATCTAAAAAAACCGTATTCTTATGCGACAAAACAAAATTCTCGTTGTCTACACCGTATAATCTCGTTTCGATTCAAACGATCGATTGTATCATTACCAATAACCATGAAGTCCATAAATACTTCCCGGAACACTATAACAACGAAATTATTGTTGTATAAAAGGCACTCTGTGAGTTGTGCGGATAACCGTCTTTTTGCGTTTTTTGAACACTTTACCCTTGTGCGTGTCGAAAATGTGTGATATACTGAAAACATAGCAAACAAAAGGCAGGTGCTTTTTTAATGGTAGACAGAAACTATACCGGTCAAGCGATCGGCATCTTTGAGTTGGACGGCTTCATGGCGTGCCTCGTCGCGCTGGATGCGGCGGCAAAAGCGGCAGACGTCAAGATCCAAGGTGTGGAACGCAACCGTTTGAAAGCCGGCGCGTGTGTGAAACTGCGCGGCGACATATCCAGCGTACGCGCCGCCATGGACGCGGCACTTGCGGCTGCGGCGCCTTACGGCAAGGTCACGGCATCCACCGTGATCTCCGCACCGGATGCCGGCACCGAGCACGGCATCGCGGCCACCATCGGTCGATAAAGGAGGGCGCATGACAATGAACAAACCGGAAGCTTACGCCTTGGTAGAAGTCCTCGGCGCCGCACATGCCGTTTTGGCAGTCGACCAAATGCTCAAATGCGCCACGCTGGAACTCAGCGCGCGGGAAACCTCCTGCGGCGGTCACGTGACCTTGGTGCTGGAGGGCGACATTTCCGCTTGTCAGGCGGCAGTGGACAGTGTGCGTGAAAATCCCCCC
Source organism: Clostridia bacterium (assembly GCA_017436915.1). Taxonomy (GTDB): domain Bacteria; phylum Bacillota; class Clostridia; order Oscillospirales; family Acutalibacteraceae; genus RGIG3009. Next base: position 7,002 of record JAFSCE010000002.1, read on the forward strand.
TGCCCCGTTTTGGGTGCTTGTGTCATCTCCGGCCCGTCGGATGAACTGTTCGATGTGGTCACCACCATCGGCGAAAAAATGCGAAAAGTCTAAATCAAACAAAAAAGCGCCCCGACGGGTTTCGTCGGGGCGCCTTTTTATATCATGTTACCGTCTCCGCGTACCGTACGCCTTCCATGGCGTCTTTCGCGTAAAAATCCGCGCCGATGCGGGCGGCATATTCGGCGGTCAGCACCGCACCGCCCACCATCACTTTGCAGGCGGGCACTTTTTCGTGCAACAGGCGCACGGTATCTTCCATCGCGGGCACGGTGGTGGTCATGAGGGCACTTAAGCCCACCAACTTGGCGTTGTACTTGCGTACCGCCTCGACGACCGTTTTCGGCGGCACGTCGCGCCCGAGATCGATCACGGTATACCCGTAATTTTCCATCAGCAATTTGACGATATTCTTGCCAATGTCGTGAATATCCCCTTTGACGGTCGCGAGCACCACCGCAGGGCCGTTCCCCTGCCCCGTCGGCATCGCCGCTTTGATACACTCAAACGCGCCCTTTGCCGCCTCCGCACTCATCAGCAGTTGCGGCAGGTACACGGTTTTCTTCTCAAACCCCTTGCCGACGCTGTCCAGCGCGGGAATGATCTCGTTGTTCACGATCTCAAGCGGCGGCACCGTTTTGAGAAGCTCAGCGGTGATCGCCGCCGCCTCGTCCTGCAACCCCTTGGCAATCGCACGTTGCAAGGCGGAACGGCTCTCGGTTTCGGTTTTTACAGCCGTGGGTGCGGCAGTCGCCGTCACCGCAAAATTTTCAGATGCCGTGATATACGCCGCACAGTTTTCGTCCATACCTTTGAGCACGCGGTACGTGTAATACGTCTGCATCATCGGTGCGGAATAGGGGTTCATGATCGCCGCCGACAACCCGTTTTCCAGTGCCAATGCAAAGAACGTGCTGTTGACAGCGTCCCGTGCCGGCAACCCGAACGATACGTTCGATATCCCAAGCGAAGTATGACAGCCAAGCTCCGTACGGATCCTCTTAAGTGCTTCTAACGTCACCAGTGCCGATCCTTGATCGGCGCTGACCGTCATCGCCAGCGTATCAAACACGATCTCGTGTTTCGGGATGCCATATTCCGCCGCCGTTTTCAAAATCTTACGAGCAATGGCAACGCGTCCCTCGGCGGTATCGGGAATACCGCTTTCGTCAAGCGTCAGCGCGATCACCACACCGCCGTACTGTTTCACCAGCGGGAAGATCGCGCGCATGCTTTCCTCTTTGCCGTTGACGGAATTGATCAGCGGCTTGCCGTTCACACGGCGCAGTGCCGCCTCCATCGCCGTCGCATCGGCGGTATCGATCTGAAGCGGCAGATCCAAGATCGCCTGCAGCTCGCACACCGCGCGCGTGAGCATCTCTTTTTCGTCAATATCGGGGAGCCCGACGTTGACGTCCAAAATATGTGCACCCTTTTCCTGCTGTGCCACGCCCTCCTTGAGGATATAGTCCATATCGTTTTCCAAAAGGGCTTGCTTGAACCGTTTTTTACCCGTTGGGTTGATGCGCTCGCCGATGAGGATCGGCTCGTCCCCAAACACCACCGCGTGGGTGTAGGAGGATACCACCGTTTGCGCCTTTTGCGGTATGGTAAGCGGCACCGCATCAGCCGTTTCGGCGGTCAGCGCGGCAATATAGTCAGGGGTCGTTCCGCAACAACCGCCCACCACGCGCACGCCCTCGTGTACGAGCATTGCCACTTCGCGGGCAAACTCGTCGGGTAAGACGTCAAACACGGTGTTGCCGTCCACTGATTTAGGCAGACCCGCATTCGGCTTTAAGATGATCGGCACCGATGCCGCAGCTAACAGTTCTCTTATCACCGGGCACAGTTGGCGCGGACCGAGCGAGCAGTTCGCACCCAGCGCATCTACACCAAGCCCCTCGAGCATCGCCACCATTGCCGACGGCGACGCGCCGGTCATCAACTTGCCGTCCTCGCCGTAGGCGTTGGAAACGAAGATCGGCAGGTCACTGTTTTCTTTCGCCGCCAGCACCGCCGCCTTGGTTTCATAACTGTCGTTCATGGTTTCAATAAAAATGAGATCCGCGCCGTATTTCACACCGAGTGTCACCGTTTTGGCAAACACCGCTATCGCGTCCTCAAAATCCAGATCACCGAGCGGTGCGAGCAACTTCCCCGTCGGCCCGATATCCAGCGCGATAAACTGATCGTCCCGCGTTTTTGCGGCACGCGCGTTGTCGAATGCCGCCTTGATGATCGCGTCCAATTCCGCGTCGTCAAATTTCAAGGCATTCGCGCCAAAGGTATTGGCGCTGACGATCTGGCTACCCGCTTTAAAATACGCGCGGTGAATCGCGGTCACGGCATCGGCATGCGTAAGGTTCCACCGTTCGGGCAGTTCCCCCGGCTGTAACCCCTGCGCCTGCAACAGCGTGCCCATGCCGCCGTCCAACCGTACGATGTTTTGTTGTAACAATTCGCGAACTGTCATATCGCACCCCGAAACATACAATCTCGTTTTTCACACAATCGGCACTTGTCCGTTTTTTGAGTACTATCGTGGGACAACCCCACAAACGCCGTCACCGACTTGGACGGTGACATGATCAGCGAGTCGTTGAGCGTCACGCCCAGCCGCTTGGCAGCTTCCAAACGAGCGAGCACCTCGCGCTGTGTGTCCAGCGGTAGGTCACCGTACCCCGGCGAAAACCGCGGTCGCGCACAAAGCCCCGTTTCCTGTTCGATCTCTGCGCAAAACGCATCGCACAGCGCTTCAACACGCTCGGTGCCGATCGCTTGAAGCAACAGCGCTTTTGCAGGGGATAACCGCCCGTACTTGGCGATCAGACGGTCGATGCCGACTCCCAGCGTTGCCGCCATCAGCATCACCCGATCACATCCGTCAAGATTACGGGCAAGCTGAAAGGATTTTGCCGCAAACGGCTTAGGGTCGATCTCCTCAAAGCACACCGTATAGGATAACAACGGCAACGCCTCGACCAAGCACTCGTTCAAGAGTGCAAGTACACCCTCGTCCGCCTGCCGACAGCCCGCATACCGTAAGATCTCGCGCTCGCACACGGGTGGCGGCGCAAACGTTCTCACCGCGATCATTTGCCGAGCAGATCCGAAAGATTACGTTGAATCTTTTCGGCAACGTCGGGTTTGTTCATGGAATACACGTGCACGTTGGTAATGCCGTTTGCAAACAGATCAATGATCTGATCGGTCGCGTACGCGATACCCGCCTGCTTCATCGCCGCGGGATCGGCGCCGAACTTATCCACCAAACTCTTAAACCGTTGCGGCATAAACGAGCCGGACAATTTCATAGCGCGCTCTACCTGCTTACCGTTGGTGATCGGCATGATACCGGGAATCACCGGCACCGTGATACCCGCTTCCCGTATTTTATATAGGAAATTATATAATAAGTTGTTATCGAACACCATTTGCGTGGTGAGGAAATCGCACCCCGCATCCACTTTTTCTCCCAGCCGTTTGATATCTTCTTTTTGATCGGCGCTTTCGGGGTGGATCTCGGGATAGCACGCCCCACCGATACAAAAATCGGAGTTCGTTTCTTTCAGTTCGCGCACCAAGTCCACCGCATAGCGGTAATCCCAGCCCGCGCGGTCGGCGCCCTCAAGCTCGGCAGGAATATCGCCGCGCAACGCCATCACGTTTTCGATCCCCGCCGCTTTGATCTCGCTGATCTTTTCCGCCACCGTCTGTTTGGTGGAGGAAACGCAGGTGAGGTGTGCCAGTGTCGGTACGCCGTAGCGCTCCTTAATGTTTTTCGCAATATCCAGCGTGTACCGACTGGTACCGCCGCCCGCTCCGTACGTCACGCTCATGAATGACGGGTGAAGCCGTGCGATCTCCTCGGTGGCTTGTTTGACACTGTCAAACGCAGTTTCGGTTTTCGGCGGAAACACCTCGAACGATAACGAGAGTTTCCCGCTTTTCAACACGTCGATGATTTTCATAACGCATCCCTCGATTCTCACTTATTGTATCACGCTACATTGTCAGAATCAAGTTTTTACTTGACACACTAAAAACGTAGTGCTATAATGATGCCAAATTCCATACAAACCGTTGAAGCGGAAGTAAAGGCGCAGATGCCCTCACAGAGAGCCCGTGGTGCTGGAAATCGGGTAGGAAACACAACGTCAAATGGGCCGCTGAGGGTGCAGTCAAATGTGAAGTATCACAGAGTATTCTGCAACGCGAGGACATGCGTCAGTTGTCGGGGATATGGTTGTATCCCATAAAGTGCACGGCATTCGCCGTGAATCAAGGTGGTACCGCGGATAAGTACTTTATTCGTCCTTGGCAGACTTATCTGCCAAGGATTTTTTATTTCAGGAGGAATGCACTATGAATTTCAACGGCATTGATTTTGACACCTACTTTAAGCACTATCCCGATGAGAACGGCTTTTTCGGCAAATACGGCGGCGCGTACATCTCCGACGACTTAAAGCAAGCCATGGCGGAGATCACCGAAGCGTATTTCACCATCTGCAAATCCTCAAAATTCATCAGTGAGCTGCGCGGCATCCGTCGCGATTTCCAGGGCCGCCCCACCCCCATCTCGTACCTGGAGCGCTTGTCGGGCAAGCTCGGCAACGTACAGTTGTACGTCAAACGTGAGGATTTAAACCATTCGGGCGCGCACAAACTCAACCATTGCATGGGTGAAGCCCTGCTCGCCAAATACATGGGCAAGAAAAAGGTCATTGCCGAAACGGGCGCCGGTCAGCACGGTGTGGCGCTCGCCACCGCCGCCGCGTATTTCGGCTTGGAATGTGACATTTACATGGGCTCGGTGGACATCAAAAAGCAAGCCCCCAACGTTGCCCGCATGAAGATTCTCGGTGCGAACGTCGTGGAAGTCACCCACGGTCTTGCCACCTTGAAAGAAGCGGTGGACGCCGCGTTTGCCGCCTATGCAAACGAATATAAAGACGCTATTTATTGCATCGGCTCGGTGCTCGGCCCGCATCCGTTCCCGATGATGGTGCGCGATTTCCAAAGTGTCGTGGGCATCGAAGCCAGAGAACAGTTTGTCGGCATGACGGGTGAACTGCCGGATGCGGTGGTCGCGTGTGTCGGCGGCGGTTCCAATGCCGCCGGTATGTTTGCGGGCTTCTTAAACGATCCCGTGGATCTGTACGGCGTCGAGCCGCTCGGCAAAGGTCCGAAACTCGGCGACCATGCCGCCTCGCTCAAATACGGCACCGAGGGCATCATGCACGGCTTTAACAGCATCATGTTAAAGGACGAAAACGGCGAGCCCGCACCGGTGTATTCGGTCGCAAGCGGTCTTGACTATCCGTCCTCCGGCCCCGAGCACGCATTCCTGCGCGATCTCGGCAGAGTCAAATACGACGTCGTGGACGATGAGGAAACCATCGACGCGTTCTTCACCCTTTCCCGCACGGAGGGTATCATCCCCGCCATTGAATCGGCACACGCCGTTGCCTATGGCATGAAACTTGCCAAACAAATGGGTAAGGGCTCCGTCCTTATCAACCTCTCCGGTCGCGGCGACAAAGACATGGACTACGTCCTGCAAAACTACGGCATCCGTTAACACAAAACGCGCCCCGACACCAAGTCGGGGCGCGTTTTATTCCACTGTAACCGATTTTGCCAAATTTTTCGGCTTATCGATATCACAACCGTTTTCGCGGGCAACGTAATACGCAAACAACTGCAGCGGCACGATCTCGGCGATCGGGGCGAACAACGGCTCCATATGAGGTACGAACAGCATATCATCCGCCACCGCCGCGAGTGTTGTATCGCCTTTGAACGTCACCGCCAACACCTCGGCGCCGCGCGCCTTCACCTCCACCGCGTTGCTGACCGTCTTATCCGCTACCGCTCCGTTACAACACAGCGCTATCACCGGCTGATGCTCGTCGATCAGCGCGATGGTCCCGTGCTTGAGTTCCCCCGCCGCATACCCCTCCGCGTGAATATACGAGATCTCTTTGAGTTTGAGCGCGCCCTCCAGCGCCACCGCGTAATCGGTATTGCGCCCGATGAAAAACACCGACGACGCGCCGCCGTACTTGCGTGCAAGCCGCTCTGTCCCGGGATTCATATCCAGCGCGTTTTGCACACGGTGCGGCAACTGCTCCAATTCACCGAACAGGCGGTTAAATTCCTCCCCGCTCACCGTCCCTTGCACCTGCGCCATATATAATGCAAACAAGTACAACACCGCAAGTTGCGTGGTATACCCTTTTGTGGTCGCCACCGCGATCTCGGGCCCCGCATGGGTATACAGCACGTGATCGGCAAGCGTCGCTACCGTACTGCCCACCACGTTCACGATCGAAAGCGTTTTTGCCCCACGCGCCTTGCACTCTTTCATCGCCGCAATGGTATCCGCCGTCTCGCCCGATTGCGAGAGGACAATGAGCAGCGTCTGCTCGTCCATCAGCGGATCGCTGTACCGCAACTCACTGGCAAGCTCCACCTGCACGGGTAAGCGGCACAGCGCCTCAATGGCGTATTTGCCCGCACACCCCGCGTAATACGCCGACCCGCACGCGGTGATCACGATACGGCGGATGTTTTTCAGATCATCCGCTCGCACGTCGTCCAAACAGATCGCTCGCCCCCGCATCCGCGGGGCGATCGTCGCGCGCACGGCGGCGGGCTGCTCAAAGATCTCTTTGAGCATAAAATGATCAAACCCGTCCTTTTCGGCGGCTTGTATATCCCACGCGATATGCTGCAGCGGCTTGTCCACCGTCTGCCCCGCGCCGTTAAATACCGTCACTCCGTTGGCGGTAAGTGCCGCAAACTCGCCGTCGTCCAAGTACAAGACGCTCCGCGTATACGGCACGAGTGCCGTCACGTCCGAGGCGAAATACTGCTCCCCGCTCCCCAGTCCTATAATTAGCGGGCTCGCCTCGCGCGCCGCGAACACCGTGTTCGGCGCATCGGCGCACACCACCCCCAACGCATACGAGCCCTGCAAGCGGGATACCGTCTTAATAACCGCCGCTTTCACGTCACCTGCGTAATACCGTTCGAGCAAATGCACGATTACCTCGGTGTCGGTGTCGCTCTCAAAATGAAACCCTTTGGCGGTCAACTCCTCGCGCAATGCCAGATAATTTTCAATGATCCCGTTGTGCACCACCGCAAACCGTCCATCGTTGCTCAAGTGCGGATGCGCGTTTACGTCGGTTGGTGCGCCATGGGTCGCCCACCGCGTATGCCCGATACCGATCGTCCCCGGCACCTGTCGACCGCCCTCGGTCTTTTCACATAAGTTCGCAATGCGCCCTTTCACCTTGCTGACAAGAAGTTGCCCGTCGTTCATCACAGCGATCCCCGCCGAATCGTATCCGCGGTACTCCAGTTTAAGGAGTCCCTCCAACAAAAGCGGTGCCGCCGCCTGCGCACCAACGTATCCCACGATTCCACACATAACCAATCCTCCTTTATGTAATAGGATGGACGGCTTTTTTCGTTTCATTCTGAAAAACCTCTTGCCTAATCACCACCTAATCTTATATAATACTGTTGTGTAAACGAAAGGACTCTGATACCCCATGAACGACAAAACCAAAAAGATCGTCATCACGGCGCTGATGGCAGCGCTCACCTGCGTGGCAACCATGATCATTAAGATCCCCTCCCCCTTAAACGGCTACGTAAATTTGGGCGACTGTATCGTGCTGGTAGCGGGCTGGATGCTTTCGCCCGCGTACGGCTTTCTTGCCGCCGGACTCGGCTCGGCGCTGGCAGACGTCTTTTCCGGCTACATGACCTATGCCCCGGCAACCTTTGTGATCAAAGGCGTGATGGCACTCGTCGCGTTTTACGGATTCAAATTCCTCCGTCAAAAACTCGGCAACCTTCCGTCCGGCATCATCAGCGGCGTGGCGGCGGAGCTCGTCATGATCCTCGGCTATTTTGTGTTTGAGGGTTTTCTGTATGGATTTATCCCTTCGGCAGTCAACATCCCCGCCAACAGCATACAAGGTGCCCTCGGTGTGGTGATCGGCGTGTTGCTGGCGAAGATCTTTGAAAAAAGTAAGGTATTAAGGTGATAACGATGCAAACGTCAATTTACGATCAAACGCACGCAGCCATCCAAGAACTGTGTGAAAAAGCAAAACTCAAAGCGGGCAACCTCGTGGTGGTCGGTTGCTCTACCAGTGAGGTAGCGGGCGATACCATCGGCACCAACTCAAGCCCCGCCCTCGCAGCGGAAATCTTTCGCGCTTTACACGACTATACTGCCAAAAACGGCTTATTCCTTGCGGTGCAATGCTGTGAGCATCTCAACCGCGCCATCATCACCGAACGGCAAGCCGTGCCGTTCTCAGAGCCGGTCAACGTCGTGCCGCAACCAAAGGCGGGCGGCTCGCTGGCAACGCAAGCGTATGCCGCGTTTCGCGATCCCGTGGCGGTGGAAGAGATCAAGGCGGACGCCGGTCTTGACATCGGCTTTACGCTGATCGGTATGCACCTCAAAAAGGTCGCCGTCCCCCTGCGTTTGGAAAACAACGTTATCGGCGGCGCCACGGTACTCGCCGCGCGCACGCGCCCGAAATTCATCGGCGGCTCGCGCGCCGTCTATGACGAAGAAAAGCTGTAAGGTTAGATAGCATCGACTTTGCTCGATGCTATCTTTTTTTGCTCATAAAAAAAGTTTACAGATAAGTTGACAGATGTAAAGCGTGGTGCTATAATCTGGCTGTTGTTTTTAGTTCTCAAAGCAAAGGAACGAGTCACATGAAACGTAAGATCGAACAATTAAAACGCGAAAAGAACGCGATCGTTCTCGCTCACTATTACGCGCCGGCAGAGGTGCAAGCCATCGCCGATTACGTCGGAGATTCCTTTTATCTCGCCAAGGTCGCCAAACAATGCGATGCCGACATCATCGTCTTTTGCGGTGTTCGGTTTATGGGCGAAAGCGCAAAAATATTAAATCCCGATAAAAAAGTACTCATGCCCGATCTGACCGCCGATTGCCCGATGGCGCACATGGTAACAGACGGCGTCATCGAGGAGATACGCGCACGGTACGAGGACGTGGCGGTGGTGTGTTACATCAACTCCACGGCAGAGCTTAAATGTCAAAGCGACGTTTGCGTGACCTCGTCCAACGCGGTCAAGATCGTAAAAGCACTGCCGAACAAAACGGTATTTTTCATTCCCGATCGTAATCTCGGCAGCTTTGTGGCACAAAAAGTCCCCGAGAAACAGATCATTCTAAACGACGGTTGCTGTCCCATTCATGCCGCCGTCACGCGCGAGCAGGTGCTCTCAGAAAAGGAAAAGCACCCGCACGCCAAGGTGCTCGCGCACCCCGAATGCGAAGCCGAGGTACTCTCGCTGGCGGATGTGATCGGCAGCACGGCGGAAATCTTGGCGTTTGCCAAAGCAAGCGATGAACAGGAATTCATCGTTTGCACCGAGGACGGTGTGGATTATGCGTTAAACGCTAACAATCCCGACAAGCGCTTTTATTACCCGAATCCGCATCCGTGCTGTGCGGATATGAAATTAAACACTCTCGCGGCGGTGCTGTCCGTTCTCCAAAACGAGGATAACGAGATCGTGGTGGATGAAGCCACGCGCCGTAGGGCGCTGATCCCGCTTGAGAAAATGTTGGAGTTGGCAAAATAACGATGCATACCGATATTGTAATCGTCGGCTGCGGTGTAGCGGGTCTGTACTGCGCGCTCAACCTGCCGACCGAAAAAAAGATAACCATCATCACCAAAGAGGATGCCCCCAAAAGCGATTCCTTTTTGGCGCAGGGCGGCATTTGCGTGTTGCGTGACGAAGAGGACTATCCCTCGTTTTTTGAGGATACGATGAAAGCGGGGCATTACGAGAATAACCCCGCCTCGGTCGAGATCATGATTCGTTCCTCGCGTGAGGTCATCAACGAACTGCTCTCCTTCGGCGTTCGCTTTGAAACGGACGGCGACGCTCTTCGCTATACCCGCGAAGGTGCTCATTCCCGTCCGCGGATTTTGTTTCACGAGGATGAAACGGGCAAAGAGATCACCTCTCATCTTTTGGAAGCGGTAAAACGCCGAAAAAACGTCACCCTGATCGAACACTTCACCATGGTCGATCTCATCTGCCGTGAGAACACGTGCGCGGGCATCATCGGTCACGATGCAAACGGCAACTACCGTGCCATCCACGCCGACTACACCGTCCTTGCGACCGGCGGCATCGGCGGCTTGTTCAAGCACTCCACCAACTACCGTCACCTGACGGGTGACGCGTTGGCACTGGCGCTCAAACACGGCGTTGCGTTGCAGCATATCGACTACATACAAATCCACCCCACTACGCTGTACACACAAAAGCCCGGCAGAGAATTTCTCATCTCCGAATCGGTGCGGGGCGAAGGTGCGGTGTTGCTCAATGCCAAGGGCGAGCGGTTTGTCAACGAGCTTCTCCCCCGCGACGTCGTCACCAAAGCCATCTTTGAGGAAATGAAAAAAGAAGGCAGCGAGCACGTCTGGCTCTCCCTTGCCCCTATCCCCGAGGACGAGATCAAAGCCCATTTCCCGAACATCTATCAGCACTGTCTTGCGGAGGGCTACGACGTCACCAAAGAGCCCATCCCCGTCGTACCGTCACAGCATTACTTTATGGGCGGCATCGACGTGGATGCCCACAGCAAGACGTCCATGGACCGCCTGTACGCGGTGGGCGAAACGGCGTGCAACGGCGTACACGGCCGCAATCGGTTGGCAAGCAATTCGTTGCTTGAAAGTCTGGTGTTTGCCAAACGAGCCGCCGCACACATTGCCTCCCGGTACACACCGTTGGAACAACCCGATGAAATGGTCGTGGATGCCGAAGCGTACAACGATTATCCCCAAACGTATAAAGAACTGGTTTTAAAGGCCATTGAAAAGGAGAAAAGCAGCCATGAATAACGTCACCATGAAAATCAATGCCGACGATCTGATCTTAGCGGCACTCAAAGAAGACATCACAAGCGAGGACATTTCCACCAACGCGGTCATGCCGCAATATCAGCTCGGCGAGGTCGATCTCATCTGTAAAGAAGACGGCGTCATTGCGGGCTTGGACGTTTTCAAGCGCGTGTTTGAACTGCTCGATGCCGACACGAAAGTGACCTTCACCTGCCGCGACGGCGACGTCGTGAAAAACGGACAAAAACTCGGCGTTGTGCGCGGCGATATCCGCGTTCTCCTCTCGGGCGAGCGCACCGCACTGAACTACCTGCAGCGCATGAGCGGTATCGCCACCTATACCCGCACGATCGTCGATCTGCTTTCGGGCAGCAACACCAAACTGCTCGACACCCGCAAGACCACCCCCGGCATGCGCCTGTTTGAAAAATATGCCGTTAAGGTGGGCGGCGGCTGTAATCACCGTTACAATTTGAGCGACGGTATTCTGCTCAAGGATAACCACATCGGTGCCGCGGGCGGCGTCAAAGAAGCGGTGAAACTGGCAAAAGAATACGCTCCCTTTGTCCGTAAGATCGAGATCGAAGTGGAAAATTTCACCATGCTAAAAGACGCCCTGGAAGCAGGCGCCGACATCATCATGCTGGATAACATGAGCGTCGAGGATATGCGCGAAGCGGTCGCTCTGTGCCGCGGAAAAGCCGAAACCGAGTGCAGCGGCAACGTCACCAAAGAAAACGTCGCCAAGCTCATCGACATCGGCGTTGATTATATTTCGAGCGGCGCTCTGACACACTCCTCCCCGATCTTAGATCTCTCCCTCAAAAATTTGCACGCGGTGAGGTGAAGTTATGAAAGCGGCTGAACGAAGAAAAGCCATTGTCAATTTGTTGTTCTCCTCCGATGAGGCCGTATCCGGCAGTACGCTTGCCGAAACGTTCGGTGTGTCGCGGCAGATCATCGTGCAGGACGTGGCGGTGCTCAAAGGGTCCGGCTTTGAGATCCTCTCCACCCACAACGGGTATATCCTAAAGCGCTCTCCCCTCAAGGAGCGCGTATTCAAATTACACCACACCACCGAACAGACAGAAGACGAACTGAACGTGATCGTCGATAACGGCGGTACGGTAGTGGACGTCTTTGTCTGGCACAAGGTATACGGCAAGGTGTCCGCACCGCTCAACATTTTTTCCCGCCTGCACGTCAAGCAATTCATCGAGGGCGTGCGCACCGGAAAATCGACCGAACTGATGGCGATCACCGGTGGGTATCATTATCACACCGTCCGCGCCGAATCCGAAGGGGTGCTCAACACCATCGGCGCACTGCTCGCCGACCGCGGCTATATCGCCCCGGAGCTATAATTAAACAAAACAAAAAATCCCCCCGCTTGGCGGGGGGATTTTATTTTATAAAGGTTAAAGGAGCTCGGGAGCGTTGCACCCGTTGATCTTCGCTTTATTCACGATAAAGGGCATCTCATCCGTGTCGGTGAAATTCTCGGCGGTGATATTATGGAGAATCAAGTTTTCGATCACCGCACTGCCCGCAAACCGCAAAGTCGGCACCGTGCCGTCAACGAACTCACGTCTGTGAACGTCGGCAATGGTCAGATTTTTAACGTCGGCGCCATTCTCAACTTCAATAAGCGCAAATTTTCGGTAGTTGTGCACGTACGGGAACTTCACCAGATCGCGACTGGCTTTCCCGCCGTACATCTGCTCGATGGTGATGTTTTCATACAGAGCACGTTTACCCTCCCCACCGGCGGGCATAAAGCAAATGCCAAAATGATAAAACGTGCCGTGAACGTCGGAAATATGCACGTTTCGGATCGCCGTTTCGGGACTGGAGGCGTAGAGTCGCATCGCACTGTACGAGTTTTCGGTATAAATCCCTCTGACGGTCACGTCCTCAATCGGGCCTGCCGACCCCTCCGCGGAATTCAGCGCCACAACATCGTCGTAGCAGGTGCCGAAAAGATTTTCGATGGTGCCATGATGACAATTCCCGCACAAATGAATACCGTCCATGTTGCTTTGGTACAGATTGCCGTCGTTAAAATCAAAGGTGATGTTATCCACCGTAAAATAGGATACAGTATCCATCGTCACGGCAAAATTAGCAGGATCTTTCATCGTCAAGGACGAAAGACGCAAATTCTTCACGTTATAGAACAAAAAGCAAAACCCCGTGTAATCCGGCGGATCACAGCGACCGATCGAGATCGGATTGGGCGGCTGCTGCTTGTTATTAAAGTTCCAGATGCCGCCTCGTACTTCGATGTTCTCACAACGCGCCTCGGGTGCAAGAGAATAGCGGTTTACGTGCTGAAACAGCCGCGTTTCGATACGGTCTTGATAATCGTCCATGGTTTTGTTTTTCAGCATATAGCAATTGGAGCCCTCTTTGAGTCGGATCTCCGCAAATCGCGGAAGGACAAACCGCAAATTCGAGTGTAACTCCAGCGGCTTTGAAATCAAATAGCACACCTTTGGTGCCGGCAACGACACTTCGCAGTTGTTATCAATCAGTTCCTGAATGGCAGCGGTATCGTCATGGATTCCGTCACCGTATAACGTATAGGACATAACAGATCCTCCCACACAATGCGTTTTACGCATTATAGCACACCCGTATGGTAAATACAATAAGAATCACATATTTTCATGGCACCATAAAAACAAAAGGGCAGGCACTACGCCTACCCTTTTTACTTGTGTAAGGACTATAAAAAAGATATTTTCGGCAGTTTTGCGTATGACTTCGAACTCTCACATAATGAATTAGTCTAAAAGAATATTGTTTTTCCGCTTATACAGTATGACTAAACTTGGAATAAACGAAACAATCATAAGCACAAACACGCTTAGTACAACAAACAGATAATCGCTTTGCGTAAAGTAATGCGTTATTGCGCCTAAAATATTGAAGCTCTTTTTAATTATCAACCACGTCATTGGCACTG
>JAFSCE010000012.1 GCA_017436915.1 Clostridia bacterium
AATACCGTTACGGTCGAGTGTTCTCCTTGCAAGAAAATTGCGTTTATGACAAACGCCACTTGGGCGTCGGACAGAATGGTTCGCGCTGAGTCTGTGGAAAGCGCAACATACACGTTAAAAGAGTTTGAAAAATGGCTTCGCGTGGAAGTCGTTGATAAAAACGGCAACCGCGCGTGGAGTAATATAATAGTACTGTAAAATTAAAATTCAAATATCATTTTAAGAAAGAGAGTGTGTAAGTATGCGTATCGGTCTTAATGCGGCAACCATGGGTTCGGCAGGTTGTGCCAAATACTGGGGTGAAAACACCTATAAGAAGATGAAAGAATTTGGCTATTCCTGCGTGGACAACGGATTGCCGTCCAGAAACGACATCCTGGGAATGGATCCGGAAGAAAGAAAGAAACTCCTCACGCGTGAAAGAGAGTTGGCGGAAGAAGCCGGTCTTCGTATCCACCAAGCACATGGTCCCGTTCTGTCTATGGAACGCGCGCTTACCGAGGAAGAGAATGCAGGGCTGCTGGAGAAGATCAAAATAGCGATCGAGTGCTGCACGTATCTTGGCTGTGAGTATTTAGTAGTGCATCCCTTTATGCCGAACGGTTGGAGCGACAGAGGGACCGAGATCGCCAAAGATACGTTTGAAAAGAATGTTGCGTATTTGAGAGAACTCAGCGACTATGCGAAGCCGTACGGCGTTACGCTTTGCTACGAAACCATGCCGTGCATCGGCTTTTGCATCAGCACGCCCGAAGAGGTGGCAGAGGTGGTCAGGGCGGTTGATCGCGACAACGTCAAGATTTGTTTGGATATCGGACACGTTACGGCATTTTCAAGACGATTAGACGTAGGACCGGAAATGAGAAAATGCGGCGATTTAATTAAAGTGCTTCACGTGCACGACAACTACGGTTCTACCGATCAGCACAACCTCCCCGGCATGGGTATGATCAAATGGTGGGACGTTATGGCCGCGTTGCGCGAAATCAATTTCGACGGTGTTTTCTCCTTGGAATTAAATTTCCCGAATGGTTTCGCAGAACCGATTATGGAGCAATATTGCCGTCTTGCCTTTAACATGGCAAACGAGATTGCGAACGGCGTAAAAGCGTAAAGTATCAAAATCGAAAACGAGAAATAGACACAAAAAGCAGCCGTCTACAGACGGCTGCTTTTTGTTCTTATTGCGGTAATCTTTTGTTGTCGAGAATATGCGCCAAAGCTCGGAAGTTCTGCCACTGATCCAGATAGCGGAAAAGATACGGCTCACGCTTTTTGAACTCGTCCTTCAAAGACTCCCAGATTGCGGCGGCCTCCTCTGTTTTCCCCTGTGCGATCAAAGAAAGGAAACGGGAAAGTTCACGCAAGTAGTCGGCATGATGTTCCACCAAGGAAACCGACATGTTTTGCACAGTTTCGGGGAGTCGGCGGTTACGCTCGACCAGCTCTTTGGCTTTGTCGGCAAGCTGTGCTGCACGTTCCAGTCGTTCGACGTAAGCGGGGTTGTAGAAGAAACGATCTTCCTCCGCTCCGAGTTCGCCCTCCATATAGCCCATCTCAATCGTATTTTTGAGTTCTTCAAAATACGCGATAAACTCTTTATAATTCTCGCCAAATGCATGGGAGAAGTAATCTTCTTTGATCTCCTCATAGGAAAGAGAAGCATCAAAATGCGCGCGAGAGTTCAGATAGTAGGCAAAGCCGTGCGGGAAAAAGCTGCGCTGTGTGCTGCACTGGATCAAACCGTCGATATCCAAGCTTTGATATACCTTGATATCCTCATAGAGGCGCTCGGCCAAAGCCATGCAAGACGGATCGTAATGCTGATGCTTCCAAAAATGGTATTCGTAGCAAAGACTCTTACCGCCCCACGTCTTTTTCCAATCCGCGTAGTAAGCAAGATAATCGTCGAGCGTTTTGGGCATCACGTTTTGGTTGCGCTTGTACGGAATTGTCTTCGAAGTGATCTTGCCCTCGGGAAGCGTGGACGTATAACTTCTCGTGATGGGTGCCAGCATTAACGTGAAACGCTTCGGGTTCTTTATCCGTTCCGTAACGGGAGGCCAGCTGCTATCCACGTACGAGATAAACACGATACGGGTATTGAGGCCCTTTGACGTCAGGCGATCATCAATATCGTTGAGGAGAAGCATATAAAAATCCGAAGGTGTCTTCTTTTGACACTCCTCACATTCACAGTGGTTGTTCATGGAATCCGCCAACCAAACATGAATATAATCAGCATTGGCGTGCCGTTCGGCATACTTCACAATATAATCGGCTACCATAGCACGTGCTTCAGCATTTGACATGCAAAAATTGGTGTTGACGGGTTTATTGCGGAACAACTTGCGCTCGCCGTTCATCATCGCAAGGTATTTACGATTGTGTTCGGGCACGACGCTTTCATCCACTTCTTTCCATGCCTCGGAACTATCGATGCCGAACGGCTCACAGGTGAATCCGTGACCGATCGCGTGTAGCTGCAAACCACGTTTGACGATCTCCGTTTCGCACTCTACCGACCACTGCTGAACGTCGTCGACCGTGACGTCCTGCGCTGCGGGAGCACTCCCGTAATAGCGAGAATAAAAGATCTTGGGAACGCGGAATTGAATCATGACCACGTTCATACCCACT
This sequence comes from Clostridia bacterium, assembly GCA_017436915.1. Lineage (GTDB taxonomy): Bacteria > Bacillota > Clostridia > Oscillospirales > Acutalibacteraceae > RGIG3009. Next base: position 2,641 of record JAFSCE010000012.1, read on the forward strand.
TTGGGGGTGAAATCGATCATTTCCGTCATGGTGGAACGAGCCATAGAACCCTCGTTACACCAACCGCGGTAACGCAAAGAGGCAACGTGACGTAGCTTTACGGGTACGATTTCACGTTTCGGAATAAATTCTCCGTCGGGGCCAGGAAAAAGCCATCGACATCCGTTTTGACGCAGATACTCATATACGGCAAGCAGCACACTGCGCAGGTTATCACCCGCGATCACGCCGCCGTTTTTGTCGGTATCGATGTAAAGAATATCGTCTAAATCAGTATCTTCAACATCGGATACATCAAGGCCCAGATTCTGCATGAGATCCAAATGAAACCCGCCTTCGGCATTTGCATCATAATCGATAAGGATTTCTCCTGCCTGCGGCATCATCATGCGCAAGTAACGTTTTAGTTCCTGCGCGGCAAACGTCAACGTTTGATCGGGAAAATTGATGTGAATGGCATACATGGGAGTACCTCCTATGGTGTGTTACAACGTTTCTTTAAACTGTTTGGATATTTTTTTAAAGGTTTTTATGCGCTCGTAGTTAACGGTATCGTCTTGGTTATAGGTGGGACAAATAAATCCGCCTTCTTCAAACTCGTTCCACGCATATGTTAAAATATGACGAGTCTTGGTAACCGATTGGTTGCGCTGTATCCAACTGCAAAGCCGTTTTGCTCCATCCAGTAATTCTTCCTCGGTGGCAAAGGCTGCATAATCGACGTCGGGATACGTTATCCACGGCACAGGATTTACGATGCGCGGTTTCGGACTCCATCCCATTGTAAATAGCGGGATAATGTCGATGCCGAACTTTTTACGGTCTTCATTTTCTTTTTCGAGTTGCTCGCAAAGCTGTGCATGGGTTGTGATCCCACTGGTGCAACAGGTATATGCTGAAACTGCATCTGCCTTACTGTAATCGCCGTCCTCGCTTTCAACACCGTTGTTGAGGAACACGATATACGGAGCGGGCAGGGAGTGCTCTTCGCAAAGCGTGTTAAGACGCTCAATATAATCCAAACGATAACCGCCAAACAGATAGACGAGAGGTCTGCCGTCCACCTTCTCATAGTAGGGTTGTTTCATTTCTGCCGCGAGTTTTTCAAAGTCATGATCGGTATGTATATGTGAGCAAACAAACATGGCGCAAAGTTTTATTTTATCTTTGAGCTTGCTCTTAAAGTGCATGTTTCTTCCATAGGTGATTTCGTGAAGCTTTCCCTCAAGATCGTCACGGTCGAGTTTTTCCTCAGTATACCACGTATAAGCGAAATAGTCTATACCTGCTTCTATCGCATATTCCAGTTCTTTGTCAAATTCTTCCTGCGTTTTGTAGGTGTAGCTGATTTTATTCGCGCCTTCAATATGGGCATAGTACGGTGTGCAATAACGAAACTGTTTGGGACTTAAGCTTTTTGCGGAGTGAAAGCCAAAAAACGTATCCTCCGGCACCGCGCAATCCCAGTTGATAGCACCTACTCTGAATGGTTTTTTTGTTTGTGTAGTCTTCATCTCTTTTTTATCTCCTTTCGTAGTAAACCGATCGTTGCTGATGAAACGGTTAACAGTTCATTGCAAACACCCGCCCACGAACCGCTTGACAAGCTGTACGTACACATACAAAGCGATATCGGAAAAGCAAGTAAGCGTGTCCGCTTAGGGCTTCTTTGCCAAAAACTGATAACCGACAGAAAACTGGCAATGGCAGGGAAGATGCTGAACCAGTTTTTCCAAGTAAGATAAATGGATACAACCGTAATACACAGAAACAGCACGAGCCATTTTTTGCGATGCTTTTGGGAAAACATAAACACGGTTTCGCGCAACAGTCCGACACACGCAACAGCGGCACCACTGAAAGCACCGAGGAATATATAATGCAATGCCCAAGCGATATCGGATATAAATTTAAAACACAAAACTCGTTTTTGTGTTTTCTGTTGATAAATCAACACATTGACAGCAACGCCAGTAAAACCAATTATCTGAGCAAAAAATTCCATATATTAAACCTTTTTTTCTTGATTGTATGGGTTTTGTGTGATAAACTCAATATATAAATCAAACCAAAATGTTCAAAAAACAAATTTAGGTGATGGTATGGAACTATATTTGCGTTATGCCGCAGACACCTCATACTTACCCAATCGTTTTTTTACAAAGGCGTATGACTGCCGCATGCTTTTTATTTTGGAAGGCACAGGTGAAATTAAACTCGGTGACGAAACGTATGAGTTGAAGAAAAACGTTTTGTGCTATTATCCCGCCGGCACGCGTTATCTGCCGATCAGTTCTACTGACGATACGCTGAAATTCATTACGTTGAATTTTGATTTTGATACAACCCATCCTCACCGATTTACTCTTTCGTCAACGGTGGCAGAGGAAGAGTTTTGCCCTGAAAAGGCCCTTGCGTCACATAACGGAGACGTTCCCGAATTGTTCAAAACCTATTTTGTCATTCAAAATGCGTACAATTTACGAAACATCTTTTTAGAGATTGAACAAGAATATAACGGCAATGAACGGTACGGTAAAGAAAAGGCGGCTGCTAAATTACAGTATTTGTGTTATTGTTTACCCACGTATAATATCGATATCAATCGAGAGCTATTCAACCAAATACTCAGCTTCATAAACGATCATCTATGTACGATGCAAAGCAACAAAGAACTGGCGCAGGCATTAAACTATCACCCTTACTATCTAAACAAAATATTTAAGATGCGAACAGGAATCAGCATTCATCAGTATATATTAAAAAAGCGCTTAGAAAAATCGGTTCAATTGTTGCGTGATACAAATAAAAGTATAGCCGAAATAGCCAACCTATGCGGTTTCTTTGATCAACGACATTTTTCTTCTTTGTTTTCAAAGAAATTAGGGTGTACTCCATCACAAACTAGAAAGAGCGGGACCAAGCTTTTATAATGAGACCTTAACACGCTTCGGCTCTGACTGAATTTACAAATTATTATATGGTGGCAATATATGAGTAATAAAAAATTTAAAAACTTGTTGATATGCACCGATCTTGACGGGACCTTGCTAAACGAAGATCGAGAAGTGTCCAAAGAGAATGTGGCGGCTATTGAGTATTTTAAAAGTGAAGGTGGCTTTTTTACGTTTATAACGGGACGGCAAAAAGTGATCATGACGGAACTTTACGACACGTTGAAACCAAACGTACCATATGGTTGTTTTAACGGAGCCGGTTTGTTTGATGGGGAGAAGAATGAATTTATACGTTTGGTCACCTTGCCGGATTCCGCCGCTGAAATTCTTGACTACGTTGCTGAGCAATTCCCGCAAGTGGGCATACAACTGAATACAAAAAACGGGATCTATTATCAGCAAGATTGTATTGTGACCGAGGCATTCAGAGAACGAACGAACACGCAATACCAATACGGAACGTTTAAAACAGCAGGGGAACCGGTTGTTAAGGTGATCTTTGCATCGGAGGATGGCGCGTGTTTGGACAGAGTATCCGAGGCGGTAATGAAGCACCCCAAAGCAGCGGAGGTGGATATCATAAGGTCGGAATATATCTTCTCTGACCTGATGCCGAAAAATGTCAATAAAGGTGACGGCTTGCAAGCGTTGGCGGAGTATCTCAAAATCGATATGCGAAACACACTGGCGATCGGGGATTACGATAACGATGTTCCCATGATCAAGCGAGCGGGTGTAGGCGTAGCGGTCGCCAATGCCACAAAGAGCGCAAAAGCCGCTGCCGATCTGATTACGGTTTCCAACAAGGAGCACGCTATTGCAAAAGTGATTGACGATATTGATAAAGGGCGTATCCGTTTTTAAAAATAAAAAAGGAAAGCATATCTCGTTGCCACGCAGGAAACGCTATTTTTTGAGGTGATAGGGATGGCCAAAAGCCCAAAAAAGCCGTCGCAATCGGAAAAAGTCTATCGCGTGGCGGCAGAAAAGCCGATATCAGAGGTGTATCCGACCATCGATAACGATCTCGCTCGCGATAACCTCGAAAACGATCTGCCGGCAGCTGACCTGCAGGATTTATAAGAGAGCCGCAAAGCGGCTCTCTTTTTGATTGATTTTTGGAAAATATATGGTATAATGATATGGAAAGTAAAACGGGATCCCCCGTATCAGGAGGTAATGATATGAGCGATTACTTACAAGCGAAAGCAGTATATGCCAAACTCGGTGTTGATACCGATGCGGCAATCGAAAAGCTCAAAAGCGTGCCGGTTGCATTGCATTGTTGGCAGGGTGACGACGTGCGCGGGTTTGATCAGAAGAGCGACGGACCGCTGACCGGTGGTATTCAAACGACCGGCAACTATCCCGGCAGAGCACGCACGCCGGAGGAACTGATGGCGGATATCGACGTGGTCTTAAAGCTTTGCCCCGGTATGAAAAAAATGAATCTCCATGCGTGCTATGCCATTTTCGATGACGAAAACGGCGGTTGGGTCGATCGCGATAAGATCGAACCCAAGCACTTCAAAAAATGGGTGGATTTCTGCAAAGCACGCGGTCTGGGTTGCGATTTTAATCCCACGTTCTTCTCGCATCCCATGTGTGATCCGCTGACTCTTGCCAGCCCGAATGAGGAAACGCGCCGTTTCTGGATCGAGCATGGTAAAGCATGTATCCGTATTTCGCAGTATTTGGCGGAGGAACTCGGTCAGCCCTGCGTTATGAATATTTGGACGGGTGACGGCTTTAAGGATATTCCCGCCGACCGTATGGGCCCGCGTATGCGTTATAAAGAATCTATCGATGCGATCTTGTCCGAGCCGTTTGATTTCGACAAGGTGAAACCCTGCGTCGAATCCAAGGTGTTCGGTATCGGTGTGGAAGCGTACACCGTGGGCAGTGCAGAGTTCTCGCTCGGGTATGCTGCTGCGAATAAGGATAAGTGCATCCCGCTGATGGACAACGGTCACTATCATCCGACGGAAGTTGTCTCGGATAAGATCCCCGCGCTCTTGACCTTCTTCCCCGAAATTGCGTTACACGTGACCCGCCCCATCCGTTGGGACAGTGACCACGTCGTGCTGTTGGACGATGAAACTCGCGAGATCTGCAAAGAGATCGTGCGTTGCGGCGGTTTGGATGGTCGTGTCAAGATCGCACTCGATTATTTTGATGCGTCCATCAATCGTGTTGTTGCGTGGATTGTCGGTTTCCGCAACGTTCAAAAAGCACTGTTAATGGCACTGCTTACTCCCGATGCACAACTGAAGGGGTTGCAGGATACCAATAACTGGACAGAGTTGATGGTCTCTCAAGAAGAATTGAAGACCCTGCCGTTCGGTGCTGTGTGGACGCAGTATTGTGAAAGCTGCGGCGCTCCTGCAGACGGCGAATGGTTTAAAGTGGCCAAAGCATACGAGACAGACGTTCTCAGCAAACGCTAAAAACAAAAAAAGACACGCTGTTGCGTGTCTTTTTTGTTGTGTTTTGTATGACGATATGGTATAATCCAGAAGACAAAAAATTTAGCGGATACAGGTGTTAACTCTATGTTCAAAAAACTCTTTGCCCCGACCGATATGACGACCGGCTCGGTTTGGAAAAGTATTGTGATGTTCACGCTGCCGATGCTTATCGGAAACATCGCACAACAGTTCTACAGTACGGTGGATACCATCGTGGTAGGTCGATACGCCGCAAACGGTGATAATGCCATTGCGGCAGTCGGCAGTGCGTTGCCGATTCTTAACATGTTGCTCGTATTGTTTATCGGCATTTCGGCAGGCGCCAGCGTTATGGTGTCGCAATATTTCGGTGCGCGTAAGCGCGAGGAACTATCCTATACGGTGGGGAACTGTATTACGGTGACGCTAATTGCTTGTGTGGGCTTGATTGCGGTTGCGTCCCCACTGATTCGTCCGATTTTAGTGATGCTTAACACGCCTGCTGCTATTTTAGACGGTTGTTACAGCTATTTGATGATCTCGTTGATCGGCATGTTCGGCATGGGATATTATAATATCCTAAGCGGTATATTGCGCGGCTTGGGCGATTCGGTCTCGGCACTGATTTACCTGCTGGTTGCCACGGTTATCAACATTGTATTAGATATCTATTTTGTGGCTGTTTTGCATATGGACGTAGCGGGCGTCGCACTGGCAACGGTGATTGCACAGTTTATCTCGTCGGTGTTGTGTTTGATAAAACTCGCGCGTATGCGTGAACATTTTGATTTCGGCTTCCGGTATATGAAACCGTTTGCCAAGTACGTCAAGACGCTTGTTAAATTGGGATTGCCCTCCGGTGCTACGCAGGCAATCTTCTCATCCGCTATGATCGTGGTACAGTCGCTCACGAATTGTTTTGGCGAATTTTACATTGCTGCCAACGTAGTTATCATGCGCGTGGATGGCTTTGCCATGATGCCGAACTTCTCGTTTGGTACGGCACTTACCACGTTTGCGGGACAAAACGTGGGTGCCAATAAATACGACCGTGTGTCGAAAGGTGCCTTACAAGGAACGTTGCTGGCGGTCGGTTGCTCCACGGTGATTACCATTGTCATATTGTTGTTTGGTAAATCATTGATGGGCGTGTTTACTGAAACGACAGAGTTGGTTGACATGAGTTATTATCTCATGAAGATCCTTGCGGTGGGATATATTGCGGTAGCTGTTACCCAAAGTTTGTCGGGTATTATGCGCGGTGCGGGGGATACGATGACGCCTATGTGGATATCTTTGATTACCACGGTTGTCATCCGTGTTCCGTTAGCATACGGTATCTCGTTCCTCACCCGAACGGCGGAGCTGCCGTATGGCCATAATGAGTGTATTCAGATCTCACTTTTATCGTCGTGGGTGCTGGGCGCGGTGTTAACGGTCATTTTCTATCGCATCGGCAAGTGGAAAACGAAAAAAGTTGCCTAACCTCTTGCACAGCTTTCTGAAATCGTGTAAAATATAGAAAAGAACCTTAAAGGGGGAACGGTAATGCCAACTTTACACACCATGAAATACGCAACCAAACGCAACAATTTATTTTTGCGTGTTGCGATGGGGCATTTTGCCACCGGTAACTGCCACAGCAATTATTACATTGATGTGGTGGCACAAAAAGCACGTATGTCCGAGGCACGTGCCGTGGCGGAAGAACTCAGTTCCTACTACTATGCCGATACCGTTGTGGATACTATTCTTTGCTTGGATGGTACCGAAGTGATTGGCGCTTGCTTGGCGGATTGTTTGTCTAAAGCGGATATCATCAACATGAACGCGCACAAGTCCATTTACGTTGTCACCCCCGAAACCGTTAACGGGAGTCAGTTGATGTTCCGTGATAACATTGTGCCGATGATTGCCGGTAAACACGTTATGATATTAGCGGTGTCGGTTGCGTCCGGTAAAACGGTCGAGGCGGCGATTGATGCGGTACAATACTATGGCGGTACGGTATCCGGTGTTTCGGCAATTTTTTCCACCGCGAAAGAGTGCGGCGGCCTGCCGGTACATTCGGTATTTGATCCGAACGATCTCCCCGATTATCAATGCCACCCCTCGCACGAGTGCCCGATGTGTAAAGCAGGGAAGAAAGTTGATGCTCTGGTCAATTGCCACGGATTCTCAAAACTCTAAACTGTTTATAAAAAGGACAGCCGTTCGGCTGTCCTTTTTGCATATATGCGCACACTTGTTGCACGCTATATAGGGGAGTGATAAACATGTGTACGGCAATAACATATCAAACACGTGATTTTTATTTTGGCAGAACGTTGGATTATGAAATGGCTTTTGGTGAAACTGTAACGATTACACCGCGAAATTTTCGCTTTTCTTTCCGTCATGGTGGCGAACTGAAGACCCATTACGCCATACTCGGCATGGCACACGTAGCAGATGGCTATCCGCTGTATTATGATGCCGTCAATGAAAAAGGACTTTGCATGGCGGGGCTGAATTTTGTTGGTAACGCATGCTACGGCAATCCGACAGCAGATAAGGAGAATGTCGCACAATTTGAACTTATCCCATGGTTGCTTGGTCAATGCGAAACAGTGGGAGAGGTACGCCAAAAATTGCACACTTTAAATGTAGTAGGTACGCCGTTCAGCAAACGGTATCCTACGGCTGAGCTTCACTGGCTGATTGCCGATAAGAGTGACGCGATCACGTTGGAATGTGTTGAGGAGGGACTTCGGATATATGATAATCCCATAGGTGTGCTAACAAACAATCCGCCGTTTGACGAACAACTGCGGGGACTGGAATTATATACGCACCTTACTGCTAAAGATCCCGATTATATCGGTGATCCCCGTGCGTGCAGTCGCGGCAGAGGGGCGATCGGTTTACCGGGCGATCTATCCTCACCGTCGCGATTTGTGCGCGCCGTATTTACAAAGCAACATGCAGTATCGGGAGACGGTGAGGAGGATAGCGTCAGCCAGTTTTTCCATATGCTGGGAACGGTGGAACAAACAAGAGGATGTTGTGAAGTCGAAAACGGGGAGTATGCCATTACGCAGTATACGGCGTGTTGTAATGCAGATAAAGGGGTGTATTATTACACCACCTATGGCAATCGTCGTGTTACGGCAGTAAATATGCATCACGAAGAGCTGGAGGGGAGTCGTTTGATTTCGTATCCGCTCATCAACAGCGAGGATATAAAGCGACAAAACTAAAGGATAAAAGCGGCTTTTTGTGTTGACAAACGTCATAGGGGTGTTATAATGATTGGCGGTTAGGATGTGGAAAAATGAAAGAATGGTATTTACAACCCAAATTGATCTCCGCGCTAAAAGGATATAACAAACAACAGCTTATAAACGACATTGTGGCGGGTATTATTGTTGCGATCATTGCCTTGCCGCTTTCTATCGCGTTAGCACTCGCATCGGGCGTTGAGCCCGCGTGCGGCGTCTATACGGCGATTGCTGCGGGCTTTGTGGTATCGTTGCTCGGCGGAAGTCGCGTTCAGATCGCAGGCCCGACGGCGGCGTTTGCTACCATTGTGGCGGGCGTGGTTGCAACACAGGGGATGGACGGACTGTTCCTTGCCACGGTGATGGCAGGCGTGTTGCTGCTTATCATGGGTGTTTGCAAACTCGGTACGTTTATCAAGTATATGCCGCATACGATTACCGTCGGTTTCACCGGCGGTATTGCCGTGACGATTTTACTCGGTCAGATCAAGGACTTTTTCGGACTTGTTTATGCAGACGGTATTCGACCGATCGAAACGTTGGAAAAGGTAGAGGCCAATTTGGAAGCGGCTGCTACCTTCAGTCCGTGGGCGCTGCTGGTTGGTGCGGTCAGTTTGGCTATTTTGATCGTATATCCGAAATTTGAAAAACGTGTTCCGCCGTCCCTGATCGCTGTGATCGTCAGCGCGTTACTGGTTGCTTTGATTCCGGCGCTTGGGGAGCAGGTGTATACGATCGGCGATCTGTATACCATTCCAACCGGTTTACCGAAGGTGTCCTTTGCGGGTATGGACTTGAGTATTAATAAAATGCTCACTGTTCTTCCGGATGCTGTTACCATCGCATTACTCGCTGCAGTTGAATCGCTGCTGTCTTGTGTGGTGGCAGATACCATGGTAAATTCCAAGCATAATCCCAATGCGGAACTGGTGGCACAGGGCTTTGGTAATATCGCTTCTGTGTTTTTTGGTGGTATCCCCGCTACCGGTGCGATTGCCAGAACCTCTGCCAACGCCAAAAACGGCGGTCGAACCCCGATTGCCGGCATGGTTCATGCGATCGTGCTACTGCTTGTACTGTTATTCTTGATGCCGTATGCCGCACTGATTCCGATGCCTACCATTGCCGCGATTCTCTTTATGGTCGCGTACAATATGAGCGAATGGCGTGAATTTGTCCATATCTTCAAACAAAAGTCATGGACGGATATTATCGTACTGGTTGTTACATTCGCGTTGACGGTTATTTTTGACCTGGTTGTCGCCATTGTTGTTGGTGTCGTTCTTCATCTTTTGTTTTTCCTTGCCAAAAAGATCTGCAAGAAATAAAATTAAGTTAAGAAAAAAGCCACCGCGCACGAAACGTGCGCGGTGGCTTTTTGTTTTCTATCGCGTGCGATCGGGGTTAATCTGCTTTGCAGAACGACGATGTTCGGGAATGATCTCGCCGGCTTTGGTGAGTGCCATCTGGGTGAGCAATGGCCCGACCAATTCATAGATCAAAACGGCAAACAGAACAATGTTACGCACCAAAGAGCCCTCTTTTTCACCGAGCTGCATGGCGGTGACCGACATACCAAGCGCTACACCTGCTTGCGGCAACAGGGTGATACCGAGATATTTAACGATGTTCTCATCACAGCCACACGCCTTGGCGCTAAGCCCGCTGCCGATCATCTTGCCGAGTGAACGGAACACGATAAAGACAACACCGATACCGATAATGGCAGATTGTGTGAATACACTTAGTTCAAGTTCTGCACCGCTGATGACGAAGAAGAGGACAAACAGCGGCGTCGTCCAGCGATCGACACGGTCCATCAGTTCTTCAGAGGATTCGCATACGTTGCAGAAAATAGTGCCGAGCATCATGCAGGAAAGCAGGGAAGAGGTACTGATGGTGATGGGGCCTACGGGAATATGAATCATGGTGATAGCAACGGTGAGAATGACAAAGGTTACCGACACGGAAAGACGTTTGCTGCGTGAATGGAAATGCTTTTCGGTTTCCGAGAACAAGAAGCCCATGACGGCACCCAGCACAAGCGAAGCAATAATCTCAATCAGCGGATTGATAACGATGGAGTAAATATCCACATGACCGCTGACCATACCCTTAGCGATGCCGAAGGATACGGCAAACACGATCAAGCCGACCGCGTCGTCCAAGGCAACGACGGGAAGAAGAATATCAGTGAGCTTTCCCTTGGCTTTGTACTGACGAACGACCATAAGCGTAGCAGCCGGTGCGGTTGCCGTTGCGACAGCACCGAGCGTGATTGCGACACTCATCGGCAGGACCTCTTCACCGAGGATCAAACTTAACACACACAGAGCAATATCCACAAAGACAGCGGCAACAAGCGCTTGCACGATACCGATAATCGTCGCTTGCTTACCGATCTTTTTCAGTTGCGACAGACGGAACTCGTTGCCGATAGAAAACGCGATAAAGCCCAACGCTACGTCCGAAATGACACCGAAATGCTCGATGTACGGCATGGAGGTAAAACCAAGTCCTTCTATCCCTAACAACGTGCCCAATATGCCTAGCCCGTACGGCCCGATCAACACACCGGCAACAAGATAACCGGTGACGGCGGGAAGCCCGAGCGGTTTGATCACACGGGTAAATAATAAACCTACAAATAATGCAATTGCTATACTTAATAAAATATCCATAGTACCATGCCTCTTTTCCAAGTCGATATTGTATGCCACTCTAATAGAAATGTCAAGACGAATTTTCAACTTGACAATTTCATAGAATATGATATACTTAACTTAAAGAATTCGGAACGAAAAAAGCACGATGGTTTTCTGCTTTTTTCGTCTTTTTGTTTTTTTATTAAGAAAAAGGAGCGAATGTGATGGAATTTTTCGATTTTTTGCAGGAATTTAACTTGTGTACGATGTTGATCCGCGTCTTTTTAGCAGCGTTGCTCGGCGGCTTGATTGGTAGTGAGCGTGGGCGACACGGCCGCGCAGCGGGTCTTAGAACACATATTTTGGTGTGTGTCGGTTCTGCCATGACGTCCCTGACCGGTTTGTTTGCGGTACAGGTGCTTGGCAACACCGGCGACGTATTTCGCATTTCTGCACAAGTTGTATCCGGCATCGGTTTTTTGGGCGTCGGTATGATCTTGGTGCGTAACCGTACGGTTATCACCGGTCTCACCACGGCAGCGGGCTTGTGGGCAACCGCCACCATTGGTATTGCCGTCGGTTACGGATTTTATGTTGGTGCGGTCGCCGCCACCTTATTGTGTGTAGTGGCGGTCCCGGTGCTCGGCCATTTTGAGGAAAAGAAAAAAACGATCACCAATTTATACATCGAAGTATCGGAAACAAATCGCGCCGGCGAGATCGTACGCGAACTTCGCTCGTTATTCAGCACGGTGGTCAGCGTTGATATCATTGCTCCGAAAAGCAACGCCGCCGGTCGCGTCGGTATTCTGTTGCTTGTCAAAGCTTATAACATTCCGGAGGAAACGTTGCGCGCTGTGGAGCAACTGGACGGTATTGACTACATTGTGGAAGACTGTAACGCGTAAAGAATTATAAAAAGCGCCCCTGCGAATACTCGCAGGGGCGCTTTTATACTTTTAATTACTGTTTACTTCCTTTAGCACCGCCGAGCGATACGGAGGAGAGAAGGTTGGTGTCGTAACTAAAATTCAACGCTTCGCGGTTACGATGCCGTTTGAAAGCCAAGGTAATCATATCATCCAGCAGTTTATCAAACGGTAAGCCGGTTGCTTCCCAAAGATAAAATGAAAGCGAGCCGGGAATGGTATTGATCTCGTTCACCCACAGTTCTCCGGTTTCGGGATTGTTCAAAAAATCAATACGCGCCACACCGGTACAGCCGAGAGCGCGGAACGTTTTGACCGCCAATGTTTGCACGGAGCTTGCCATCTCGTCGGGGATATCGGCAGGACAACGGCGCTTCAGATTCGACATGCCGCCGGACTTGCCCGATTTTGAATTTTTTCCGCCGCTTAAGTATTTGTCGCGGTAACTTAGAATTTCGTCGCTGTTGATCGGCTCCTCACAAACGGAAGGACGTGCATCATCAGCATCGCCCAACACGGAACAGTTGATCTCGCGCAAGGGAGTAACTGCTTTTTCTACCAAGACGCGAGCCGAAAAGCCGAATGCTTCATCTAATGCAGTTATCAGTTTTTCGCGATTGTCGGCGCGGGAAATACCGACCGAAGAACCTAAATTGACCGGCTTGACGATCACCGGATAACCGATGGCGTTCTCAATACGATCGGCTACCGCTTCGCCGTTCAAAGCGTATTCTTTTCCGGAAAACGGTAGTGCGGGAAGCACCGGAATACCGGCGTGATTGAGAGCGGCTTTCATTAAGTACTTATCCATACCGATGGCAGAAGACATAACGTCGCAGGCGGCATAGGGGATGCGCAGCATTTCCAGCATACCCATCAGTGTACCGTCTTCGACATTAGTGCCGTGTACGGCGGGAAGGGCCACTTCAAACGAACCGATGAGGTTGTTGCCAAATTTCTTCATGGGATAGCGAATCATATCCACGCCGTTTTCCGACGGGACCAACAACACCTGTGTCGCTGCTTGAAGGCAAGCTTTCATATCACGATAGGTTTCAATCTTGCCTAATTCTTCGCCGGTATAAAACCGATTATCCTTGGAAATGTACAGTGGGATCGGATCATACTTATCGCGGTCGAGCGCACAGAATGCTTGGATGCCTGTGATGATCGATACTTCGTGCTCCACGCTTCGTCCGCCGAACAGGACGGCAACTCTGGTTTTCATGATAAAACACCTCTCAAAAATTATCCGGTAAATCGTTTTCCAATAATACGATGCGCGTGCCCTTTGACGGTACTTGCGCTAACATTTGTAAACCTTCGTTCAGTGTCGGCACCACTAGAATTCGTTCCTCAGCAAAGCCGGCGGAAAGTAGTCCCTCTTTGAGAGGCGGCGCTTGTTTGATACCGACCAAGATGGCGAAGTCGCAGCAATCCGCGGCATAGGCACCAAGCTCACGGTTAAGTGCTTCCTGCCGTTCACCTAATTCGACCATACCGGGGGTAACCAGCACGCGCTGAGCGTCGAATTGTTTTAGCACGTCCAAAGCGCCGCGGAAACCGGCAGGATTGGAATTGTATGCGTCGTCAATATAACCGTTGGGCAGCAGCTGCAAGCGATGTTCTACTGGCTTAAGTAAACGCACAGCGTATACCATTTCGCTTAAAGGGATACCTAAATGGTGCGCTACCGCGATGCAACCTGCTAAGTTTTGAATGTTATGGGCACCGAGTAGTTTGGTGGTGAAGGTCTGTTCCTCGTTACCGACTGACACCGTAAAGGTCGATCCCGCAAGTGATACCTGTAGATCCGTCACACGCACCTCACCGTTTTGCAAACCGTAGAGAACGGTGGGGCAGAGCGGCTGCTTTTGTGCCAAACGGTTTTGAATATGCAAATTATCCCCACAAGCAAACAGACAACCGTTTTCCTTAAGAGCGTCAGCTAACTCAAACTTGGTGGCGATAATATTATCGATTGTTTTAAAGGTTTCTAAATGTTGTTCACTGACCGAGGTGATGATACCGTATTGCGGAGATACCAGATCGCAAATCTCTTTGATGTCTCCAACATTTTTAGCACCCATTTCGGCGATAAAGACTTGATGGGAGGGACGTAACCGTTCACGGATGGTACGCACCACGCCCATTGTTGTGTTATAACTCTCCGGTGTCATTAACACATTGTATCGGACGGAAAGCAATGCGTGTAAAAAATTCTTGGTGCTGGTTTTACCGTAACTGCCTGTGATACCGATCACGGTCAAATCGGGACGCAGTTTTAAACGGTGGCGTGCATCCTGCACGTAACGGTTGGCGATGGCTTTCTCAAGAGGAAGATTAATGTAATTAGCCAAGCCTACTAACACAAAAGGTGTGAGTGAAAGTACGCACGAAAATCCGATGGCGCGCAGATATACCAAGAAATAACAGATGGTAAGGATAATTGCTGCCAGAAGAAATTCGGTTACGAACAAGCGTTTCACACGCGCGGTGACGACAAGCGGTTTTTTTGCTTTTTTCGGAATGTTGAGTAGTGCTGTTATCAATAAAACAACAGCGCTGACAATGTAACTGTACAATTCCGGCAAAAACATGGCGAGAATGAGCGTTGCCGGTAGCATGGTGCGTACTTGCACAATTTTCTTATCGTTGTCGGCACACCATTTGCGGTAGCGTTCCGGTCGATAGGAATTGAGTTGTAACATGTGGGTGAAATAAACGGCTTGCAAAGCGACGTTTAGTGCCGCACAAAGCAACATGGCAATTTTAGCAATAATCATGAGTTATTCTCCTTGTAAAAAGGAATCCAATACCCGACGACACTGTCCAAAACTTTCGGCAAAGGCATAATGTCCACCGGCAAGTACAACCAGACCGGCATCGGGGATATGCTGTTCCATTATTTTCGCATCACGCAGGGGAGTGGCAGTATCGTCCTTTCCCCAAATGAGTAGGGTGGGAACAGTAATGCGTGGCAAAAGAGGGGTGACATCGGTTTTGAGCGCAATCACCATGCTTTGCCGCATGACGGGACTTGCCTGCTTATAATCGGACGATCCAAACCGTTTTTGCGCCTTTTCCACCGCATTTGGAAACAGCGAACGGATACCGGGCAGTGTAGCAAGACGCTTGATACACTTAAAGGTATATACCCGCAGGTAATACGAGAGAGAATGCTTTACGGGAATACCGGCAGAATCCAACAAAATTGCTTTGGTTATATTAAGCGGACAATGTTCTCGCGCAAGCAGGTCGATTAAAACGCGCCCGCCGTTGGAGTGGCCTATGCCGATCACGTCGGTTACTCCCAGTGCCTTGGTAAAGGCAAGAACGAAGTCGGCAAAGTCCGACGGTGTGTAAGGACGGTCGGGTTCTTCGGATCCTCCAAAACCAGGGAGATCGGGAACGAGAACACGGCAATACGATGATAAATGATCTGTTATTAAATGATATAAACTACCGTCTACACCCCAACCGTGTAACAGCAGAACTGTTTTCGGGCCGCTGCCTTGATCGATGTATCGAACACGTTTTCCGTTTACGGTGATCTCCAAATCCCCACCTCCTCTGTATACATATTGTATCCTACCATATTATAGTAAAAAAATCAATGCACAAGAAAAGTATATGCGCGAAAAAGTTTTTTATAAAAAGGGCTTGACCTATTGTGAAAAGTATGATAAACTATTCCTACCTCAAAAGGGGTTTATTTTTTTGCGCCGTTTTTTAAAAACAGCATGTGCCCCTGAGGGAGGCTCAAAAACCCATTATATAAGGGAATTATTGGAGGTGCCGTTATGAGAGTCAAAGTGACCATGGCTTGCAGCGAGTGTAAGCAACGCAACTACAACACCATGAAGAACAAGAAGAACGATCCGGACAGACTTGAGATGAACAAGTACTGCCGCTTCTGCCGCAAGCACACTGTGCACAGAGAAACCAAGTAAGCAACGGAAGGAGAAAACAAGCGATGGTATTTTGGGGATTTATTTTGGCGGTGGCCGGTTTGCTCACCGTTCTCGTGTCTTTCCTCAGCAGCTTGAACATCTTTTCCGATATTAGTGCATACGGTTTCAGCGCATGGATCGGTGCTTTCTTCGCGCCGGAGTTTATCACCGGCAAAAAGATCGCTTTCTTTATCGCGGTGGTTTTGTTCGTCGTCGGTGTTATCTGCTTTTTCGTCGGTCGCGCTCGCGCGAAGAAAACCGGCATGACGGATGCCAAGACGGACAAGAGCGTTAAGTTTTTGCGCGATTTAAAAGGCGAGTTCAAGAAGATTACTTGGCCGACCTTCCCCGCAGTTGTGCGAAACACCGGTGTCACGCTGGTGCTGTGCATCATTCTCGGACTCATCATTTGCCTGATTGATCTTGGCCTTGGTGCATTGATTGATCTGGTGCTTTCGTTGGGTTGATAGGGGGGACATCCATGGCTGATGAGGCAAGATGGTATGTCGTTCATACTTATTCCGGTTATGAGAATAAGGTAGCGACCAATCTGGAAAAGATTGTCGAAAATCGCAAACTTCAGGATTGGATCCACGAGATCTCTATTCCGACGGAAACTGTCACGGAAATCAAAGACGGTGTGAAGAAGGAAGTAGAGCGTAAGATCTTCCCGGGCTACGTACTCGTCAAAATGGTGATGAGCGATGAATCTTGGTATGTTGTGCGTAACACGCGCGGCTGCACCGGGTTTGTCGGCCCGAACGGCAAACCCACTCCGTTGACCGAAGAAGAGGTCGCGGCACTGGGAGTCGAAAAACATCCGATCGAGATCACCTACCAAGTCGGCGATATGGTCAACATTATCGACGGTCCGCTGGAGAACTTCTCCGGCCGTGTGGATGAGATTGATCTGGAGAAGAACAAGGTCCGTGTGACCGTGTCCATGTTCGGCAGAGAAACACCTGTCGAGCTGGAACTCGATCAAGCGGAGAGCATGGAATAACACATTCCATCATTACAAACGAGGGTACGGGCAAATCGCCCTTTCCTGTGCGTCGGACACTTTTCCGACTGTGGGAGGTATGATGCAAGATCATGCCGCCATACCACAATTTTTGGAGGTGCAAGAAAAATGGCTCAAAAGATCAGCGGGTACATTAAACTGCAAATTCCGGCGGGTAAAGCAACGCCGGCACCCCCTGTTGGCCCTGCGCTTGGTCAACATGGTGTGAACATCATGGCTTTTACGAAAGAATTCAACGAGCGCACAAAGAATGACGCAGGTCTTATCATTCCGGTTATTATCACCGTGTATGCAGACCGCTCCTTTACGTTCGTTACGAAGACCCCTCCGGCAGCTGTTCTAATCAAGAAGGCATGCGGCATTGAGACCGCTTCCGGTGTTCCGAACAAGACGAAGGTTGCCAAGATTACCAAGGAGCAGATCAAGAAGATCGCCGAGACCAAGATGCCTGACTTGAACGCCGCATCCATCGAAGCTGCCATGAGCATGGTAGCCGGTACGGCTCGCAGCATGGGCGTTGAAGTTGTCGACTGACATTGACGTTCCGGGTGGGAGGAACCACTGAAAATTCCGATTTTACCACTCATGCCAACCGCGACAATGCGTCGTGTGGATGGTAACTAACAGGGAGGAAAAAACCAATGAAACATGGTAAGAAATATGTCGACAGCGCGAAGCTGATCGACCGTGCCGCACAGTACGATGTGGCAGAAGCTCTGGATATTGCCGTGAAGACCGGCAAAGCCAAATTTGACGAGACCGTTGAAGTTCACGTGAAACTGGGCGTTGACAGCCGTCACGCCGATCAGCAGGTGCGTGGTGCGGTTGTCCTGCCGCACGGTACCGGTAAGAATCTGCGCGTTCTCGTGTTCGCAAAAGAAGATAAGCATCAGGCCGCTCTGGATGCCGGTGCCGATTATGTCGGCGGCGACGATCTGGTTGCTAAGATCAACGGCGGCTGGATGGATTTCGACGTCGTTATCGCAAGCCCCGATATGATGGGTCTTGTCGGTCGCTTGGGTAAAGTGCTCGGCCCCCGTGGCTTGATGCCGAACCCGAAAGCCGGTACGGTTACCCCGGACGTTGCGAAAGCTGTTACCGAAGCGAAAGCCGGTAAAATTGAGTACCGTCTGGACAAAACCAACATCATTCACTGCCCGATCGGCAAGGTTTCTTTCGGCGTAGAGAAGCTGCAGGAGAACTTTGATGCTCTGCTCGGCGCTATCGTTCGTGCGAAACCCGCCGCTGCTAAGGGTCAGTACATTCGTTCTTGCACGGTCGTGACCACGATGGGCCCCGGCATCAAGATCAACCCCGCTAAAGTCGGCTAATAAAAAAAGCTTGCATTTTAGCAAAACATCTGTTATACTGACTATTGCTGTTTTCCACAGACAGCGGGTGTGTCTGTAAAAGGCACTGAAAGTTGCCCGCCGAGGTTGACGGTAATGCACGATCGTTTTCGATCGAATTGTGTTATCACCACCCTTTCTGTGTGAACGGAAAGGGTGTTTTTCTTGGAAAAACGGCATGTTATTCATGGTCTGACAGGAGGTGAAATGAAAATATGCCGAGTGAAAAAGTATTATTGGAAAAGCAAGAGGTAGTTGCCAAACTCACCGAAAAGCTGACTGCTGCGAAAGCCGGTGTGGTCGTTGACTATTCCGGTATCACCGTGGCAGAGGACACCGTTCTTCGCCGCAAGCTGCGTGAAGCGGGTGTTGAGTATGCAGTTGTGAAGAATACGCTGCTGGGCCGTGCTGCAGAGAACGCCGGTTACGGTGATCTGAAGAGCGTGCTCGAAGGCACCACCGCTATTGCGACTTCCGACAGCGATGAACTGGCTGCTGCCAAAGTTTTGTGCGAGTATGCCGAGAAAAATGACAACTTCAAGGTCAAAGCCGGTTTCTTCGAGGGAAAAGTTATTGATCCCGCAACCGTCCAGAGTCTGGCGAAGGTACCCCCGAAAGAGGTACTGTTGTCCATGTTCATTGGCGGACTCAACAACATGGTGGCCGGTTTGGCCCGTGCACTCAACGCTGTTGCTGAAAAGCAGGGCGAAGGTGCTGCTGAGGCGTAAGTGCGTCTCTGAATTCTAAAAAATCTTATCAAATTTAAACGGAGGTATTATCATGTCTGAGAAAATCACTGCCATGATCGAAGAGATCAAGGCCCTGACCGTTTTGGAACTGAACGAGTTGGTTAAAGCTATTGAGGAAGAATTTGGTGTTTCCGCTGCGGCTCCCGTGGCTGTTATGGCCGGTGGCGCTGCTCCTGCCGCTGCTGCTGAGGAGAAATCTGAGTTTGATGTTGTTCTGGCTGAAGTCGGCGCGAACAAGATCAACGTTATCAAGGTTGTCCGTGAAGTGACCGGTCTGGGCCTGAAAGAGGCGAAGGATCTGGTTGACGGCGCTCCGAAGACCGTTAAAGAAGCTGCCGGTAAGGACGAGGCAGAAGAAATCAAAAAGAAGCTGGAAGAAGCCGGCGCCAAAGTCGAACTCAAATAAGTTTGATTTTACACAAAAAAGCACCATCTGCGGATGGTGCTTTTCTTCTTATGTTTTGGCTTCGCTATTGATAAATTTGTCTGTTTGTGGTACAATTATCGCCGATTGGAGGGAGCACTGTGGCAATCACGATCAAGCCGGAAGCACGCAAGGCCATTTCCTTGGGTTCTTTGTGCGCTGTGTCCTATTTAGCGGTATATATTGCGCGTAATATTTTAAGTGCCGTTTCGCCGCAAATGGTTGAGCAGGATATTTTCACTAACGAGGAATTTGGTGCTTTTTCCTCCTTGTTTTTTATTACGTATGCGATCGGCCAACTGATAAACGGGCTTGTTGGAGATAAGATCAAATCAAAGCATATGATCAGTTTTGGCCTGCTCCTTTCCGGTATTACCGGCTTACTTTTTTCCGTTGTTACCGATCACCTTATGCTGTCGTATATTACATACGCGGTTATGGGCTTTTTTCTTTCCATGATCTACGCTCCTATGACGAAGGTCGTTTCCGAAAACACTACGTTGATCTATGCAGAGCGCTGTAGTTTAGGATATACTTTTTCGGCATTGCTCGGTTCACCCTTTGCCGGCCTGTTAGCGCTGTTTTTGCCATGGAAAGGCGGCTTGCTGTTTAGCGGTGCTTTGCTTGCTGTCTTGGGCCTTATTTGTATGGTTGCCTTCCGTGCTTTTGAACACAAAGGATACATTAAGTATCATCAATACGACTGTTCTCTTGGTGAGGGTAGCAGTTATCGGGTGTTGTTCAAACATCAGATCGTTCGTTTTACGGTGATATCGTTTATCACCGGTATTATTCGTACTGCGGTGGTGTTTTGGTTTCCCATTTATTTGGCACAATATCTTGGTTACTCTGCGAGTACCGCATCGCTGATCTTTACAGTCGCTACCTTGGCAATTTCCGCCTCCTCGTTTTTGGCAGTCCTACTTCACACGCTCCTAAAACGCAATTTGATCTTAACGGAATTTATCGGGTTTACCGGTTCATCATTCTGCTTTTTTCTCTTGCTTTGCGTACATATTCCACTCTTAAACGTGCTGCTACTCTCCTTAGCTATTCTCTTTAGTAATATTTCAGCTGCAGCCATGTGGAGCATTTATTGTCCGAGTTTGCGTGAAACCGGTGTGGTATCAGGCGCTACCGGCTTTTTGGATTTTATCAGCTATATGGCGGCGGCATTGGCCACTTCCATCTTCCCGCATGCGGTGGATGCAATCGGTTGGGGCGGGGTCATTTTGGTATGGTTTAGTTTGGTTGCCATCGGTGCTTTGGTGACACTTCCCATCAAAAAACGAAAGGAACAGGTAACATGTTAAGTGAGTATTGGAAACAATTTAAAAGCGGTACAGACATCCGTGCCGTTGCAATGGACGGTGTTGATGGAGAACCTTGTACACTTACTGATGAGGTGGTGGAACGCATCATCGCTGCATTTGCCTGTTGGCTTTCCGAAAAAGCAGGGAAGTCTTGTGCTGAGTTAACCGTTTCAGTTGGTCGTGACAGCCGCTTGTCAGGCCCGCGTATTCGCGATGCCGTTGCCCGCGCTTTAAGCGCTTGCGGTATTCGCGTGCTGGACTGCGGCTTGTCCTCAACACCTGCCATGTTTATGACAACGATTGATCTCGGATGCGACGGTGCTGTTCAGATTACCGCCAGTCACCATCCGTGGCACCGCAACGGCTTAAAATTCTTTTTGCCGAACGGCGGTATTGAAGGCAGTGACGTGACGGCAATCCTGGAAAAAGCTCAGGTTGGGGAAAAGCCAACGCCTGCCGCGGGAGTGATTGAAAAAGTACCGTATATGGTGCAGTATGCTTCGCGCTTGCGCGAGTTGATCGTGAAAGAATCCGACAACGGCGAAAAACCGCTGTCCGGTATGCATATCGTCGTAGATGCGGGTAACGGTGCTGGTGGCTTTTATGCCAGCGAGGTGTTAGCGCCGCTCGGCGCCGACATTTCCGGCAGTCAATTTTTAGATCCCGATGGTTCGTTCCCGAATCATATTCCGAATCCCGAAAACCCAGACGCCATGGCGTCTGTCTGTGCCGCGGTGAAAGCGGTCAACGCCGATCTTGGCGTCATATTCGATACCGACGTGGACCGTGCCGGATGCGTGGGTGCGGATGGGCGTGAGATCAATCGTAACCGTTTGGTTGCGTTGGCATCGGCTATTGCGTTGGAAGGAAACGAGGGTGGTACGATCGTCACCGATTCGATTACTTCCACCGGGCTTAAGACTTTTATCGAAAAGACACTCGGTGGCGTTCATTGTCGTTTTAAACGAGGGTACAAAAACGTCATTAACGAGGCCTTACGGCTGAATGCTGAAGGGATCAATGCACCGCTTGCTATTGAAACCTCGGGACATGCCGCGTTGCGGGATAACTACTTTTTGGATGACGGCGCGTATCTCAGCACCAAGATCATCATCAAGGCGGTGCAGCTCGGCAAAGTGGGGAAAACCTTGGATGATCTCATTGCCGCCTTACCTGAACCGGCCGAGGGTCGTGAGATACGGTACACCATCACCGAACCCGATTTCAAGGTGTACGGCGAACGCGTACTACACGATTTAGAAACGTACGCCGCCGAACAAGGTTGGCAGGTTGCCGATGATAGCCGCGAGGGCGTGCGCGTATCGTTCCCAAAGGACAACGGTGACGGTTGGTTTTTGCTACGGCTTAGTGTTCACGATCCCGTCATGCCACTGAACGTAGAAAGTGATACGGCGGGCGGCTGTGACATCATTTTGTCGCAATTAGCCCCCTTTATTGAAAAACAAACCGCGCTTCGGAGGAAATAACCATGGAATGGACAGAAATTCAGATCCGCATTCCCACTGCCGATACCGATGAAGCGGCGGCGATTGCCAATATGATCGTGCCATATGGTATCTATATTGAGGACTACAGCGATCTTGAACAAGGAGCACGCGAGATTGCACATATCGATCTGATCGACGAGGATCTTTTAAAGCGTGACCGCACCGTGACGTGTATTCACATTTACATTGACCCGCAGGAAAATCCCACAGAGGCGATTGCCTTTTTGCGTGAGCGGTACGCGGCGGTCGGCATTTCATCGGAGGTCGTTGCCGGCACGGTCAGTGAGCAAGATTGGGCGAATCAATGGAAACAGTATTTTAAGCCCATGGCTGTCGGTGATCGCTTGCTGATCTGTCCCACATGGGAGGAAACGGACAACCCTGACGGTCGCTTGGTACTTTCCATTGATCCCGGTATGGCATTTGGTACGGGAGGACACGATACCACTCGTATGGTGTTGGAAGCAATGCAACCTCATTTAACAGCCGATAGTGCGGTGCTGGACGTTGGTTGCGGAAGCGGTATTTTGTCGATTGCAGCTCTGTTGCTTGGCGCAAAGACGGCAACCGGGGTAGATATTGATGCGCTGGCCGTCAAAACCGCCATTGAAAACGGCGAGCTCAACGGTATGTGCGCGCCTCGCTATACGATCTTAGAGGGCGATCTGGTCGATAAGATCAGCGGCGAGTATGATGTCGTGCTTGCCAATATCGTTGCAGATGCGATCAAACTGTTGTCACCCGCTATTCCAAAATTTTTGAAGTCAAACGGTATCTATATCGTTTCCGGAATCATCGCCGAGCGCGGTGAAGAGGTGGAAACGTGTCTTACCGAATGCAGATTTACGGTGACCGAACGCCACGAGCATGGCGGTTGGCTGTGTTTCGTTTGTAGAAAGGATTAACGCTATGTCGCGCTTTTTCGTTGCTCCGTTTGACGGCGATACCGCCGTTATCAGTGGACAGGATGCTCATCATATTGCGCGTGTATTACGTATGCAAGTTGGCGATTCGCTGACACTGTGCGACGCACACGGCACGGATTACGCGTGCGAGATCTTATCCATCGACGATGGTGAAGTATCTTTGCGCGTATGTGATCGCATGCCGTCGGCAACCGAGCCGACCACGGCGGTGACCTTATACCAAGGCCTCCCCAAAAGTGAGAAGATGGAATGGATCATCCAAAAATGTGTCGAGATCGGCATTACCCGCATTGTACCGGTCGCCATGTCGCGCTGCGTTGTCAAGTTGAACGCTGCAGACGGCGAGAAAAAGCGGTCGCGTTGGCAGAAAATTGCTGCGGGTGCTGCGGAGCAAAGCGGCAGGGGCATCATTCCGGAGGTTACCGCACCAATTTCCTTTAACGCTATGTTGTCAGCATTAAAAGACGAATATGCCGTGACCTTTTACGAGGGAGGCGGTGTGTCTCTGTCGACTCTTGTAGGGGAGCATACGCAGCAGGTGTCCATTGTGATCGGCCCTGAGGGTGGTTTTTCGTTGGATGAAATTGAAAAGTTACGCGAAAACGGTGCTCATATTGCAACACTCGGTAAACGTATTTTGCGTTGCGAAACGGCACCGATGGTGGCGCTATCGGTGATTATGCAGTTGACAGGCAATATGAATTTATGATTGCAAATCGGGAAAACTATGGTACAATAGAGATAACAGAAAGGATGATCAATATGAAAGTAACAAAAGATACAATTATTGGCGAGATTTTGGATATGGACCGTACAACGGCTCCCTTTTTCTTGGAAATGGGCATGCATTGCCTTGGTTGCCCCTCCGCCCGCGGCGAAACGCTGGGGCAGGCGTGTGCCGTTCACGGCGTGAATGCCGACGAACTGGTAGCCAAAATCAACGCTCATTTAGAAAAATAAAATCAACAAAGGCAGTTCGCACGAACTGCCTTTTTCACAAGGAGAAAGCATGCTGGATGCTCGTTTAACACAGGTCGCGGATTTTGTTCGCAATGGAAGCCGCCTTGCGGATATTGGTACCGATCACGCGCTTTTGCCGGCAGAACTTGTGCGGCAGGGGATATGTACATACGCAATCGCATCGGATATTAAAAAAGGGCCGGTAGCCGCCGCTACCCGCACGGTGGCTGAGGCAGAACTTGCTGATAAAATTGATATTCGTTTGGGAAGTGGTCTTGAAACCGTTAAACCGGATGAGGTGGATGACATCGTCATTGCCGGTATGGGCGGGGAAACCATTGCCATGATTTTGAATGATGCACCGTGGGTGAAAGCTGAACGGTATCGCCTTGTTTTGCAACCGATGACGCGTGCGGAAAAATTGCGTCGTTATCTGTGGGAGAACGGCTTCGATATTTTGAGCGAAGCGGTGGTGCAGGACGGCAGACATTGGTACACCGTGATCCACGCGGCTTTTGTCGGCAAGAACTTTATACCGGACGAGCTTTTGTGCCATGTCGGCAAGGTTTCGTTGCCGGAGGGCTTGGGGTATCTTCAAGCTGTGAAAAACCGCCTTTGCAAACAACAAAAAGGCGACCCCGGTATCGAGACCCTATTGCGTCAAATCGACGAATACGAGCAAAATGGAGGGGCTTTATGACCGTACAGGATATTTACACGTTACTCAAACAAAAAGCACCGATTGAACTTGCTGAAGAGCGGGACAATGTAGGTCTTTTGGTTGGCGATGCCACGGCAGAGGTGTCGACCGTTGTGGTTGCCTTGGATGTGACCGATGCGGTAATCGAGACAGCTGTTCAAAACAAAGCGGAACTGGTGATTACGCATCATCCTGTTATCTTTGATCCGCTGAAAACCGTTACGGCAGACAGCCGTGTGCATCGTCTGATTCGGGCTGGTATATCCGTCATTTCCATGCATACCAATGCTGATAAGACTGTAGGTGGCGTTAACGATTGCCTCGCAGAAAAACTGGGGTTGTCGGACGTTGAGATTGCGCCCGATGGTATGTGTCGGATCGGCAAGCTGTCTGCTTCCATGACGGCAGAGGTGTTTGCTTCATATGTATCGCAGTGCCTGGATACGGCAGTGCGTGTAAAAGCGGGCACCGATATGATCCGTACCGTAGCGCTTTGCGGCGGTGGCGGAGCGGCGATGGTGTTACCTTTGCTGGATGTGGCGGATGCCGCTCTTACCGGTGAAGTGAAGCATCACGAGTGGTTGTCGGTGCCGTCCGACAAGACGTTGGTGGACGGTGGCCACTATGCCACGGAAAATGCGATTACTGACCGTTTCTGCGAATGGTTGCAAGAGGATTTCCCCGATCTTATGATCTGTCATCATAAAGGTGAAGCCCCGTATTCTACGATTAAAGGATAATTATAATGGCAATTGACGGCGTATACCTGCACTGTTTGCGGCAGGAAATGGAAACGCGGCTGCAAGGTGCGCGTGTGGATAAAATACACCAGCCCTCCAAAGAAGAGCTGGTGCTTGCGTTGCGCACTTTTACAGGTAGTTTTAAACTGTATCTGTCCGCACGGGTAAATTCACCGCGTGTTCATTTTACTGAGATCGCGCTTGAAAATCCGCCGTCACCGCCGATGTTTTGTATGTTGCTCCGCAAACGGCTGACGGGTGCGCGTTTGGTGGAGGTCCGTCAGATTGGACTGGAGCGGGTACTCTACTTCGATTTTGACGCTGTAAACGAGCTTGGTGACGTGGTGCGTTTGACGCTTGCGGTTGAGGTGATGGGGCGGTACAGCAACATCATTTTGATTGACGGGGAAAACCGCGTGGTGGATGCGATCAAGCGTGTGGATCTTACGATGTCGCCGATGCGTCCCATTTTGCCGGGTATCGGCTATATCGTGCCGCTCGTGGATTCGGTGCGTGTGGATCTGCTAAGCAATACGGTTGAAGAGGTGGCCGCTCGTATTATGGAAGGCGGTGTACCACTCGACCGCGTGATTCGTTCTTGCACGCAGGGGTTATCGCCGCTTGTGTGCCGCGAAATCGCGTATCAGACGTTACATGGGGAAGAGGACACCGGAACGCTCACGGAAACCCAACAGCACCGTTTAGAGCGGGCGTTATACCGCATCCGTCAAGCGTTACTCTCTCCTGAAAAGCGCACACCGTATATTTTGTACCGTGCCGATCACACACCGCTGGATTTCAGCTTTTTACCGATTACACAGTATGGCTTGTCGGCGGTTGGGCGAGAAGTGGATGGATTCTCCCGCTTGTTGGATGAGTTTTATGCCGAAAAGGACGCGGCGGAACGAATGCGGCAACGTTCGCAGGATGTTTGGCGCGTGCTGAACACAACGGTAGATCGCATCTCTCGCAAATTGAGCAACCAACGTCGCGAGCTGGCCGATTCCGGCAAACGTGATGAAAAACGATTGTACGCCGACTTGATCAATGCCAATCTACATGCGATTCCCAGAGGCGCCGAAAAAGTGGAACTGATTAACTATTATGATGAGGCGTGCCCCACTGTTAGCGTTCCGTTGGATCCTGCGCTCTCTGCGACACAAAACGCACAGAAGTATTATAAAGAATACCGCAAAGCCAAAACTGCAGAAGAGATATTGGGACAACAGATCCAAATCGGCGAGCAGGATTTGGTCTATTTGGATTCTGTGTTCGATGCGTTGTCCCGTGCGACGACGGTTCGGGAATTGGACGAGTTGCGCGCAGAACTCATCAGTACAGGGTATTTGCGCCGTCAAGGCGGTAAACAAAAACCGCCACCACCGACTAAACCGCTGGAGTTTGTTTCGAACGATGGCTTTACCATTTTGGTGGGACGCAACAACGTGCAAAATGATAAATTGACTACTCGCACCGCTAAAGGCAGTGATTGGTGGTTCCACACCAAGAATATTGCCGGATCACATACGGTTATTTTAACCGATGGTGTAACCCCGCCTGAGGAAACCATGATGCAAGCGGCGATTTTAGCGGCAACGCACTCCAAAGCCGCTGATTCGGCGCAGGTGCCGGTGGATTATACGCAGATCAAATACGTGAAAAAGCCGGCGGGTGCCAAACCCGGTATGGTGATCTATGAAACCAATCGTACGGTTTACGTCACCCCCGATAAAACACTCGCCGCCCGTCTTAAAAAAGCATAAAAAAGAGCTCTTGCAAAATGCAAGAGCTCTTTTTTGTAAGTTAGTTATTCTGCGAGGGCGCGTTCCAACCAAATACTACCGATGTCCATTGCGTTGTACAGGCCGTTTTTCTCGCTTTTCTTTAAAATGCGATCTTTCAGGCGAATTTCCGGATCTGTCAGCATGAGCTGAACTTGGATCTTATCCGCCACCGTCATATCGCCGACGGTTTTGTTGGAGAGGATCTGCAGTATGACTACACATTTCTCCGCCATGTCTCCGTAATAAAGGACGTTACCGCTGCGCACCAACGGCTTACCCTTATACGTGAGCAATTTTTCTTGCTTTTCAGCCATTATTGAATCCTCGTTTCTTAGTTGTTGAGATAAGAGCGTACCATGGCACGCAGCAACTCGTCGCGGTCGACTTTACGGATCAGACTGCGGGCGTTGTTGTGCGTGGTGATGTAGGTCGGATCCTCGGACAAAATGTATCCGACGATCTGATTGATAGGATTGTATCCTTTCTCGCGCAGGGCGTCATATACTGCAGTGAGCACCTGCTTCATCTGCTGATCTTTATCTTCGTTTACCGAGAAGGTCATGGTTTTATCTAACATTCGGATTCCTCCCATCATACTAACTATCTATCAGTATACGCTATTATTTGTGAAATTGCAAGTGTTATGAACGAAGTGTGCAACCTTTTTCCTCTAATCTGGCAAAAATCTTTTTCAAAACGGGGTCTATATCCGTATCGGATAGAGTGCCTTCGGCTGAACGGAAGTACAAGCTGAACGCCACGCTCTTCTTTCCTGCGGCAATTTGTGCGCCCTGATAGACGTCAAACAGCGTTACGGTCTCTAAGAGCTTACCACCCGCTTTGGTGATGGTCTTTTGAATCTCCGCCACGGGCATTTCTTCGTCGCACAAGAGGGCTAAATCGCGCTCGACGGCGGGGAAACGGGGCAGGGGTTTATACAGGACACGGACTTTTTCAATCGCCTCAAACAACGGCTGTAAGCGCAGCTCGGCAACGTACACACGTGCATCTAAATCGTATTTAGCGGCTGTGTCGGGATGTACTTCGCCGAAGGTGCCGATAACCGTTTCGCCAACGGTGACGGCTGCCTGGCGGCCCGGATGCAAATACGGCTCTTCACTGCGGGCGTACTCGGCGTTAACGCCAAAATTGGTAAGCAGGGTTTCCACAATGCCTTTGAGAGTGAAGAAGTCCTCGTCTTTTCCGTAAAGACCAAGAGACAAGGCGGGAATTTCCTCCGGTTGTTCGGTCAGCGGCAGGGAAAGGGGACGGAACAACTTGCTGACCTCAAAGAAGCGAACCGCTGCATTTTTGCGGTTGTAGTTGGTGGCAAGCACCGTCAGCATACTGGTGATAAGCTGCGAACGCATAACGGAGTATTCTTCACCCAAGGGGTTAAGCAACGTTACCACTTGGCGACGGGGATCCTCCTCAGCCAGTGACAGCGTATCAAGCGCTTTGCCGCTGATAAACGAGTAGGTTGAAATTTCTTGCATGCTCTGTGCGATCAGCACCTCTTTGAGGAGGTTTGTGTTACGACGTTCCGGCAAGATCTTACCGCGCACAATAGAGCCGGTCATGGGGGTGGACACGATGTGATCGTAGCCGTATACGCGCATGACCTCTTCTGCGAGATCGGCACGTCCCTCGATGTCGTCACGGAACGACGGTACCGTACAAGTGAGCAGACCGTTTTCCAGTGTTGTCGGGATCTCCAAACGGTTAAGGATATCCGCCATAGTTGCTTCCGGTACGTCTACACCGAGCAACGCATTGATGCTTTCGGTGGTGACTTTCAACGTGCGGGGAGCAGGCAGTTCCTCGTGTCGGTCGAGCACGCCGTCAACAATATCACCGGCATCCAATTCCTGAATGAGCTGTAACGCGCGATCCATCGCGTAACCGACACCGCCGATATCCACACCCTTTTCGAAACGGGCAGAGGACTCGGTGCGCATACCCAAAGTGCGCGCAGTACGGCGCACGCTGTCACGGCGGAATTTTGCGCATTCGAACAGAAGATCGGTCGTGTCTTCTTTGATCTCGCTGTTGAGACCGCCCATGATACCGGCAACGCAGGAAGGCGCTTCGCCATCGGCAATGACCAGCATATCGGGCGTTAAGGTGTGTTCTTTACCGTCTAAAGTGGTGATGTTTTCACCGTCGGTGGCGGTACGTACGATGATTTGATTACCGCGGATATCGCGCAGATCAAACGCGTGCATGGGCTGACCCGTTTCTAACATAACAAAGTTGGTAATATCCACGATATTGTTAATGGGACGCATACCGGCGGTGCGCAGGCAATCCTTCATCCAATCGGGAGAGGGTTTAATGCGCAGATTGCGCACGATACGGCCCATATAGCGCGGGCAAAGGTCGTAATCCTTGACAGTGATGTTGATGTAGTCATTGATGTCGCCGCCGACTGTGGTATAGGTCGGCTTCGGCGCGTGAAATTCTTGTTTTAGTGCCACTGCGATCTCACGTGCAACGCCGAGCACACTTTGGCAATCGGGGCGGTTAGCGGTGATTTTAAAGTCAATGACAATATCGTTGAGATGCAGGATCTCGCGCATATCGGTGCCGGCAGGAACATCTTCGTTAAGGATCAGAATACCGTAAACCTCAGCGCCCGGATAATCGGCTTCTTTTAAGCATAACTCTTCACCGGAGCAGAGCATACCGTCGGAGGGTAACCCGCGCAGTTTACCGCGCTTAATATGCATACCGTTCGGCAGATGTGAATCATGCAATGCCGCCGGTACCAGCGCACCTTCGAAAACGTTTTGAGCCCCCGTGATGATCTGGATCGGTTCGGCACCGCCCACGTCCATTTGGCAGATCTGCAGTTTATCCGCATCGGGATGTTTTTCCAATTTTAAAATACGTGCC
This sequence comes from Clostridia bacterium, assembly GCA_017436915.1. Lineage (GTDB taxonomy): Bacteria > Bacillota > Clostridia > Oscillospirales > Acutalibacteraceae > RGIG3009. Next base: position 33,204 of record JAFSCE010000012.1, read on the forward strand.
GCCACAACATTAGACATGGTAGCAGATAAATCCTCAATGCTTTCAACTTCAAAACCACTGAGAATCATTTTGTCACACAGTTCCTCAACGGGAACCGAAATGTCGACATAGCGTTTGAGCCAGTTTAATGAAATTTTCATAAGTCGATTCCCTCCTTAAAACTGTTCTAAGAACCGCTGATCGTTTTCGAACAGCAAGCGAATATCGCTGATTTTATAACGCGTGGTGGTCAGACGATCCAGACCGATACCGAACGCAAAGCCGGTATATTCTTCGGGATCGATACCGCAACCGGCGAGAACGCGCGGGTGCACCATACCGGCACCGAGGATCTCGATCCAACCGGTACCCTTGCACACACGGCAACCTTTACCGCCGCACTCGGAGCAGGTAACGTCGACCTCAACGCTGGGTTCGGTAAAGGGGAAGAACGAGGGGCGGAATTTCACTTCGGTTTCCGGCCCGTAGATCTCGTGCGCGAACTGCTCAAGAACACCTTTCAGATCGCACAGGGTAATACCTTTATCCACGACCAATCCCTCTACTTGATGGAATACGGGTGAATGGGTAGCGTCCACTTCGTCGGCACGGAATACGCGGCCGGGACAAATGATACGAATGGGTGGCTTGCGTTGCTCCATTGTACGTGCTTGTGCGGCAGAGGTCTGTGTACGCAGCAACAGATTTTCCGCCAAGTAGAAAGTATCCTGCATATCGCGTGCGGGATGATCCTTCGGTACGTTCAACGCTTCGAAGCAATAATGCTCGGTTTCCACCTCAGGCCCGTCCACTACGTCAAAGCCCATCGATTGGAAAATATCGATAAGGTCATTGAGAACGATGTTGAGCGGGTGAAGACCGCCTTCTTTTGTTTTGGTGCCCGGCAGAGTTACGTCCAATGTTTCTTCTTTCAGACGCTTTTCTTTCAAAAGGGCTGTGACGCTTTGCTCACGTTCTGAAAGTGCCGTTTCCAGTTCGCCGCGCAGCTGATTGATAAGTTGTCCCATTTTCGGGCGATCCTCTGCGGGCAGAGCACCCATGCCGCGCAGCAGTTCGGTAACTTCGCCTTTTTTTCCGAGTAATCGCACACGGAACTCTTCGAGTTCCTTCGGTGTTTCCAACGTTGCCAGTTCGCCAAGCGCTTTTTCACGCAGGGCTTCCAGTTTTTCTTTCATACGGAACCTCCTAAAATAAAAAAACTTCGTCCCCAAAAATAGGGACGAAGATAACCTCCGCGGTACCACCCATGTTTCCGCCTGTGTAAAAAGCGGACACTTAAAAGCCGATAACGGGGGACCGTCGACACCTACCGCCCTACTTTGGGAATCAGTGCCGCCGCTCGGGAGTGAACTTCTGCAAACACCGATGCAGGTCGCTTTCAGCCCGTGACGACCCTCTCTGCTGTATCGGGATAATCTGCATACTCTCTCCGTCTATGCGTTTAACAAGGATATTATACCAGTTTTTTTAAAAAAAGCAAGGACAAATTGTTTACACCAAAGTAATTTTGTGATATACTTACTCAAAATGGGGGTGAATGTATGATATCAGTGGTTACATCCGGAAAAGGCGGCGCGGGCAAATCTACGGTTACGGCCGGTTTGGGTTGCGCGTTGGCACGCCGTGGTCGCCGTGTCCTGCTTGTGGACGGCGATGCCGGATTACGCAGTTTGGATGTCATGCTTGGAATTGCCGGTACCGCTGTGTACGACATAGCGGACATTCTTGCGGGTTCTTGTCAGCCCGCCGGTGCAATCTATCCTTCTCCCATTTGTCCCGATGTGTTTGTACTGCCGGCTCCTGTCGATTTGGAGAAGTTGGCAACGCCTGAGGATATGGCACGTCTTTGCCGTGGCTTTTCCCGTTACTACGACGAGGTGATTGTTGACTGCCCTGCCGGTATCGGTCGTGGTTTTGAAACCGCCGTTGCCGGTGCAGATCGCGCCTTTGTCGTGACAACACCCGATATGGTTTGTGCCAGGGATGCGCAGATTATCGCGCGTCTGTTACGCAAACGGGAAATACCGGCCCGGCTCATCATCAATCGTTTGCGACCCGATCCAATCTTGCGTGGTAAGATGCCGGATATTGATGAACTTATTGATACCGCGGCATTGCAACTGATCGGTGTGTTACCGGAAGATGAGGAAGTAGCGGTTGCCAACGCGTACGGTAAACCGTTGCCGGTAGAATCCAATGCCGGCACTTGCTTTGCCAATATTGCGGGCCGCTACTTGGGAGAGGACATTTTGCTTGCCGATTTACGGCATATGCAAGCGTAACTTGGAAAAAGGAGAGGACTTATGAACATTGCGTTAATCGCACACGATGCAAAGAAAGAACTCATGGTACAGTTTTGTATCGCGTACTGCGGTATTCTCAGTCGTCACAACCTGTGTGCTACCGGCACAACAGGAAAAATGGTGTCTGAAGCAACCGGCTTGCAGATAACCCGCTATTTGAGCAGTGCTCAAGGCGGCGCACAGCAGATCTCTGCTCGCATTTCTTGCGATGAGATCGATCTTCTTTTGTTTTTCCGTGATCCGATGACAAGCAAAGAAAATGAAATGAACGAGAACGATATGTTCCGTTTGTGTGATATGCGAAACGTTCCGGTTGCGACCAACATCGCCTCTGCGGAGGTGCTGATTCGCGGCTTGGAGCGAGGCGATTTGGATTGGCGTAATATTGTTAACCCGTCCAATAGTACGAAATAAAGGAACGATAACATCATGGCATTGATTACAAAAGCAATTCGCGGCACGCAGGATGTGCTGCCCGGTGAAAGTCACGAATGGCAGTACGTGGAGCGTACCGCTCTGCAGGTGGCACGCGACCACGGCTACCGTGAGATCCGCATGCCGGTTTTTGAGCACACAGAGTTGTTTCAACGTTCGGTGGGGGAAACCACCGACGTCGTGCAGAAAGAAATGTATACCTTTGAGGATAAGGGCGGTCGCTCGATCACGCTTCGACCGGAGGGAACAGCAGGCGCTATGCGTCTGCTGTTAGAGCATGGGCTTCACAATGAGGCGTTGCCGATCAAGGCATCGTACGTTACCTCCTGCTATCGGTATGAAAAGCCGCAAGCGGGCCGTTTGCGTGAATTTCATCAGTTCGGTATTGAATGTTTTGGCACCGCCTCCCCGATGGCGGATGCTGAAGTCATTGCCGTTGCGCACAACGTTCTTAAAGCGTTGGCGGTTGAGGGGGTATCCCTGCATATCAACTCCATTGGTTGTCCGACCTGCCGCAAGGCCTATCACGAGGCGCTCAAAGCTTATTTTGAGGCACGTCAGGGCGAGTTGTGCGAAACCTGTCGTGACCGTTTAGGCCGCAATCCTATGCGAATTTTAGATTGCAAATCGCCGATATGTTCCGCCATTGCCGCGGACGCACCGGTTATTGTGGATTATTTGTGCGACGATTGTAACGAGCATTTCCACAAGGTCCAAGACTATTTGACCGCCGCCGGTATTGAGTTTTCGCTTGATCCGCATATTGTGCGTGGCTTGGATTACTATACTCGCACCGTGTTTGAGTTTGTGTCCGATGCGCTCGGTGCACAGGCGGTTGTATGCGGCGGTGGCCGTTATGACGGTTTGTGCGAGGAACTTGGCGGACCGCATCTGCCGTCGCTTGGGTTCGGCATGGGCCTTGAACGGTTGTTGATGGTCTTGCATGCACAGAATGCGCCAATCCCGAAAGAACCCACTTGCGATCTGTATCTTGCTTCAATGGGTGATGCGGCTGCAAAACGTTGTTTTGCGCTCGCTAATCAGTTGCGCGAGGGTGGCGTTTCGGTAGAATGCGATACGGTTGGCAGAGGGCTTAAAGCGCAGATGAAATATGCGGATAAGCTGCATGCTTTGTACACCATTGTCGTGGGTGATACGGAACTTGAAACCGGCAAAGCCAAACTCAAGGATATGACGACCGGCGAGATCACTGACGTAGATCTTGACGATGGGCTTTACACGGTTTTATACAATAAATCGCTGGATCGGCAGTTTGCCGACGTGGCACAGCTGTTAGGGGATATGTAAATGGAAACGATCAAAGGAATGAAGCGCACTCGCTATTGCGGCGAGTTTCGCAGAGAGCATGCGGGCGAAACCGCTACCGTTTTTGGTTGGGTACAGCGTCAGCGCGATCTTGGTCAGTTGATTTTTATTGACCTGCGAGATCGTACCGGTATCGTTCAGCTTGCGTTTGACGATAACACAGCACGCGACATCTTTGATAAGGCCTTTACGATTCGCGGTGAGTACGTGCTTGCCGCCACCGGCACGGTGCGGGTGCGATCCTCTATCAACAACGAAATCCCCACCGGTGAGGTAGAGATTGCGGTTACGGAACTGCGCGTTTTGAACAAAGCAGAAACTCCGCCGTTTGAAATTGTGGAGAATTCCAATACCGCAGAGGCGATGCGCTTAAAATATCGTTATTTGGATTTGCGTCGCCCTGATCTGCAACGCAATCTACTGTTGCGTCATAAGATTGCGAAAGCAACACGCGATTATTTTGATTCTCAAGGGTTTGTGGAACTGGAAACCCCCATTCTCGTGCGTTCCACTCCCGAGGGCGCGCGTGACTTTTTAGTTCCCTCCCGCGTGCATAAAGGTGAGTTTTATGCTTTGCCGCAATCTCCGCAGTTGTACAAACAACTGTCGATGGTTGCCGGGTTTGATCGTTATTTTCAGTTGGCACGTTGTTTCCGCGATGAGGATCTTCGCGCCGACCGTCAACCGGAGTTTACGCAGATCGACTTAGAAATGTCTTTTGTTGACGTAGAGGATGTCCTGGAGATCGGCGAGGGCTTCGTGAAACACGTGTTCAAGGAAATTTTGAACGTTGATGTTCCGCTGCCGCTGCCGCGCATGACCTATACCGAGGCCATGGAGCGTTTCGGTTCTGATAAGCCGGACACCCGTTTCGGCATGGAACTGTGTGATGTCAGCGACATTGTTAAGGAGTGCGGTTTTGGTGTCTTTACCTCTGCTGTTGAAGGCGGCGGTTCTGTTCGCGGCATCGTTGCAAAGGATGCTGTCAAGAATATTTCCCGTAAAGACATTGATAAGCTTACGGAGCATGCTAAAGGTATCGGTGCTAAAGGGCTCGCGTGGGTGCGCTGGACAGAGGACGGTATTTCCTCTTCCTTTGGTAAATTCTTAACGGAAGAAACCATGCAGGCGTTGCTTGCTAAACTGGGCGCTGAACAGGGAGACGTGGTGCTCTTAGTTGCGGATACCGTGTCAAAACTGGTTCTTACGGTTCTTGGCGCGTTGCGCTTGGAATTGGCGGATAAGCTCAATGTCAAACGCGAAGGATTTGATCTGCTGTGGATCATCAACTTCCCGTTCTTTGAATGGGATGCTGAGCAAAACACGTGGGTGGCAATGCATCATCCATTCACCTCGCCGTTGGATGAATGTATTCCGTATTTGGATAGTGACCCGGCGCGTGTGTTTGCCAAAGCGTATGACTTGGTGCTCAACGGCATCGAAATGGCGAGCGGTTCTATCCGTATTACCGACCCGGAACTGCAAAAGCAGATGTTCCGTGCATTGGGACTTTCTGACGAGGTTTCCTATGCAAAATTCGGTTACTTGACCGATGCGTTCAAATATGGTGCACCGCCGCACGGCGGTATGGCATTGGGCCTCGACCGTTTGGTCATGCAGATGCTCGGAGCACCGACGCTGCGTGACGTTGTCGCGTATCCGAAAGTGCAGAACATGACTGAACTTATGACACAGTGTCCGTCTTCAGTGGATGATGCACAGCTCGGCGAACTTGGCCTTTCGTTGTTGCCTATTGAAGAATAAAAAGAGCGGCTGTAGCAAACTTGCTACAGCCGCTCTTTTTTTATTGTTATCCACAATTTTTAATAAAGCGATCATATACGAAAATACCACCTAAGAGAAACACGGCGATGCCGCAGGATAAAAGTATTTCTAGCAGTGTGGCGCTGGAGAATGACTCGGGTTTTACAGTATCGTCCGGTGTTTCATCCACTGCGTAAAATTCCCATTTAATCAAATCATCCGCCGCCAAGCCATCACCTGTGTAGAGGTAATCACAACGCAAATCAATAAAGTAATTCACCTTTTGATTGGCGGCAAGCATCATGTTCAGGTTGAAATCCCGGTCGTCGTTAATACGGCTGTAAGGACCTTCGTACAGCACTTTGCTACCGTTGCGTACGGTAATATATACATGGTTTAAGTAGCGCAGAGCTTCTTCATTATCATACGGAAGCTCTACGGTGCGCAGTCCGATTTTTTGCTCAACCGATGTGCTGTTGTGCACGGTCAGCATACCGGAAACGGTCGTATATTGGCCGGCTTTTAAGGTCGGCTTTTCCCACAATGTCGGTGCCTTTTCTGCGCTGAAAACGAGTGTGTTATCGCCGAGAACGGTTAACTTATATGTCTGGGTCGTGTTGTCGTCAGCAGTTACCGGTGTTGCGATCAGGCAGAGAAGAATTGTACACAACGCAAAAATAAGAA
>JAFSCE010000013.1 GCA_017436915.1 Clostridia bacterium
AACAAGTTGGTGCTGATGGCGGTGAGGGTACACCCGTTCCCATCCCGAACACGGCAGTTAAGCTCACTTGCGCTGACAATACTTGGCTGGTAGCGGCCCGGGAAGATAGGTAGGCGCCAACACGAAGCAAGACCTCGACGAAATCGTCGAGGTCTTTTGCTTTGTGCCACACTTGCCGCCGGCAAGTGTGTTTTGCTCCGTTCGCTACGCTCACTCTACGCGCAGAGGGGAACCCTGACGGTTCCCCCTGCACACATTCCCTTCCCTCCGAACGATTGAGATTGGAAAAGGATGGGAACGGGTTAGCAGCCCTACTCTATATCTTGCACTTTGATTATATAGATGGTATAATCCAATCAACAAAACACCCTTAATATAAAGGGTGGCTTGACAGTCTGTTGACAAGTATTCTTTGGTTGCCATAGAATGTAAGCAGAGGTGGTCAAAACATGACGGATAAAAAAACATTCGGTTTGTTTATAAAACAAAAACGAAGTGAGAAAAACTATTCGCAAAGAGATTTGGCTGAAATGCTGTATGTAAGTGAAGGTGCGGTGAGCAAATGGGAGAGAGGGGTGTCTTATCCGGACATCACGTTAATTTCCGACATTTGCCGTGTTCTGCAAATAAGTGAACACGAATTGATTACCGCTTCAACCGATGCGGACACAATGAGAATAAAGCACGAAGCACAAAACTACCGTGTGATTCGCGGTACGTGGTTTTGGGTGCCGACTATATCCTATGCCGTTGCGCTTTTAACTACTTTTATTTGTAATCTAGCTATAAATCACACGTTGTCTTGGTTTTTCATCGTGTTAACCTCACTCCTTTGTGCCTACTCATTTATCCCAACTTTTACATCATTTTTTAAATCGAAGAAATTACTCGTTTTCGCTGTAACAAGCTTTGCTTCAGTTTGTTTGCTCTTATACACCTGTGCGGCATATACAAATACTTTGTTTTGGTTCTTAACAGCCGCTATTGGTGTTTTGATCGGTTATGAACTGTTGTTTGTACCGATTTTATTATCAAAAACCAATATATCCCGCTATAAGTTTTTGATTTCTTTTGTTGCGGGTTTGCTTTTGACAGTTCTGCTTTTATTGAATGTTAATACTTGGCATCCTTTTATGCTTAATGCGGCAATTCTCGTTACTTGCTACACATTTATTCCTGCCGTCTTTTGCGCTACTATTTGCACATTGCGTTTTGATCCTTTCCTTAAAACAGGTGTCTGTATTGCATTCAGTACGCCGCTGCTTTATTTCATAGAGTATATCGTAGATATTTTATTCGGTACAAACGATTGGACTTATCAAGTGAATTTTAAAGATTGGGAGCAATGCTTAGAGGGAAATATCCAAATGATTTTTCTCGTAACTTTTTTGTTTGTGAGTGCAATTTTTATCGGCGTTGGTATTTTTAGAGTTTGCAGAAATAAGAAACGATAAACCAATAAAAAAGATGCGCGAAATTTCGCGCATCTTTTTTTATGTCGAGATCGTGTCGTAACTTTTTGTTGACAAAAAGAATGAGAGAGTGGTATTATAACATGTGATATATAACAAAAACTATACAACGGAGGTGCAATATGCCGCCGAAAGTGAAAGTGACAAAAGCGGAGATTGTGAAAGCGGCGTTGGCCGTGGTGCGTGAGCATGGGGCGGGCGTTTTAAACGCGCGCACGGTTGCGGCTGTGCTTAATTGCTCGACACAGCCGATCTTTTCAAATTTTCAACAATGGATGAACTGCGGTTGGCGGTTGTAGAACAAGCAGATATTTTATGCCAAGAGTATATGCGACGTGAGGAAGAAAGCGGAGTATTTCCTGCTTACAAGGCGAACGGGATGGCCTACATCCGCTTTGCTAAAGAGGAAAAGGAACTGTTTAAACTGCTGTACATGCGCGATCGTTCGCGCGAAAGTATCCCCTCGGACTCGGAACATCTTGCCAAAATGGAAAACCTTGTTTACGACAACACGGGGCTTAGCGGCTTGGAGGCCAAGCTGTTCCATTTGGAAATGTGGGCATACGTACACGGCATTGCGGTGATGTTTGCTACCGGTTTTTTTGAACTTGATTGGGATCTTGTGAGCAAAATGATTACCGATATGTATCAAGGACTTCGAAAGCAGTACGGAAAGGAGTAAAGCGGGATGGATGCTATCCGAATGGAACGGTTAACCAAACACTATAAAGACGTGGTGGCGGTAGGTAATCTCTCGCTTTGTGTTCACAAAGGTGAACTGTTGTCCTTGCTGGGAGTCAATGGTGCAGGAAAAACCACGACCATCAAAATGCTTTCCTGCTTGACTCGGCCGACAGCTGGGGATGCGTTTGTAAACGGGAAAAGTATCGTGACCGATACAGCAGCAGTCAAGTCCTGTATTGCTGTATCTCCGCAGGATACTGCGATAGCCCCCGGTTTATCTGTTCGCGAAAACTTGGAATTGATATGCGGGATTTATGGTTTTGCAAAAGAAAAGCAAACTGAAAAGATTGACGAATTAGTAGCGTTGCTTGGGCTAAAGTCGGTTCTGACTAAGAAAGCAGGAAAGCTATCGGGTGGTATTCAGCGACGGCTGAGCATTGCGATGGCACTTATCAGCGAACCCGAAATTTTATTTTTAGACGAGCCAACATTGGGTCTTGACGTATTGGTGCGCAGTGATCTGTGGGATATTATCCGTTCTCTTAAAGGCAAGATCACCATTATTTTGACGACACATTATATGGAAGAGGCGGAAGCGCTTTCCGACCGTATTGCAATTATGAAAGACGGTAAACTTGTTATTTGTGACACGGCTGCCAAGATTAAGGAAAGGGCTGAAACTGATAATTTTGAGCAAGCATTTGTTCGCATCGTAAAGGGGGTGGCGGAATGAGAATGCTGACGTTTGCAAAACGCACAGCCAAGGAAATTTTGCGTGATCCGTTGAACTTGGCGTTCGGGTTGGGTTTTCCGCTCGTGTTGCTCGTGTTACTCACTGCTATTCAAGCGAGTATCCCAATCCCTCTGTTTGAAATACAGCATCTAACACCGGGGGTTACGGTGTTTGGGCTGGCGTTTATGTCATTATTTTCGGCCACCTTGATCGCCAAGGACAGAGGTACGTCACTGCTTCAACGGCTATATACAACACCGTTAACGCCCGCCGATTTCATCTTTGGGTATACGCTTCCGATCATTCCGATCGCGCTTGCACAAGGTGTTATCTGCTACGTTGCGGCGATCGTGCTAAAACTTCCTGTTACGGTCAATATCGTGTATGCAATTTTAGGCCTTATCCCTATATCACTTCTCTATGTTGCGTTTGGATTGTTGTGCGGCAGTGTGCTCACCGATAAGCAGGTGGGCGGTATTTGCGGTGCGTTACTGACAAATTTATCTGCGTGGTTATCCGGTATTTGGTTTGATTTGGAACTTGTGGGTGGCACGTTTAAAAAGATCGCCTATGCGCTTCCTTTTGTACATGCGGTAGAGATGGAACGGGCAATATTGGCGGGGCGCTTTGCTGACGTATTGCCGCACGTTGCATGGGTTCTCTGTTATGCCGTCGTTTTGTTAGCACTTGCGGTATTGTTCTTCTTGCGCCAAATGGAAAAACAGTAAGGAAGAACATTATATGCAATTTGTCAAAAAATAATTGAAAAAAGCATAACAAAAACACCTTCCCAAAATGGGAAGGTGTTTTTGTTTATAAATGGCTGTTTTTGAGAATTTCCAGCACCAGTTGATAGGTGCGGGCGGTTGAGGAAATGCTCAACCGCTCGTTCACGGTGTGAATGTCTTTCATGTTAGGACCGAGGGAGACACAGTCTAAGCCCGGCAGTTTATCAGAAAATAGGCCACATTCCAATCCTGCGTGGATCGCAACAACTTGTGGTTTGCTGCCAAACAACTCGAAATACGATTGGATGACAAGATCGCGCAACGGGGATTCTTTGCGATATGCCCAACCGGGGTATTCACCGCTACAAGTAACCGTACCGCCTATGCCTTCGAATAAACAAATCAATCGATCGCGCAGCATCTCTTTTTGCGTTCCCACCGAACTGCGCACCGAAAACGTTGCGTGAAACGTGCTTTCGCTCAAGCGTAATACACCGAAATTGAGTGAGGTTTGTACTAAGCCGGGAATATCCGGACTCATGACTTGGACACCACACGGTGCATTTAGCAGAACAAATAAAATGCGATCGGTACTCTCGGCGTCGGTGGCAGCGAGCTGTGCCGATTCTTTCACTTGCCACGTCACCCTTATAGTGGGGTCGGTAGAGGCATACTCATTTTTAAAGATCGCATCACATTGCTCTATAACAGTCTTACATGTGGCGACGGAGTCGGCAGGGATCAGCAACTCCGCTGTCGATTCCAAAGGAATCGCGTTGTCCACCATGCCGCCGCTTAGATCAAATACGGAAAACTCAGTTTCTTTACGCAGTGCATACAGTGCTCGTCCTAACAGTTGAATGGCGTTACCGCGTCCTTTGTGGATCTCAACACCGGAATGACCGCCCAATAAACCATTCACGGTTACGGTAAAGCGCACACCGTTTGCGGTACATCTTGTAATCGGCAATACGCCTTCTGCGCGTAATCCGCCGGCACAACTGACGGTGAGGATACCTTCTTCCTCAGAATCAAGATTCAACATGCGCCGTCCTTGAAGCGGTGTGGCATCCAGTGCAAACGCGCCGTCCATTCCGGTTTCTTCATCGGTCGTCAGCACGATCTCAAGCGGCGGGTGCGACAGTGTGTTATCATCCAAAATTGCGAGAGCCATGGCAACCGCAATTCCGTTATCGCCGCCAAGCGACGTGCCAACGGCGTGAATCCAATCACCTTCCGCGACGACTTGTAACCCTTGCGTTGTCATGTCAATCGTGTTTTCCTGCGTTTTGGCACATACCATGTCCAAATGCCCTTGTAGAATCACGGTGGGAGCATTCTCATAGCCGACGGATGCTTCTTTGAAAAGTATCACGTTGTTGGCCGCATCCCGCAGATAACGAAGATGATGCTTTTTGGCAAAATCAACGCAAAAATCGGCAATTTGAGCGGTGTTGCCGGATCCGTGCGGAATGGAACAGATCTGTTCAAAAAAACGAAACACCTGACGGGGCTCACATCGGTCTAATTGATTCATACGCAGTCATTCCTTACATCAAAAAATATAATACGCATCTTGTATGGCAAAGGAGTGCGATATCTTTCCAAGCTTTTCATCGGTATAGTAGCCAATGGTTGCCTCACTATTAGCCACCGAACGGACGGCTTTGGCCATTGTTGATCGATGACATCGCTTTTTAACGGTGCCGTTGCACCATTGTAAGCTATAATCGACACCGGCTTTTAGCACTATGGCATTTTGAGAAACAGACCAAGATGCCATGCGCCCCTCGTTATTATAAGAAGCAACCGCAGATTTTATTTGGTGTAATAAATGAGAAGTATCTGCATCATGATTTGTTAAATCAATATTAAAGGCATCCGGATAACCGTGATAGGGGGAGGGATTGCATAATTGGGGGAGAATTGCACCGCAGGCGGCTACTTGCTGAACAAGCGGAACAGACATGGCTTCATTGGTTGCGTAGAATGCCGTGCTTTTGCCGTATTTGCCTACATAAAGCGGCACATTTTCTTTGATCCATGACTGCGTTCCCAGCACACCATCAGCCCCAAAGGGGTCTGGCGCAATGGCTTCAACAAAGGGAATCTCCATTGTTGAGCAGGTTTCTTTAAGCAACTCTTCGTGTGCACTGACATTGGAGTTTGCAAGATCGTTTTTGCAAGTGATATAAACGAAGGTTTTTGCTTTCATGGAAACCGCCTGCTCAATGATGGTGGTGCCGGTGGTTGTTTTATCTTCGATGAAGCACAAATCAGAAAGGGGAGCAATCTCAGCGGCGTTTTCCACGCTCATACCGGTGATAATGAGGATGTCGTTGCGAGTTTCACGTAATTTTTTAATACCGGCGGCTATACCATCGACCACTTCGGGGATGATTATCACGCGAACAGCGGGATCATCGGCAAGCGCGGTGATCGCGGAAACGATTTGTTCAGGGAAAGTTTCGTAGTTATGCGGATAGGTTATAGCCACTATGTTATTGCTGCTTTTTTGTTGGAGTTGTTGTGCAAGCTCAAAGGTTTCTCTGTCCTCCAAGAGCGGCTTTGTAATAAGGGCAATTTTAAATTCGGTTTTGCCGGTGTTGCTGATTTTGTTATCCGCACAAGCACTTGTACAAATTAGCAACAGCACCGCGAGGAGTACACACATGATTTTTCTCATAAGGGAAACACCTCTAAAATCCGATGAACTGTTCTCATTATATCAAATAACCCGATACGAGTAAAGAGGGTTTTGCAGTGAAAAAAACGATATTATGTGGTACTAATGAGAATTTAATACGATATATAGATTTATTCTTGACAGTGAAGCGTTAGAGAGGTATAATTTACTAGTGGGTGGAAAAGCACGATGTGATGGTCGGTGTCATCACTTTCGCCAAAACACTCAGTTGTTTGATTTACTCTTTCCATTTGTGGAAAGTTCCTTTTGATGACAACAGTATACCCGCATTTTAAGTACGAATTGAAGTTTGAAAAATGAACAAACAGGAGGTGTTCACAACAAGTGATTGAGTACATTTTAGTAGGTCTGGGCGCCTTGGCTGTCGGTGGCGGTGCCGCCGGTGCAATTGCTTTTAAAGCCGGCGTTTCGCATAGACGCAAAACTGCAGAAGCCGCTATTGGCTCGGCAGAAGCAGAGGCCGAGCGGATCTTAAAAGAAGCAACCGCAACAGCAGAATCCAAGAAAAAGGAAACCTTGCTTGAAGCAAAGGACGAAATTCATCGTCTGCGTAACGAATCAGAGCGTGAACTGAAGGAACGTCGTAATGAGGTTGTCCGTCAAGAACGCCGGATTCAGCAAAAAGAGGAGTCTCTTGATCACAAGATCGAGAACTATGAGGCGAAGGAAGAAGCCATTGCTAAAAAACAGCGCGAGATTGATTCTCGTTTGCAGGATGTTGAGAACCTCAAAAAAGGTCAGTTCGAAATGCTGGAACGTATTTCCGGCTTCACCGTCGAACAGGCAAAAGACTATCTGTTAAAAAGTCTTTCTGAAGAATTAACGCATGAAAAAGCGCTTAAAATTAACGAATTTGAAGCGCAGTACAAAGAAGAAGCGGACTTGCGCGCACGCAAATTGATTTCCCATGCCATTCAGCGTGTTGCGGCCGATCAGGTTTCTGAAACGACGGTCTCGGTCGTTCCGCTTCCCAACGATGAGATGAAAGGCCGCATTATCGGTCGCGAGGGTCGGAATATCCGCACCATCGAAACCATGACCGGCGTTGACCTGATTATTGACGATACACCGGAAGCGATCACCCTCTCCGGATTTGATCCGGTTCGCCGTGAGATTGCGCGCATTGCGCTGGAACGTTTGATCTCGGATGGCCGTATTCATCCCGCCCGCATTGAGGAAATGATCGAAAAAGCTCGCCGTGAGGTAGAAGCAACGATCAAAGCGGAGGGTGAACGTGCCGTGTTGGAGACCGGTTTACATGGTATTCATCCCGAAATTATGAAGTTGCTTGGCCGTTTACGTTATCGCACCAGCTATGGTCAAAACGTGCTGAACCATTCCATGGAAGTAGCATTTTTGTCAGGCATTATGGCCAGCGAGCTTGGCATTGATCCTGAGGTTGCCCGCCGTGCCGGTTTGTTACACGATATCGGTAAAGCGGTCGACCACGAGATTGAGGGTTCGCATATTGAAATCGGTGTTGATATTGCTCGCAAGTATAAGGAAAGCGAAGCGGTCGTTCACGCCATTCAAGCGCATCATGGCGACGTCGAAGCAACAACGGTTGTTGCTTGCCTTGTGCAAGCTGCGGACGCCATCTCGGCGGCTCGTCCCGGTGCCCGCCGTGAAAATCTGGAGAACTATATTAAACGTTTGGAAAAATTGGAGGAAGTGGCTAACGAATTTGAAGGCGTTGAGCGTTCCTTTGCCATCCAAGCGGGTCGTGAAATTCGCATTCTCGTTCGTCCCGATGTTGTCAGCGATGATAAGATGACCTTACTCGCACGCGATATTGCGAAGAAGATTGAAGATTCACTTGACTATCCCGGACAGATTAAAGTCCATCTCGTTCGCGAGAACCGCGCTGTAGATTACGCGAAATAACAATAAACGGTGTCCTTTACGGGACACCGTTTCTGCTATAGAAGGAAGATAGGCATGAACATTTTATGTGTTGGTGACGTTGTGGGGTCAGCCGGTTGCGCACATTTGGAAAAAGTGCTGCCGACGGTGCGGCGTAATTATGCCGTGGATGTCTGTATTATCAATGGTGAAAACTCTGCGGACGGTAACGGTATTACCCGCGTGTCGGCTGAACGATTATTTGCGTGCGGTGCGGATGCCATTACAACCGGGAACCACGTTTTTCGCCGTCCGGAAGCATACGATTTGCTGGACGAGAAAAACGGTGTATTGCGTCCTGCCAACTATCCGGCATCGGCGCCCGGAGGCGGCGTTTTTATCGTAGATAAGGGCCGCTATCGTGTCGCAGTCATCAATCTGCTGGGGCTCGTATACATGGATCCTTTGGCTTGTCCGTTTGAAGCATTAGATGCGTTGCTTGCCGATCCGGAGTTACCGATTTGTCGTATTGTTGATTTTCATGCTGAAGCCACTGCGGAAAAGAAAGCTCTTGGTTTTTACGCGGACGGGCGAGTGACGGCGGTGCTTGGTACGCATACGCACGTGCAAACTGCAGATGAACAGATCTTAGACGGTGGAACGGCGTTTATTTCCGATATCGGTATGACGGGGCCGATCCGCTCGGTTCTGGGTATTCGTCCGGAGCTTGCCGTTTCTAAAATGAAAGGTAAATTACCGGTTCGTTTTGCAGTGGCAGACGGCGCTTGTACCATGAATGCTGTTTTGCTTACTGTAGATCACAAAACCGGGAAAACTACAGAAATTACACGCTTGGATATCCGTTGATATTCTGATATAGTCACTGAAAAACATTGCGACATCAGTTCTCTTGTGGTATACTATGTATGTTACGACGCTTCGCGGCAACACTAACTGCCGGAGGCGAGAAATATGAGCGAACAGCAAAATCATACGTCCGAATCGGTGCGTCCTGCATCCGATTTACAACAGTTGCTCAAAGATGTCGTTGAAAATGGTTCGGTTACCACAAATAACGGTGAACACAGTGTTCATTGCTTGACGATTATCGGACAGATCGAAGGGCATTATGCGTTGCCCGGTGACAACAAGACGACAAAATATGAGCATGTTTTGCCGCAACTGGTTGCCATTGAGGAAAGTCAAGATATTGACGGGTTACTCATTCTGCTCAATACCGTCGGTGGTGATATTGAAGCCGGACTGGCTTTAGCAGAACTTATCGCCGGCATGACGAAGCCAACGGTTTCATTGGTTCTTGGCGGTGGTCATTCCATTGGCGTTCCGCTGGCAGTATCGGCAAAGCGTTCGTTTATCGCTCCGTCTGCTACCATGACGATTCATCCGGTGCGTGTCAACGGACTTGTCTTGGGAGTACCGCAGGCCTTTGCACACTTCCAGCGAATGCAGGAAAGGATCATACGCTTTGTTACGGAGCATTCCCGTATTGCTCATGATCGTTTCACAAAGCTATGCATGAATACAGATGAAATGACAACGGATGTGGGAACCGTTTTAGATGGCAGAGAGGCCGTTTCTGTAGGACTGATTGATGAAATTGGTTCGCTATCCGATGCACTTCACGCATTGCATGATATGATTGAAGGCAGCCGTTGATGGCTGTTACATAAATTGAAAGAGGAGGGTCATTCGTGGCTCAAAAACGCAAGTCTTCCAAAAAAAGTACAGCATCACACGCCAAAAGCAGGACGGAGACAAAGCAGAGTAAAGCGGCCTCACAAAGCGCCAAAAACCAGTCTTCAGCCGTATTGTTGTTTGCCGGTGCTGTGTTGCTTCTTTGCATTGCGCTGATTCCCGGTGACAGTCTTTGGGGTTGGCTACATAAAACGCTGCTCGGTTTATTTGGTGCATGCCTGTATATCTTACCGTTTTTGATGGGGTATGTGGCAGTGCTATGCGCGATGGAGCGCCCCATAGGTAGTGTGAAAGGGAAAATAGGACTGTCGTTTTTGCTGATCACGGTCTTATCCAGCACAATTGAGATATTCCGTGTTGATGCGTCTGTTTATAACTGGACAGACGCCTTGTTGGATGCCTATACGGCGGGTGCAGAGGGCCGTGGCGGTGGCGGTGCGCTTGGCAGCATTATTGGTCATTGCATGGAATATTTGTTCACCGATGTCGGCTCGAAGATCATTCTGCTTTTAGGCGTTTTTGTGTTTGCTATGCTCGTAACCGGCACACCGATTTTCACCTTGCTTCGTACGCTTTGGAAGCCGGTTCAATCCACCAAAGAAACCCTGGAAAACGCCATGGAAGTTGCCATGGAGAATAGCCAACAACGTAAGGAAGCCAGTATCGACGTAGAACTTGGTGGCGGGTATCCCGAAGAGAATATCCACAACTCGGTTATTGTTGCAGAACCCGAGCCGAAAAAGACGGATAAAGGGGAAACCTTAAAGAAAATTTCCGAAGAATTGTACGAGGAGACGCCCTCAAAGGATGAGGTAATTGCTTCTGACACCGAGGATGAAAAAGATCTGCCGGCGGAAACAAACACTGATAAAAAAGCGGAAGACGATGTGTATTGCTATCCTCCTTTGTCACTCCTTAATGAGTCTAAGTCTATGGACGAATCTGCTGCCGCTCGCGAGCAGACGGCCACGGCTGACTTGCTGATTCAGACGTTGAACGAGTTTGGCGTCAGTGCCAAAGTTATCGATATATCCTGCGGCCCCACTGTAACGCGGTATGAATTACAACCGAGTGCCGGTGTGAAGATCAGCCGTATTACCGGTCTTGCTGATGATATTGCTCTTCGTTTGGCAACGACGGGCGTGCGTATTGAGGCACCGATTCCGAACAAAGCGGCAATCGGTATTGAAGTGCCGAACAAAGTTAGCGGCTCTGTATGCTTGCGTGATTTGATCGGTTCCAAGGATTTTGAAAATGCTAAAAGCAAATTAACAGTTGCACTTGGTAAGGATATTGGTGGACAGATCGTATTAGCTGATCTGGCAAAAATGCCGCACTTGCTGATCGCCGGTACTACCGGCTCGGGTAAATCCGTGTGTACTAACTCTATGATTCAAAGCGTTCTGTTCCGTGCGCGTCCCGAGGAAGTTCGCTTGCTGCTCATCGACCCGAAACAAGTTGAATTTGGTGTTTATAACGGTATCCCACATTTGTTGGTTCCCGTTGTTACCGATCCTCGTAAAGCTTCTGGAGCTCTTGGTTGGGCTGTCAATGAAATGCTTCGCCGCTATAAACTGTTTGCCGAAAACAGCGTGCGTGACTTAACGGCGTACAATGAGATGGCTAAGACCAGTGACACGCTTGAAGTTTTGCCGCAGATCTTAATTATTATCGATGAATTAGCCGATTTGATGATGGTTGCCGCCAACGAGGTAGAAAGCAACATTTGCCGTTTAGCGCAAATGGCGCGTGCGGCAGGTATGCACTTGGTGATTGCGACGCAACGTCCTTCCGTTGACGTTATTACCGGTTTGATCAAAGCCAATATTCCGTCGCGTTTGGCACTGACTGTAGCGTCGGCAGTTGACTCCCGTACTATTCTGGATACCGGTGGCGCGGAAAAATTACTTGGTAAAGGCGACATGCTGTTTATGCCGGTTGGCTTTGCAAAACCCATGCGTGTGCAAGGGTGTTTCGTTGGTAACCGTGAAGTGGAATCGGTCGTCGATTTCTTGAAATCGACCGAAACACAACAGTATGACGAAGCTGTTATTGAAGAGATTAACCGCCAGGCAGAGGCAGCAGAAAAATCTTCTAAATCTTCCGGTGATGCGGATGATGGGGTTGCCGGCGGAGGAGATGAAATGCTGCCACAGGCAATCGAAGTAGTGGTTGAAGCCGGAATGGCATCCACCTCGTTATTGCAAAGACGGTTGCGTTTGGGATACGCACGTGCCGGTCGTATTATAGACGAAATGGAGCAACGCGGTATCGTCGGTCCTCATGAAGGCAGTAAACCGCGACAAGTGCTGATTACGCGCCAACAGTGGTTGGAAATGAATATGAATCGGGCAGATGACGACGAGGTAACCGGAGAATAAACGTATGGCAAAACGAAAACGTAACAGCAAAGCAACGCGTTATCGCAATCGTGTAACGCTTGCAAGTGCTGTATTAGCGATTATTGTGTTATGCGTGTTGATTACGGTCAACGGCACTCTTCGGTTCCCATTTTTGCCAACCTGGGATAGTTTGTACAGCGCCGTAGGGTTACATACTTCCACGCCACCCGAAGGGACCCTTCGGGTTACGGTGTTAGATGTTGGTAATGCGGATTGCATCTTGCTGCAAAGCGGTGAGAAAACAGCGCTGATTGACGCCGGAGAAAACAATGATGAGGATGAAGTTCTTACCGCGTTAAAGAGCGCCGGTGTTACCAAACTGGATTATGTGATTGCAACACACGCCGATGCCGATCACATCGGTGGTATGGATACGGTCATTCGTAATATTCCCATCGAAACCTTTTTAATGTCGTTTATGCCGGAAGGTCACACACCAACAACGCGTACCTATGAGCGTATGCTGGAAGCAATGGTGGATTGCGAAGTGATCCCTACCGAAGCCGAGCATGGTGCCGTGTATCCCTTTGGTGAAGCAACCATCACGATTTTAAGCGGCTTGAGCGATTATACAGATACGAACGATCAATCGGTTGTTTGCTTGGTGTCGCACGGGGAAATGGATTTTCTGTTCACGGGGGATGCCGGCAAAGAGGTCGAACGTGAGATCCTCGATGCGGTGCCCGCCCTGGATGTTGAGGTGCTCAAGGTTGGACATCATGGTAGTTCTACTTCCAGCGACGGCAATTTTATCCGCAGTGTATCTCCGGATATCGCATTGATCACCTGCGGGTATGGCAATTCATACAATCATCCCCATTCCGTGACGTTGCAGACACTCAAGCGCAATGCAGTCGAGGTGTATCGCAGCGACCTGAACGGCGAGATCGTACTCACCAGTGACGGAACAACTGTCACGGTCAAAACGGAAAAAGAATAGGGGTGGAGTAACGTGCGGTATGCCATAGATCGTTTTGAAGGCGAACAAGCGGTTCTACAGGATGATAATGGTATCTGCTTCGCGGTTGATAAAGCTTTATTACCGTCGGATGCGGTGCAAGGCGATATTTTGACGCGGTGTGGCGAACATTACTGTCACGATCGCGAGGAAACCACCGCACGGCGCGACAGAATATATCGTCTTGAGCAATTATTACGAGGAAAAAGAAAAGGAAAGGATGCATAATATCTATGAAAAAGTTTTTGGGATTTTTAGTCGGTGCTGCAGCGGTGATGGCTGCTGCTGTTTATTTTAACAATAAGAAAAAGCAAAACACGGTGCTTGTTTCGCAGGAATTTGACGAGGGATCTCCTGCAAACGACGAAGAACAGCCCACTGCTGAACAAGAATGAGTAACGAAACCTTTTCTCGTACAGAGCAGTTGCTTGGCGCTGATGCAATGCAACGGTTATCTGCGGCGCGCGTTGCTGTTTTCGGTATAGGCGGTGTCGGCGGTTATGTGGCAGAGGCGCTCGCGCGCAGCGGCGTGGGGGCACTGGATCTCTTTGATAACGACACCGTGTGTGAAAGCAATTTAAACCGTCAAATCATCGCCTTACACTCCACCGTCGGTCAATATAAGGTGGATGCCATGCGGGCGCGTATCGCCGATATTTCACCTTTAGTTAAAGTGGAAGCACACCGCTGCTTTTACATGCCGGATAACGCCGATGATTATCCTTTTGATTGCTATGACTACGTGGTGGATGCCGTGGATACCGTTACGGCAAAGCTAACGATTATTGAACGTGCCAAAGCGGCGGGTGTACCGATAATCAGTTGTATGGGTACAGGAAACAAATTGGATCCATCTCAACTGAAAATTGCGGATATTTCCAAAACGTCGGTTTGTCCGCTTGCTCGTGTGATGCGACGAGAATTGCGTTCGCGTGGTATTTCCCACTTAAAGGTCGTATATTCAACAGAACAACCCATAAAATCGGATAACACCGATCGCACTCCCGCAAGTGTTGCCTTTGTGCCGGCATCGGCAGGGTTAATGATTGCGGGTGAAGTCGTTCGTACCATATGTAAAATAGAAAAGAGCTGAATGCGTGAGCATTCAGCTCTTTTGTTTTAGCAACCGCAGTGGTCGTCGCCTTTCGGCGGGAAGAACTCGTCAACCGGGAAGCACATTTTCTTGAACATATCGCAGGGGTTTTCGGTGTTGGGGCAGCATTCTTTAGTCGGCATACAGAAATCGTAGATGGGTATCAGCATTTGCACGTTGCGAATGAGCTGAACGATGGTGAAAATACCTAAGGTGACCAAGACAACCTTTTCGGTATCGTTGTCCACGAAGCAACCGCCGAAACACTCGCATACGCTTACCGGAATGCTCGATGCGCAGCAATCGCATCGGCAACCGCAGTTGCATTTTTCAACCAACCGTGCCGACAGCACGACCGGTTCTGCAACCTGTACCGTGCAACGAGGCATATTGCGTGTCGGCATTTCTTGACGATCACGATGGTCGGGGCAGAATTCACTGGTGAACACCTTCACGTTGCCCTCGCTGCCAAAGAGAATGACCTTTTTCTGGAATACGGCAACACCGTCGATCAGACAGCAGCCGGAGCCATGGCCGGCATATACCTCTACCGTTACCTTGAAGAAAAAGGTAAGGTCGCAGGAATAATAGCCGTGATTAAAGGGGAGAGCTTCCACGTCAATGTAGGTGGATAAGACTTCGGCCTTTTTTGCTCGGATGCTGACAGCATGGTCGATTACCATTTGGTCGCGTTCTGTAAAAAACACGCGCAGATCTTCCAGACAATCTTTATCTGAACAAGAATCGTATACTCGTCCGGCATCCACACAAACGGCTTCTTTACATCCGCTGTTTTGCATGTACTTGTTGTTATCAGCCATTAAAAATCCTCCTATGTCTATGATGATAGGGGATGCCATTAGTACAATGGTAACCCTTCACTGCCATCATATGACGCAGGAGGCGTTGTGTGCTATGCTTTTTCGTCTGATTCTTCAATGGGATCGGGTATACCCAACGCTTGATTTACCAACGCTTGCAGTTCTGGATGTTGCCGGTAAGCATCTATTAACAGGATTTCATGGTCGGTCAACGTCGGTCTCGGCCGTAGTGTGATTGGCGTTGAATCGCGCAACACGTACCCGGACTTGCGTTCGTTAGCGATTTCTTGCAAAGGATCCAACACTTTGTGTCCCAAAAGATAATCCAACGATACTTCGAAATATTCGGCAATCATTTTGGCAATTTCCATGCCGGGCGGGGTGTCAATTCCTTGCTTATAGTTTTTATGCCAATGGGATACTAATCCCTTGCTAAACCCAATTTCCTCGCTTGCTTTCGAAGGGGATATCCCGTTATGCGCGCAAAGCAGTTTATATCTCTCGTAAAACATGCCCGCACCTCCCAAAAAAGTTTTCAAGAAACACTTGACAAGTTCAAAATATTACACTATAATACAAAAAAGAGAGCAAATAATTGAACTTTACTGATGAATACATAATATATAACTATCATACCATGAAACGGCAAAGGATTCAACTATCTTTTTTTGGGGAGGACAAGGGATGATTAGATATGTACCAATTGCGGAAGAACGGTATGGGCCGGATGTGGGGCAATATCGAACGTACGGAATCTGCGTTTTAAATGAAGAGGGAAAAACGGTAATGATTCTTTCAGATATATCGATGGATTTTGAAATGGTATCAGAACTCGCTGATCGCTGTACAAAAGGGGAGTTAGCACCGGAGCATCTGTGTGACGTTGTCTTGAACACAATATAGTAAAAAGCCGTGCGTTAACCGCACGGCTTTTCTTGTTTTATAGTCGCGTCAGTTTAGCAAAGGTCGCCATCACTTTTTTCTGACCAATCTTGTCAAAGGTGATTGTTAAGAGCGTATCGTTGCCCATCGGTTGTACGGCCTCAATGGTACCGGTGCCGAATACCTTGTGACTGACTTGTTCACCGACTTGCCATTGTTCAAGTGTTGTTTTGGTGACGGGTTTGCTTGCTGAGATTCCACCGCCCGTATAACTCTTTTGAAAAGGTGCTTTCGGCGGAGCGGCGAACGTGGATGGGGGCGGAGTGTAGGATGAAGAATAAGAGGAAGCAAAGGAACGCGGCCGATAAACAGATACATTTTCATGACGCTTCACCAACTCCTCCGGAATGTCTTGTAAAAAGCGGGAGGGGCGATTGTGCATGGTAGAACCGTATAACAGACGGCTACCGGCTGTAGTGATAAATAATTCCTGCTTAGCGCGTGTGAGCGCCACATAGCATAAACGGCGATCTTCTTCCACTTCCTCCGGTATAAACATAGTTTGTACGCCGGGGAAGATGCCGTCCTCAAATCCGGGGAGAAACACCACGGGAAACTCCAAGCCCTTAGCGGTGTGCATGGTCATCAGCACCATGGCATCCGCACCGGCATCGTAGTTGTCAATATCGGTCATGAGAGCGTTTTCTTCCAAGAAACCGGCAAGCGTCGGTTCGGTATCCTCGCAGGATTTTTCATAGGATTGAATGGAGGATGCCAACTCGTTGAGATTATCCACACGATCCGCCTCGGCATCGCCGGCGGCCTGCCACATGGCAAGATAGCCCGAGCGTTCCAGTACGTTGGCATATAGCTGATGTAACGAGATCTCGCCGCTTTCCGCCTCGTCGCGTAAGGCGTTCATCATCTGAACAAAGGGGAGAATCTTATTTGCTGAACGGCTGAGATCTGCATAGGTATCGGCGGCAGACAACACCTCGTATAGCGAGATCCCCTGCTGGTCCGCAAGGAGTGTTGCTTTATCAATGGTGGTATCGCCGATTCCGCGCTTTGGCTCGTTGATGATACGCTTTAAGCTTACACGATCGTTCGGATTGTTAATAACACGCAGGTAGGCGATCATGTCACGTACTTCTTTGGTGTCGTTAAAGCGGTGACCACCGATGATACGGTAGGGAATACCGCTTTTCACCAAAGCACGTTCGATGGCGTTGGATTGCGCGTTGGCGCGGTACAGTACCGCCATATCACGGTAGCGGTAGTCGCCGGTTGCTACTTTATCAAAGACCTTTTGTGCGATGAAACGGCCTTCCTCGTCTTCGTTTTCAAGTGCATGCCACTGTAACAATTCGCCTTTTGCATTTTGCGTCCACAGCGTTTTGCCTTTTCGGTTAATGTTTTTGGCAATCACCGCGTTTGCGGCATCCAGGATATTTTGCGTGGAACGATAATTTTGTTCCAAGCGGATAACGGTACAGTTCGGGAACTGATCCTCAAATTCCAAAATATTCTTAACCGTCGCACCGCGGAACTTGTAAATGCTTTGATCGTCGTCACCGACGACACAGAGGTTTTGACTTTTTTGAGCCAACAGACTCACAAAGCGGTACTGCGCGTGGTTGGTGTCCTGATATTCGTCGATCATCAGATAGTGGTATCGGTTTTGGTATTTTTGCAGTACGGCTTCGTTGGTTTCAAACAACTCAACGGTCTTACAAAGCAGATCATCAAAATCCATGGCGTCTGCCTCTTGTAAGCGTTTTTGATACAGAGCATAGCAGTCGGCAACCTTTTTAAGGCGGAAATCACTACCTGCCGAAACCGCAAACTCCTCGGGCGAAATTAACGCATCTTTTGCTCGGCTTATCTCATTTAAGATTTGCTTGTGACCGATGACGCGCTCCTCAATGTTTAGCGACTTCATACACTCTTTCATAAGCCGACGGCTGTCATCGGTATCGTAAATGGTGAAATGCGACGAATACCCGAGCGTTTCACCGTCTGTACGGAGAATACGTGCACAGAAGGAATGGAAGGTGCCCGCCATGACTTGTTCGCCTTCGCTGCCCAACATACAAGAGAGCCGCTCCTTGAGTTCACCGGCTGCCTTGTTGGTAAAGGTGATGGCAAGAATGCGCCACGCGGGACACGGATCCACGGCACACAAACGAATGATTCGTTCATCGATTGGATCAATACCGTCTGCACAGCGGCGAAGAGCTTCCTCGTCTTCGGTAGTGAGAGCGGGAAACAGATTGCTTTCGTAGGCCTTGCCATACCGCACCATGTTCGCAATACGATTGACCAGTACGGTCGTTTTACCGCTTCCTGCACCGGCAAGAATCAAGAGTGGCCCCTCGGTATGAAACACTGCTTGTTTTTGAGGTGTGTTCATACGGGAAAATTCACGCTCTAAAATGCGGCGACGTAGGGAAAGAAAAGTTTGAGTATCCATAACGATCGTCCTTTTCGATAAGCAAAGGCGGGGAGGTGAATCCCCGCCTTTAAGTTGTTTAACCGAATAATGTGAGCAGTACACCGGCAGCAACGGCCGAGCCGATAACGCCTGCCACGTTCGGGCCCATCGCATGCATCAAAAGGAAGTTGCTCGGGTTTTCGCTTTGCCCGACTTTTTGTGCAACGCGCGCAGCCATCGGTACGGCAGAAACACCGGCGGAGCCGATTAGCGGATTGACTTTACCGCCCGTAAACACATACATTAATTTACCGAATAAGACACCGCCTGCTGTACCCATGCAGAACGCAATAAGACCAAGGCAGATGATTAACAGTGTTTTCGGTTGCAGGAATGTGTGTGCATTTGCAGTGGCACCAACCGTCACACCGAGTACAATGGTGACGATGTTCATCAACTCGTTTTGTGCGGTTTTAGTCAAACGCTCTACCACGCCGCTTTCACGGAACAGGTTACCAAGCATCAGCATACCGATGAGGGGTGCGGCACTGGGCAACAGCAACACGCAGATAATCGTAACAAATATCGGGAAAAGGATCTTTTCTGTTTTGGAAACGGTACGTAGCTGCGTCATCACGACCGAGCGTTCCTTCTTGGTGGTAAGTGCTTTCATGATAGGCGGCTGGATGATAGGAACCAGTGCCATATACGAATACGCTGCTACTGCGATTGCACCGAGCAGATGCGGAGCGAGCTTCGAGGTTAAGAAGATGGCGGTTGGCCCGTCGGCGCCGCCTATAATGGCAATGGAAGCCGCTTCTTGAGCTGTAAAGAGAATGTTAAAGTCCTCTGCAAAGGGAAGCAGTCCCAAAAGGCGAGCACCGAGGAATGTGATAAAGATACCAAGCTGTGCAGCGGCACCGAGCAAGAAGCTCTTGGGGTTGGATAAAAGCGGACCGAAATCCGTCATACAACCGATACCGAGGAAGATCAGCGGGGGATAGATGCCGAACTTAACTCCCTGATATAAGTACCACAGCAAGCCACCCTGCTCGAAGTGTTCCCAGTACGGAACGATTGCGCGAGCGGTACCATCGGCCTCACGTTCCACTTTATACAGCTTAGTGTCCAGCTTCAGAACCTCAACACCGTTCTCGTTTGTATAGATATACGCTTCATATTCATTCGAAAGGGTAACATAGTTTACGGAAACCGGATAGTTTTGTTCATATGTACCGTCCACGTAGGCGGCTAATTCCGCGTCGGTAAACTCAACCAGTGAGTTTTGCTGCGGATCCATAACCCCACCAAGCGGCAGGTTAACAAGCAACATACCAAACGCGATGGGGAGGAGCAACAACGGCTCGTATTGTTTCTTGATTGCCAAAAACATCAGCACGCAAGCAATGCCGATCATGATCAGGTTTTTCCAACCGCCGTTTTCGAAATTGAATAAACGGGCAAAACCGGATTCTTCCCAAATTTGTGCAAAGGCTTCCCAAAAATTCATAGCGGCTCCTCCTTAAAACGGTTGCGTGTTTTCGGCAATGCCGGCGGCAGCCCAAGCGGGACGAACGCCCGTCCGTGCCGAAGCAATACGTCGAACGGTATATTGTTTTCCACCGTCTGACATGGCGGCAACGGCAGCGGCAATTACCGCAACGACTTCATCCGAGATGCCGTCTTCTACCACGGGTGCAGCTTTGGGAGCATGTGTGGGCGTGGGAACAATTTGGGGTGTCGGTTCCTTTTCTTTGCCGCGAGCAACGGCGCCGAAGGCCCAAAAGATAACGGTGAGCAATAACAAGGCAGCAAAGACCACACAAAAACCGATTAATACCGTCATACCGGCCTCGGATAACAATGTGGAGGTGTCAATTGCTGCGGTTAATAACGAATTCATACAATTACCCCATTTCTAAAAGCAAAGCTGGATAAAACCACAATCTAACCCATATTAAACTCTTTATTTAAGTATAGCTCAAAACGAGGCAAAAAGCAATGATTTTACGGCAAAAAACGAAGAAAATCGGACAATAAACTTGAACTTATTGAAAGAGTGCAGTATACTGTTTTAAAAGAGGTGATCCTTATGAAATATATCGTATTATTGTGTGACGGCATGGCTGACCGTCCGTTTGAAGAACTGCAGGGGAAAACCCCCATGCAGTTGGCTGAAAAACCGAATATGGATGCTTTGGCGGCGTTGTCCGAGGTAGGAATGGTGAAAACCGTTCCGGACGGTATGGCTCCGGGCAGTGACGTTGCCAACTTATCGGTGCTTGGTTATTGCCCCAAAGATTGCTATACCGGTCGTTCCCCTCTGGAAGCGGCAAACATTGGCATTGAATTGGCTGACGACGATATTGCTTTCCGTTGCAATTTGGTGACCTTATCCGATGCGCCCGTGTACGAGGATAAAACCATGGATGATTATTGCGCGGGTGATATCCACACCAAAGAGGCGGACGCCATTATTAAATCGGTACAGGAAGCGTTTGGCGGCGGTGAATTTGATTTTTATACCGGAACGGCATATCGCCATTGTTTGGTGTGGCACAAAGGCAAAACGAAACTTGGCACGCTGACGCCGCCGCACGACATCAGCGGAAAAGTAATCGGGGAGTATTTGCCCAATCAGGCAGAAGCAGCTCCGCTTTATGACATGATGCGTCGCAGTACGGAGTTACTTCGTGATCATCCCGTGAACGTGAGTCGACGTGAAAAGGGTCTTAATCCTGCCAATGCAATATGGCTGTGGGGATACGGTAAGCGACCGCAGCTCCAAAAGTTTGAGGAGCGTTTCGGAGTAAAGGGTGCCATGGTATCCGCTGTCGATCTGCTCAAAGGCATTGCTCGTTTATCGGAAATGCAAGTGTGTGAAGTAGAAGGCGCAACCGGATATCTTGATACCAATTTTGCCGGTAAGATGGAGGCCGCGTTCGAAGCACTGAAAACCAACGATTTGGTATATATTCACGTGGAAGCACCGGATGAGTGCGGTCACCGTGGTGAGCCGCAAAATAAGGTGAAAGCGATTGAGGAAATTGATCGTCAGATCTTAGGGCCGATCTTAGAGAAAATGAAAACGCTTGACGATGTGTCGATCATGATTTTACCCGATCACCCGACGCCGCTTTCCATTCGCACGCATTCTTCTGAACCGGTACCGTATTTGCTGTATCGCAGTAATGCAAAACAAGATAGCGGTATCACTTGCTTCACCGAAGAAACGGCGGCATCAACCGGTAACATGGTTTCGGAAGGTTCGGATATGATGCGTAAACTGTTAAGTTGATTATAATTTCATAAAGAAAACCCCCGACGGAATCATACCGTCGGGGGTTTTGTTATGCGTTCTTATTTGAACTTTTTGCGAGCCACGTAGGTCGTGTGCAGGCAATGATGTGCTTTATGACCGCCGATACCGTCATCAAAGAACTCCTCATAGAGTTTCTTGATAACCGGAGATTCGTGGGACTTGCGCAACGTCATTGCTTCGTCCTGATCGTACAACGCTTTGGCACGCAGAGCTTTCAGATCGGTGAAGTTACGGACAGATGCGGGTTGGATGGGCTGACCGCCACCGTTGACACAGCCGCCGGGGCAGCACATGATCTCAACGAAATGCCAGGGAGCCGTACCGCTCTTGATCTGATCCATGATATAGTTCGCGTTGGCAATGCCGCTTGCGACAGCGACCTTCACTTCCATGCCGGCAATGTTGTAGGTGGCTTCCTTGAGGCCATCCGTGCCGCGCACTTCTTTGAATTCGACTTCCTTGTTGTCCTTTTCGGTCAACCAGTCGTTCGCGGTGCGCAGAGCAGCTTCCATAACGCCGCCGGTTGCACCGAAGATAACAGCAGCGCCGGTATCCTCACCCAAAGGCGCGTCGAACTCCTCGTCGGGAAGCAGGTCAAACTTGATACCTGCACGGTCGATCATACGAGCCAACTCACGGGTGGTGATAACGTGATCGATATCCGCCACACCGGCAGCATTCTGATCGTCACGGCCGCACTCGAATTTCTTCGCGGTGCAGGGCATAACGGATACGTTAACGATATCCTTAGGATCAATGCCCATCTTCTGAGCGTAGTAGGTCTTAATAACCGCACCGCTCATCTGCTGAGGCGATTTGCAGGAGGACAGATGATCCAGCTGATCCGGATAATAGTACTCCGCAAATTTTACCCAACCGGGCGAGCAGGAAGTGATCATCGGGAGAACGCCCTTGTTCTGTACACGCTGTACAAACTCGTTGGCTTCCTCGACGATCGTCAAGTCAGCACCGAAGTTGGTGTCGAACACTTTGTCAAAGCCCAAACGGCGCAAAGCAGCGACCATTTTGCCTTCCACGTTGGTGCCGACCGGCATGCCGAACGCTTCGCCCAACGTCGCACGGATGGAAGGAGCCGTGGTAACGACCACGTGTTTGGTAGGATCGGCCAGCGCTTCCCAAACCGGCGTGGTGCTATCGGTATCGATAAGAGCGCCGGTGGGGCAGACGGCAACGCACTGACCGCAGGATACGCAGGGAACGTCGCCCAGCGGTTTTTCAAACGCACAAGCAATGTGGGTATCGATACCACGATCATTAGCACCGATAACCGAAACAAATTGCTGACGGCAAGCCGCTACGCAGCGACGGCACAGAATACATTTGTTGTTATCGCGAACCAAGTGCGCGGTGGACTTATCCAGCTCATAGACCGGACGATCACCATCAAACTTGCCGCTGTCCTCAACACCGTAATCTTTGCACATCTTCTGCAGTTCGCAGTTGGTGGAACGCTCGCAGGACAAGCATTTCTTCTCGTGGGTGGAGAGGATCAGCTCCAACGTGGTCTTGCGGGCTTTCTGCACGCGAGCGGTGTTGGTCTGGATCTCCATACCTTCTGCAACGGGGTACACGCAAGCGGTAACCAGACCGCGAGCGCCGGTTGCTTCGACAACGCAGATACGGCAAGCGCCGATCTCGTTGATATCCTTCAAATAGCACAGGGTGGGGATTTCCACACCGGCTTGACGGGCGGCCTCCAGAATGGTGGAACCCTTGGGGACACTAACGGCAATGCCGTTTACTTTTACATTTACCATTTCCATGACAGGCACACTCCTTCCTTAATTCTTGCTGATGGCCTTGAACTTGCAGTTGCCGAGGCAGACACCGCACTTAACACACTTATCGGTGTCGATGGTGTAGGACGGCAGCTTGTGACCGGGCGCAATGTAATCTGTCTTGGTGATCGCGCCGACCGGGCAGTTACGAGCGCAAAGGCCGCAACCGATACATTTATCCTGGTCGATGACGAAGGACAACAGATCCTTACAGACACCGGCGGGGCATTTCTTATCCACAACGTGGGCGACGTATTCATCGCGGAAGAAACGGAGCGTGGACAGAACCGGGTTGGGAGCAGTCTGACCTAAGCCGCACAGCGAGTTCTCTTTGATGTAATAGCACAGTTCTTCCAAATCATCGATATCCTGGAGAGTGCCTTTGCCGCTGGTGATCTTTTCCAGCTTTTCAAGCAGACGTTTGGTACCGATACGGCAGGGCGTACACTTACCGCAGGATTCGTCAACCGTGAATTCCAAGAAGAATTTTGCCATATCCACCATACAGGTGTCTTCGTCCATGACGATCAAACCGCCGGAACCCATCATACAACCGATGGCGATCAAGTTGTCGTAGTCAACGGGCGTGTCGATCAGGGAAGCGGGGATACAACCGCCGGACGGGCCACCGGTCTGTGCCGCTTTGAAGGTCTTGCCGTTCGGGATACCGCCGCCGATCTCTTCAACGATCTCACGCAGGGTGGTACCCATCGGGATCTCGACCAGACCGGTGTGTTTGATCTTACCGCCAAGCGCGAACACTTTGGTACCCTTGGATTTTTCGGTACCCATCGAAGCAAACCACTCAGCACCCTTTAAGATGATCTGCGGAATGTTAGCAAAGGTTTCCACGTTGTTTTCAACAGTGGGGCAGCCGTACAAGCCCTTGACAGCCGGATACGGAGGACGCGGACGGGGTTCGCCGCGGTTACCCTCGATAGAGGTCATCAAAGCGGTTTCCTCACCGCACACGAAAGCGCCGGCACCCAGACGGATCTCCATATCGAAGTCGAAGCCGGAACCAAAGATGTCTTTGCCGAGCAAACCTGCCTCACGAGCATCGTCGATAGCGATCTGCAGACGGCGAACGGCGATCGGATACTCCGCACGGACGTACACGTAACCCATCGTCGCACCGATCGCGTAGCCGGCGATTGCCATGGCTTCGATCAAGCAGTGCGGGTCGCCTTCCAGAACCGAACGGTCCATGAACGCACCCGGGTCACCTTCGTCAGCGTTACAAACAACGTATTTCTGCGGTGCCTGGTTGGGAGCGGTCAACGCCCATTTACGACCGGTGGGGAAGCCACCGCCGCCGCGGCCACGCAAGCCGGAATCGGTGACGATCTGGATGACCTGCTCGGGCGTGTATTCGGTCACGCACTTGGCAAGCGCCTGATAACCGTCGTTAGCAATGTACTCATCAAGCGACTCGGGGTTGATAACACCGCAGTTGCGAAGAGCAACGCGAACTTGCTTTTTGTAGAAGTCGGTCTCGTCAAGCGCTTTGATAGCGCCGTCATCCGAAACGGTTTCATCATACAGCAAACGAGTGACGATACGACCTTTGAGCAGATGCTCGGAAACGATCTCGGGGACGTCTTCTACCTTTACACGAGAATAGAAGCAACCTTCCGGATACACGATCATGATCGGACCGAGTGCGCACAAGCCGAAACAACCGGTGCGAACCACTTTGATTTCTTCCGTTAAACCGTTTGCGGCAATCTCCTTTTCCAGGGTATCAATAATTTCCTGGCTGTGAGAGGAGGTACAACCGGTACCGCCGCAAACCAACACATGAGAACGATACATTCTTTTCCCTCCTGCCTTACTTCAACAGCTTGTCAATGGTGTACTCCGCAACCGGATTACCGTTGACGATGTGATCGGTTACCACACGAACCGCCTTTTCGGGGCTCATCTGACCGTAGGTGACTTTCTCTTTACCGGGGGCGATTACTTCCACGATCGGCTCAAACTGGCACATGCCGATGCAACCGGTCTGCACGACCGCAACGTTCTGCACGTTACGCTTCGCAATTTCTTCTACGAACGCGTTGAGCACCGGCCGAGCGCCGGCGGCGATACCGCAGGTCGCCATACCGACAACCACACGGATGCCTTCGTGAGAGCCCTCGCGCATCGCGATCTTTTCGCGGGCTTTATCCCGAATAGCTTGCAATTCAGCAATGGATTTCATAACAAAACCTCCTATTTACTACAATACTTTATTACGCCTGACTGTTCAGCGGAAGCAAACCTTCCGCCATATTCGCATCGATCCACTCCATCACATCCGGTTCGGACAACGGCACGTCGTCGAGCACCTCACGTAAAGCGCGGGTATCCAACTCAAACGAGCGATCATCCACCTTGTGGCAGTACACAAAATCAAGGTGAGGATTCAATCGGATCAGGGTGGACACGGTACCTGCCATGTCTCCAAGAGGCATGCGGTCGATATGTGTCAGCCCGAACGTCGCCGTTACGACCGTTCCTTGACCAATCGTTGATTGAATGGTCAGTTCGCCACCTGCCATCTCCGCCGCCATACGGAAAAGGGGGACACCCATACCGACTTTGCGGGTAGAGCGTGTGGTGTAGAACGGGTCACGTACCTGCGCCAGTTGTTCCGATGTCATACCGCGGCCGTTGTCCGCGATCACAAGAGTTAAACGGTCGCTTTCCGTATCCTCAATTACCGATAGTGTAATCAGTGTAGCCCCGGCGACAATGGAGTTCTGAGCAATATCCAGAACATTCAGCGATAATTCACGCATGACTTATTTGCCGTATTTTTCCAAAATACCGGGCACGTCGTCGGCGGTCAGGTTACCGTACACATCGCTGTTAACAGTAAGAACCGGAGCCAAACCACAAGCGCCGATACAACGGCAAGCAGACAGCGAATATTTACCATCGGCTGTGCATTCGTCGGCGTCGATACCAAGCATCTCTTTGAGCTTGTCGAACACATCGCCCGCGCCCTTAACGTAGCAGGCGGTACCGAGACACACCGAGATGTCATACTCACCCTTGGGGGACAGCGCGAATTGCGCATAGAAGGTCGCCACACCATACACCTTTTCCAGCGGCACGTTCATGCCCTCGGCGATCATGTCCTGGACCTCCACCGGCAGGTATCCGTAGATGCCTGTGCTTCCTGCATAACGCCCATCAGGCGGCTGGGATCGTGCTTATTCGCATCGATGACCTTTTGCAGAGCAGCAGCTTGTTCCGGAGTACCCTTGAAAGGAAGTTTGCTGATTTTCTTTTGCATTTGCCTTTTCCTCCTTGACAGTTTTCATACCTGACCACTATTATATATGATAAATCAGAAATTTGCAATGGTTATCTGCGTGTTTGTTAGAAAAATGTCAAACTTTTTTCGCGAAAAAACGAAAAAACACGAAGGGTTTGACATTATGGGTAAAAATTACTATAATTTCACTGTTTGAAAGAGGAGTGACCCATGAAAGATCAATATATTTTAACGCGTCGAGCATGTTATCTCGGCATCATGATACAGTCGCTTATATTAAATCTTGCACCGCTGTTTTTTGTAGTTTTACGTGAACAGTTTTCGATTTCCTTTGAGGAAATCGGGAGACTGGTACTCATCACTTTTTTGGTACAATTATGTGTGGATTTTTTGGCAGCGTATTTCGTAAGCGCCATACCTGCTCGCTTATGTATGATTCTGGCGGAATCGGCAGCGGCGGGCGGATTGATTTTGTTTTCCGTTTTACCGAATATCATGTCAAATGCGTATGCGGGCATGATAATCGCTGCTACTGTATATTCAGTAGGCGCGGGGCTTTCGGAAGTAATGATCAGTCCAATCGTCGATGCGATCCCCTCAAAAGACAAAACCTCCGCAATGACGTTGCTTCATGGGTTTTATCCGATCGGTCAGGTGTTGGTCGTCTTGTTGACAACGTTGGCGGTTGCGGCTTTCGGTGAACAATATTGGCCGTTTATTATGGCGGCTTGGGCGATCCTACCGCTTGTAAATTTGGTAATCGTCACCAAAATGACGTTTCCGCCGATGCTCAAAGGCACTGAAAAGACACCGATACACACGTTACTTAAAAGACCCTATTTTTGGTTAATGATTATTTTGATGGTGTGCGCAGGTGCAGCGGAAATTGCCATGTCGCAATGGGCTTCTTTGTTTGCGGAGGAAGCACTCGGTGTATCCAAGCTGGTCGGCGATTTGCTTGGCCCTTGCCTTTTTGCCGTGTTTATGGGGCTTGGCCGTCTGTTGCACGGTGTGAAAGGCAGCAAACTTCCGATGCTTCCCTTATTGTTGATTTGCAGTATAGCAACTGTGTTTTGCTATTTACTGACAGTTTTTGCGGCATTGCCCATCTTATCGTTGATCGGGTGTGCGCTGTGTGGGTTGGCGGTCAGCTTGATGTGGCCCGGCGTATTGGGCGTGGCCTCCGTGCGTTTCCCGAAAGGTAGCACGTCTCTGTTTGCCTTATTGGCACTCGGTGGGGATATCGGGTGCTCCCTTGGCCCGTGGCTGACGGGCTTGGTGGCGGATACCACATCGTATGGACTGAAAGGCGGATTGTTAACCGCCGCTCTCTTCCCAATGTTAATGGTGATACTTTTGATAGTTGCACAAAAAAAGAAGGTTGAGAATTAATCTCAACCTTCTTTTTTACGCTTTTAATAGGTCCTCGGTAACGCTTCGCAATTGCGCGGCAACCGCATCTGCTGCATCAAGTGTAGCACCGGTTGCAGTGACGTATCCTTTGATCTTCGGCTCGGTGCCGGAGGGGCGTACAATGATACTGGCATGGTCTTCCAGTTCAAACACCAACACGTTGGCACGGGGGAGGGTGAGCGGCTCTACACCGGTTGCCGTTTTGCGCTCTGCGGTCAAATAATCGGCGATTGCCAGTACGTTGAGCCCTCCAAGCTTTTTCGGCGGTTTAGAGCGCAGTTTTTGCATAATGCTGTCCATAGCCGCCATGCCTTTTGCACCCTCAAATTGTACGTTGACGAGTAGGTGACGGTACGCACCGTGTTCGTGATACAACACTTGCAATACATCCAACAAACTAAGTCCGTTGGCTTTGTAATACGCCGCCATTTCGCAGATCAGCATGGATGCCACCACGGCATCCTTGTCGCGGGCGTGTGTGCCGGCAAGGCAACCGTAACTTTCCTCAAATCCAAACTGGAATCGCTCAGGCGTTCCCGCTTGTTCCATCTCCACGATCTGTTCACCGATATACTTAAACCCGGTTAACACGTTGCGCATTTCACAGCCAAAACTTTCTGCAATACGCGTTGCAAGGTCGGAAGTTACGATGGTCTTGATAACAACCGGGTTTTCCGGTAACGCGTTTTGCTCGGCACGGCAGGAGAGAATGTAGTTGAGCAGTAAGCAACCGGTCTCGTTACCTGTCAACAGAACGTATTCCTCGTTTTGACGCACCGCAATGCCCACGCGATCGCAATCGGGATCTGTAGCGAGCAGTATATCCGGCTCGACCGTTTCGGCGAGCTTTAACGCCAGTTCAAACGGCTGCCGCAATTCGGGATTTGGGAACGGAGCGGTGGGGAAGTTACCGTCCGGCAATTCCTGCTCCGGAACGACCGTTACCTGCGATAACCCGATTCGCTCCAAGATCTTGCGTACCGGCTTATTTCCCGCGCCGTTAAGCGGGGTGTAGATCACTTTCAGATCGCTTTGTGTGCAAATGCCGGGGTTGATCTGCTGTGAGGCGACACAGGCAAGAAAGGCGTCAACGACCTCGTCGCCAACCATCGCAATTCGCCCGTCTGCAACAGCCGCGTCAAAATCCGCTAAACGAATATCCGTGAACAGATCCAATTTCTGTATACACTCGGTGACGGTATTCGCGTCCTCGTCAGTCATTTGATACCCCTCGGGACCGTAGCATTTGTACCCGTTATACTTGGCGGGGTTGTGACTTGCCGTGACCATAATTCCCGCCTGGCAAGCCAAATGCTTTACAGCGAAAGACAGCACCGGCACGGGGGCCAGTTCCGCAAACAGATGAACCGACACGCCGTTGCCCGCGAGCACGCGCGCCGCTTCTTTTGCGAACAGATCGGACTTGATACGCGAATCGTAGCAAATGACCACGCACGGGGCAGGATAGCGCGAATTGAGATAATCGGCAAGACCTTGCGTTGCCTTGCGTACCGTATACACATTCATGCGGTTAGTTCCCGCACCGATCACACCGCGAAGTCCCGCCGTTCCAAACTCCAATTCACGGTAAAACCGATCGAAAATTTCGTCTTGGTTGTCAGCAATGCCGCGTAGTTCAGCGCCCAAATCGGGGTCATCAACAGCATCGGTGAGCCAACGCTCATAACTCTCAGAAACGCTCATAACAGCATCCTTTCTGTGCTTGATGTGTTAATTATACCCTTTTTTAGTAAAAAAATCAAGTCATGCCGTTCGACAGCAAACGCCGCCCACCGTGCGTGACGGTGAGCGGCGTTTATAAAACACGTTAATCTTCCGGTATGAATGCTTGTTCTTTATACAACGTCAGTAACCATTCCGGCAACTCATCGCCCGGATAATAGTAAACATATGACTCGTATTCGTGCCAGTAATCCTTACCATCCTCCGAATGTACTTCGACGCAATCGTCAAGCGAGATGCAGTAAAACGGCTTGGTAACGTCGGGGACGGTGTTGGCGGTGAGAGAATTGGCAAAGCTTTGGATGTCGGAAAGATACTGAGGGATATCCTCGTACAGTTGTACGTTGCTGTAGGGGGTGTCACCCGGGAAATTGTAGCAACCGATCCACAGACTGTCTTCCTTATCCAGTTGTGTTCCCTCGCGAAGCAACTGTAACAATTTGGTGCTTTCGGATGCCGCTTCCGTATCGGACGAGAGAAATGCCTGCGTTGTTTTCGGCAGCACTTCGATATCCATCGGGACGACCATGTTATACCACGTCGTTCCCTCATAGAGACTACATTCCAGATACCCCAGTACGCTGCCTGCCGAGGGATTGACTTTGTAGAAATCATCTTCGGAGAAATTGCTCATCAAAGCATACCATTTTTCAAAGCCGATCTCGGCGACTTCCGCACGCAACGTCTGATATAAGGTGTCACCTTTAACACTCTTGCTGTATCCGTTGTGACTTACGTATACTCGCGCGACGTTTTCCGGCAGATCCATGTACACCTTACGGAACGCTTCGGTATCGTATACCGCGCTGTACATAGCCGCTTGATCTTCTTGACTCATCAGAATGTTGCGCAGATGGGTGGTGCCGCCGCTTTTGATCGCGACCGAAACCTGCGTGAGTTCACTTTGGTAAAAGCGTTCGCGCGAGGTTTCCAACAAGTCCAAAGAAAATTTAAGCTGTTTCGCAACGGTCTCTTTGGCGGTATCGTCGGTCAGCTCGATCTCGGAGATCTTGCTTTCAAAGTAATCAGCGTTGCCGTAAAAATGAGTGCTTGCCAAGACGCTAACCGATTGAATCTCGTCTGCTTTGGGGGAGTAGGATGCCGTGACGTGATACAACCCGTACATACCGCCCATATAGACACCGCCGAATACGACGAGCGCTACGATGCTGGTGGCGGCACACTTCATGATTCCCTTGAAACGGCGGGTGGTGATGACCTCGTATGCCAACATCAGCACAAGTGAGATGACGAGCAAGATCACGATAGTGCCGAGGAATTCGGCGTCGAGACTATCTTTGGATGCCAGTGTGTCAAATAACCCGTACATTGCAACAGAGGTGAGCACCGCACCGATCAGCAGCCGGTAGACGGCTTGCAGTGCGCGGTTGGGCGCGGATTGCCCCGCTGTTTCACTGCTGCGGCGCACGAACAGAAGCAACGCAATGCCGCTGTAGATCAAGCCGACGATCAGTGTGTAAATACCACTTGACAGGGAAGTGAGGGCAATCTCGTAATCGCCAAATATTACGCCGAACACAAATCCCACCGGCACGTTGTATTCGTAACTCAACACAGAGGCAAAAGGAAGATTGCTTACCAGCGGGAACGCATCGCTGACTCCCATAACGGCAAGCAGGATCAGCAGTCGTGGCAGGAAGATCAGCAAGAGGGATACCAATACGTTGCTGAACACCGTACCGGTGACGGTCATGGCGATGACCACGCTTGACGCGATCAGCAGTGAGCCGGCAAACGCATTAAAACAGGTTAAGAACACGCTGCTGTAATTGACGGTGTACAGATGCGGTAAGACGGCGTAGGCAAAGGTGATAAGGGCTGTCGTGAAGACGATGATAAATAACAGCCAGGTCACGATCGCCGTAAAGAAACTTAAAAATAAGCATTGCCGTGTTTCGGGAATGGCGTGATAAAAGTCGCTGGATTCCCGCTTGTTCAGAAAGGAGAACAGGTATAACGCCATCAGCGGTGCAATCGCACAGAATATCAGCAAAATGAGCGGGTTCATTTCAAAGTAATTCACGGTGTGGGCTGTATAATGCGTAGAGGGGAGATCCAACGTATTCAAATACCGCATAACCGGTGTGATAAGCCCGATCAGCGCAATAGCAACGGTGGACAGCACGCCGATGATTCGTAATTGTTTGATACCGTCGAGATACAGACGGGGACTGAAGATTCGTTTTTTCATGTCTTACACCTCCAGCATATCGCCGGCCGTATAGCCGAGCGCTTCCATTTCATAGGTAAAGACCTCTTCAAGCGACAAAGGGAGTACGTCCAACAGCACGGGGGACAGGGCAGATAATTGTGCCACCGTTTCCTCGCGGTCACCGCGCACGATGAGGTTGGCGACGGAACCGCGTTTGACAAAATTCAGAATATTCAACGCGGCGAGATCTTCTTCGCCAAACTCATGATTAAACGCGATCTGCACCTTGAACAGCGAAGTCTTCAAGTTGCCGATATCGCTTTCCAAGACCAGTCCACCTTTATGCAAAAGCGCCAGTTGATCGCACGTATCCTCCAATTCGCGCAAGGAATGGGACGTAATGATCGCGGTCGCGCCGCGCTCCAGCACGTCCTCACAGATCAGATTTTTCACTACGTTGCGCATGATCGGGTCAAGTCCGTCAAAGGTCTCGTCAAAGAAAATGTATTGCGGGTGGGTGGAAAGCGCCAAAATGGTCGCCGCTTGCCGTTTCATACCTTTAGAAAACGTATTGATCGCTTTTTTGGGATCCAAATTAAACGTTTTGGTAAGCTTTTGAAATCGCATTCTGTCAAAATCAGGGTGAACCGCTGCGTATAAGTCTGCCATACGGTTCATAGAAGCACCGGCAAGGAAAAATAAACCGTCCGGCACGTACGCGATCTCGCGCTTTTTGCCGGGGTTTTCATAGATGGGTTGCCCGTCGATGAGAACCGTACCGGCATCCGGACGGTACACACCGGTGATTGCGCGCAAAAAGGTGGATTTACCGGCACCGTTCGAGCCGACCATACCGTACACACAACCCTCCGGGATGGTGCAGGAAATGCTGTCCAGTGCGACGAAATCGCCAAATTTCTTCGTTAGGTTTTGCGCCTGGATCATAAAGTTACACCTCTTTCTTTATAGATAGTATGAATACAATCGATGAGTTCTTCCTCGGGGATACCGGCAAGCGCCAGATCATCTGCTAATTGCCGCA
The DNA here is from genome assembly GCA_017436915.1 of Clostridia bacterium. Taxonomy (GTDB): domain Bacteria; phylum Bacillota; class Clostridia; order Oscillospirales; family Acutalibacteraceae; genus RGIG3009. The sequence continues at coordinate 33,230 of JAFSCE010000013.1, forward strand.
ACGAATCCAATTTCCGACGCATATGCGCCTGCAATACCTCGGCTGCGTTTTTGGCCACAAAGCAGCCGATACCGGGAACGGAATAGATAATGCCGCGCGTATCCAAATCGGAATAGGCCTTTTGGATCGTGTTGGGATTGATGGACAGCTCCAGTGACAAGCTGCGCACAGAAGGCAACTGTGAGTCCGCGGGTAACAGACCGGTCAGCACCAGCTTCTCCAGTTGCTCAATTAATTGCTCGTACACGGGCTGCCGTGATAAGGGGTCGATCCGGAACATACCTTTCCTCCTTTCGGGAAATGTTTACCCGATATAGGTGTACTATGTCGGGTAGTACACCTTGAGTATAGCAGACCCCTTGACGTCTGTCAAGGGGTCGTGGAAAAATTTTTCAGAGCGAAATGCCGTAGAGTGCACATGCGTTGTTAACGCCCAAGTGAAGCACTTCCTCGGTAGAGACACCACGAATGTCGGCGATGGTCTCCGCCGTAAACCGAATCATGGAAGAATCACAGCGATGACCGCGGTGGGGAACGGGTGCTAAATACGGTGCATCGGTTTCGAGTAACAACCGATCTTTCGGCACCATCGCCGCGACTTCCACTAACTTGCGGGCATTCTTAAACGTGACCACACCGCCGATACCGATATACATACCGAGTTTTAGTACTTCTTTTGCCGTTTCAACACTCCCGGAAAAGCAATGCACCACACCGCGCGGCTTGTATTCTTTAAGCAAAGCTACGGTATCCTCGTGTGCCTCGCGGTCGTGGATGACGACCGGCAGATCCAACTTGTTAGCCAGTTCCAGTTGACGGCGAAACCACAATTCCTGTAGGTCGCGGGGGCAGTATTCCTCGTAATGGTAATCCAGCCCGATCTCACCGATTGCGACAACCTTTTCATCCGCCGCCAACCGACGGAGAATATCCAGATCCCCGTCGGCTGCCTCTGCCGCTTGTTCGGGATGAATACCGACGGTGGCATAGAGATGGGGAAAGCGGCGTGCCAGTTCTATCGCCTTTTGCGAACTTTCCACGGCGGTAGCGGCTTCGATGATACCGCAAACGTCGGCGGAAAATAGGTTTTCTAATAGCGCATCGCGGTCCTCGTCAAACGAGCTGTCCAGATAATGCGCGTGTGAATCAAAAATAGGCATAATAAACCTCGTAAAAACGGAGCGCATGAGAGCGCTCCGTTTGGTAATTAATGAATTTGAGCGCCGGGTTTTAAACCGTCCACAAAGATAACCTTTGCAGCATCACCGTCATCGGCGGCAAGGATCATACCGCAGCTTTCCACACCACAAAGTGTGGCGGGCTTTAAGTTCGCCACAACGATAATGGAACGACCTTTTAACTCATCGGGCGTGTACCATAACGCAATGCCCGATGCTACTGTGCGGGGTGTCCCACTGCCGTCATCCAAGGTCAGTTTCAAAAGCTTTTTCGCTTTTTTAATCGGCTCACAGTCCACGATCTTGGCAACGCGCAGATCTACTTTGGCAAACTCGTCAATGGTGATCTGCGGCAAAAATGCCACATTCTCCGCCGCTTCTTCCGCAGCGGCTTTGGCTTCTTGCTCCGCCGCGATCTCGGCGAGTGCCTTTTCCACGTCAATGCGGGCAAAGAGCGGCTCGGGCGTGCCGACGGTGTACGAATCAACAGCGCCGAAACGGAGGGCGTCGAGATCCAACGCGGTCACGTTCATCTGTGCGGCGATCTTATCAGCCGTTTCCGGTAAGAAAGGACGTAGGCAGATGGCCAACATGCGGATGCACTCCAACAGATTATACAGCACCGTTTCCAGACGGTCACGATCGTCCTCGTTTTTCGCGAGCACCCACGGGGTGGTCTCGTCAATATACTTGTTGCAACGCTTAGCAAGAGTGAGCACCGTTTGTGCCGCTTCCGCGTTGTGATAGGTGTCCATAAGTTCGGTATACTGCTGTACCGTTTGCGCGGCAAGCGTCAGCAATTCACCGTCGGTCTCGCCACCGGCGACACCGTTTGCTTTCACCGTACCGCCGAAATACTTATTGGTCATGGCAATACTGCGGTTGACAAGGTTCCCCAGCGTGTTGGCAAGATCTGCATTGTAGAGGTTTAGGAAACTCTCGTAGGTGATGGTGCCGTCCTGCGCAAAGGGAATCTCGGAGAGAAGATAATACCGCACGGCATCCGTACCGAATTTATCGGCCAACTCATCCGCATACAATACGTTACCCTTGGACTTGCTCATCTTATCCTCGCCCGATAACAGCCACGGATGTCCAAGCACCTGCTTGGGTAACGGCAGACCGAGCGCCATCAAGATGATGGGCCAGTAGATGGTGTGGAAACGCACGATGTCCTTACCGATCACGTGCAGGTCGGCCGGCCAGTATTTGTTATACAGTTCACCGCTGCCGTCGGGATGATACCCAATACCGGTGATATAGTTAGAGAGCGCATCCAACCACACGTAGGTGACGTGCTTCGGATCAAACGATACCGGAATACCCCAGGTAAACGAGGTGCGTGATACGCACAGATCAGACAGACCCGGCTTTAAGAAGTTGTTGATCATCTCGTTGCGTCGGGAATCCGGCTTGATGAAATCGGGGTTTTCCTCGTAGTATTTGAGCAACTGATCCTGATACTTGGATAAACGCAGAAAATACGCTTCCTCGCTTGCATCCACGACCTCACGGCCGCAATCGGGGCATTTGCCGTCTTTAAGTTGCGAGGGGGTGAAGAAGGATTCGCAGGGGACACAGTATTTTCCTTCGTATTTACCCTTATAAATATCGCCCTGCTCGTACAGCTTTTTGAAGATCGCCTGCACCGCAGATTCGTGATCCGCGTCGGTGGTGCGGATAAAGCGATCGTACGAGGTGCCCAGTTTATCCCAAACTTCTTTGATCTGTGCGGCAACGCCGTCTACGTATTCTTTCGGAGAAATGCCTTGTTCCTCCGCGTATTGTTGAATTTTCTGACCGTGTTCATCGGAGCCCGTCAAAAAATGCACATCGAAGCCCTGCATTCGCTTGTACCGCGCGATCATATCCGCGAGCACGATATCGTACGCGTTGCCGATATGCGGTTTGCGTGAGGTGTAAGCGATGGCAGTTGTGATGTAAAATTTCTTGTTTTCCATGGAAATGGCCTCCTTTTTGCATACAGTATTTATTTTAACAGATTTTAGTAAAAAAACAAGCATTTCTTCACTGACTTGCATTTTTTCTTAAAAACCCGTATAATACAACCGCATCGGAGGTGCTTATGAGCGAGATGAAGTTTACCGTCCCGCCCGAGTACGACGGGGAATCGGTACAGACCTTTTTGAGGCAATGCCATGGCTTTTCGTGGCGCATGGTTGTACGTCTCAAACATACGGAAAACGGAATCACGGTAAACGGACAACTGCGCCGCAGTATCGACCGCATCCGCACCGGTGAAGAGCTGGTATTGCGATTGCCGGAGGATGCTATCCGCGTGGAAGAATCAGATCTTCCGCTGAACGTCGTTTACGAGGACGATTCGCTACTTGTGGTGGACAAACCGCCGTATCTGGCGGTGCACCCTTCGGCGTTCAAGCCGGAGCCGACGCTCGCGAATGTGGTGGTTGGCTATTACGCAAAGCACGGACAGTCACATGCGTTTCGCCCCACTAATCGATTGGATCGCAACACCAGTGGGTTATTGTTGACAGCCAAAAACGCGCACGTCGCTTATGCGCTTGCCCATAAAGTGGACAAGACCTATCTTGCCATTGTACTCGGGAAACTGGAAGGTGAGGGTGTGATCGATCAGCCCATCCGTATAAAAGACGGGTGTACCATTACCCGTGAGGTGGGAGAGGGCGGCAAGGAAAGCCGCACGCACTATAAAGCACTCGCCACCGACGGCGAGATCACGTTGGTGCGGTTGTGGCTGGAAACCGGAAGAACGCATCAAATTCGTGTACATATGTCCTGGCTCGGTTTCCCACTCGTCGGGGATACCATGTACGGCACGGATGAAAGCATCTTACCGCGACATGCCCTGCACTGCGCCGAAATGGCGTTTACCCACCCACTAACTGGCGAGCGGGTGAAACTTTACAGCCCGTTACCGCCCGATATGAAGGAATGTCTTGCAAAACACGGCTTGGAGGAATTTGCATGAAACAAATCAAAAGCTTTCAAATCAATCACGATACCCTTACCGAGGGGTTGTATATTTCCCGAACGGACGGTGACGTGGTCACCTATGATCTGCGTTTTGTACGTCCTAACACGCCGCCGTTTTTGGAGACGGCGGCAATGCACACCATTGAGCATCTGTTTGCTACCTATGTGCGCAGTAGCAGATATGAGGATAAGATCGTGTATTTCGGCCCGATGGGTTGCCGCACGGGATTTTATTTTCTCACGCGCGGCATGACACACGAAGAGGTTATTCGTCTGACAAAGGAAACGCTTGACTTTATTGCCGACTACACGGGTGCCATTCCCGGCGCTACCAAAATTGAGTGTGGAAACTATTTGGAACATGACCTTGAAACCGCGCGAAAATATGCTGCTGTACAGGCAAGGATTCTGAAAGACTGGACGGTTGATCGCCTGCAATATCCCGCGTAATTTGCTTTTTTCGACAAAATGTGATATACTATCCACGTTAATGCGGAAAGGAGGTGCCGATTGATGTTGGATCACCAAAGGATAAAATCGTGGTTTGAAACCGTTTATATGCTATGCTTTACCGTCGGTGTTCGATCCATTCGGTGCCTCAAAGCATTGGTACGGTTTACACGCTTGATATGGGCGCCGATTGCCCACACGTTGCGCCGCGTATTGGAGTGGTTGTTACTGCGCCATCTGCGCAAATTGTGGACGGAGTGGCATCGTATCTCCAAAGATTATCGCTTAGCACGCGAACACATGCAGGAAACCGCACGTGACGATCGTCGCCGTGCCTTTTTGCAACTGTTAGCCATGCCGATAGTGGCGATTCGCCGTCATCGCGGCGTATTTCGGGCTGCCCTCAACGTTGCACTTCCCGTGCTGGCAACGGTGGTATTGGTGCTTACCGTACAGTATTGGCTGGGTGCGGAGTTCGCACTGGCACTCAAATATCAAGGCACCCCGATCGGTTATATTGCCGACGAGGGCGTGTATGCCAACGCCGCAACCATCGTGCGCGGCACGATTATTAACTCGGATAATTCCTTTGTTGTCGAACAAGCGCCGGACCTACACGTGGAGGTGCTGAATGCCGATACGACCTTAGGTGAGCAGGAGGTCAGCGATCGCATCATCGCGGCAATCGGTGACGAGCTGACACAAGCCGCCGGGTTATTTGTGGACGGCGTGTTCCACGGTGCCTTACCTACCCGCAGTGAGTTGCAGGGGCAGATGGATGCCGTGTTATCCGTTCATAAAACGGATAAGGTAGACGGCGTCGGATTTTTCGCTCAAACACAGATCGTGGAGGGGTTGTACCCGACGGCGTCGCTTACAACGGCGGCTCGTATGAAAGCGTATTTAAAAACCCTTACCGTTCAAACGATGCGTAACATTGAATATACCGAAGCAATCAAATATAAAACGGTATATCAAGAAAGCGCAACGTTGCCGCTCGGTTTTGAAAGCGTACAGCAACCGGGCAAAAACGGTAAGCAGCATGTTTATGCACAGGAGATCTACGTCAACGGTGTGAAAAAATATCAAACGGTTGTTTCGGTTGAAGTCCTTCAAGAGCCCGTTGACCGCGTGGTTTCGATCGGCGCGCAGAAATATAATGAATCTACCGAGCTTGGCGACGGTAAAGCCACCGGTACTTTTATCTGGCCGTTGCCGTATACCAAAACGATCTCCTCGCCGTTTGCATCGCGTTGGGGTTCTTTCCACGGAGCCATTGATATTGCCAACGGCAGTACCAACGGGAAACCCATCATTGCCACGGACGGCGGTACCGTCGTCAAAGCGGAATATCACAGCAGTTGGGGAAATTACGTGCTGATCGACCACGGGAACGGCTTTAAGACCCGTTATGCGCACTGCAGTAAGTTGGAAGTCAAGGAAGGGGACAAGGTCGCGCAAGGTCAATATATCGCTAAGGTCGGCAACACCGGCTATTCTTTTGGTGCACACTTGCATTTTGAGGTTATCAAAAACGGAGTTTTAGTCGATCCGCTCGATTACGTACAACGATAAAAAATACACCGTCATGAGAAGGTGTATTTTTTTGTGTGTTGGCAACACTCATGATGAGGTGTTGTGTATGCGTAAATTTATTCGACTGTTTTGCATCGGTGGCGGTGCGTACAACTTAATCGAAATACTGTGGCGCGGGCGTAGCCATTGGTCGATGTTTTTGGTGGGCGGCACGTGTTTTCATTTAATCGGCACCATCGGCACACGGCTTCGCCGTCACGGTGTTTTCGTGATCGGTACCGCTTGCTCCGCCGCCGTGACCGCGGTAGAATATGTCAGCGGATGTCTTCTTAACCGCCGCTTAAAGTTGAATGTGTGGGATTACAGTAAACTACCCGCCAATCTCAATGGACAAGTCTGTTTACTTTACAGCGTATTATGGGGTGGATTGAGTCTGCTGGCATTGCCGGTATATCATCGAATGAACAAAAAAAGCAAGGTCAACTGACCTTGCTTTTACAATGTTCTGAAAGAGGGCAATTATCGCATTTCGGTGAACGCGCTTCACACACCTCACGGCCGAACAGTACCAATCGATGACAAAAATCGTTGCTTTCCTCCGGCGGTAGAAGTTTGCGCAACTGATCCTCTACCTTGCGGGGATCTTTGGTATCGCACAGACCCAATCGATTGGCGATACGGATGCAGTGTGTGTCCGTAACAACGGCACCCGGCATGTGGTAAATATCGCCGCAAATGAGGTTGGCGGTTTTGCGGCCGACACCGGGCAGCGTGGTTAATGCTTCGATACTATCCGGTACCTTGCCGTAAAAGCGATCTCGTATTTGTTGTGCGATTGCCACAATATCCCGTGCTTTAGTCTTATACAACCCGCAGGAGTGGATATACGGCTCCACGTCCTCCGGCGCTGCCTCGGCAAATGCCTCCAATGTGGGAAAACGCTCAAACAGTGCCGGCGTGACCATATTTACACGCGCATCGGTGCATTGTGCGGACAAACGAACGGCGATGAGTAGCTGCAGGGGATTCTCTGATTCCAATGAACACTGCGCGCCGGGATACCGCTCTTTGAGCTTTTCCACGGCAAACAGCGCCAACTCTTTTTTCTTCATGGCTTTCACCTCTATGCTACCAGTGTATCATGTCGAAATTTCGGTGTCAACGCAAAAAGAAACTTGCATAATAGTCCCAAATCCGCTATGATAATAGGCGGTAGGTGATAACATGGCTCCACTTGCAGATCGCATGCGCCCGAATACGTTGGACGATATGGTCGGTCAACAGCATTTACTCAGTCAAGGAAAAGCGCTGCGCAATATTATTGAATCGGGTAAAATCCCGAATCTTATCTTTTACGGCCCGTCGGGTGTGGGGAAGACCACCCTCGCACGGATCATTGCTCAGCGCACGTCTATGCGCTTACATAAGCTTAATGGCACCACTGCCTCTACTGCTGATATTCGCGCGGTGTTGGAGGAAGTGGATACCTTTGCCGGTGCCAACGGCATTTTGCTGTATTTGGACGAGATCCAGTATTTCAATAAAAAGCAACAGCAAACGCTGCTTGAGCATATTGAAAACGGTAATATCACGTTAATCGCCTCCACCACTGAAAATCCGTATTTCTATGTATACAGCGCTATTTTAAGCCGTTCCACGGTGTTTGAGTTCAAAACCGTGGAAGCGGATGAAGTCGCCGATGCGGTGCGCCGCGGATTTGCGTTTTTGGCGGAAGAACAAGGTCGGAAGATCACGGCAGACGATGAGACCGTCATGTGCATTGCACAAGGTTGCGGCGGTGACGTGCGCAAATCGCTCAACGCCGTGGAACTCAGCGTACTGGCAACCAAACCGGATGAAAACGGCGATCTGACCGTTACCATAGATACTGCCCGCGAAGTCGCTCAAAAGAGTGCCATGCGGTACGATAAAGACGGTGATGAGCATTACGACCTGCTTTCGGCCTTTCAAAAATCGTTGCGCGGCTCGGATGAAAATGCCGCCGTCCATTACCTGGCACGCTTGTTAGAAGCGGGCGACCTGCCGTCGGTTTGCCGTCGTTTGGTCGTGTGTGCCGCCGAAGACGTGGGTCTTGCTTATCCGCAGATCATTCCCATCGTGAAAGCAGCGGTGGACAGTGCGTTGCAGGTGGGCTTGCCGGAGGCGCGTATTCCGCTGGCGGACGCGGTCATTTTGGTGGCGCGCGCGCCAAAATCCAATTCCGGTGAAGCGGCGATCGACGCCGCACTCGCGGACATTCGATCGGGGAAGGCCGGTCCCATCCCGCGTTGCTTGCAAAACAAGCATTTTGACGGAGAAGACGCCGCTCGAAAAGGCCAATTTTACGAGTACCCGCACAGTTATCCGCATCACTGGGTAAAGCAACAATACTTGCCGGATAATTTGAAGGATGCCGTGTACTACGTGCCGGGTGAAAATAAGACTGAACAATCCTTTGAGGATTACTGGAAGAATATTAAGAAATAGGCAGAAAACGGGAAAAATCGGAAGGTTTTTCCTGTTTTTTTGCGCTGATTCGCTAAATTTCAGAAAAACCGTAAAACATATTGACATTATAAGCAAAAATCGGTATAGTTGTATTCGTTGTTATCACTTGATGACACGCATCTTGGCACAACCAAAAGCGATATGAGGCATCGCCGCAGCCGCGGCATTTTTTGACGGCTGTGAAAAACCCTTTGCGGAGGGCGTTGCTCAAAGTATCGCGGTTTCCTTCCATGAGGTACATGGGAAACTTTTGTATACAGCGTGATGCTGTATATACACCGCAAAGGGGGATGCTGTTATGCACACAAAAGAAATCATTTCACTTAAGGACATTACCGTTTCATTTGACGGGGAAAAGGTGTTGGATGGGTTAAACCTCAACATCTCCGACGGAGAGTTCGTCACGCTGCTGGGTCCGTCCGGCTGCGGCAAGACGACGACGCTGCGTATTATCGGCGGCTTCGTTTTCCCGGATAGCGGCAATGTCTTTTTTGACGGCAAAGACATGACAGAACTGCCAGCACACAAACGGCAGGTCAATACCATTTTCCAACGCTACGCGTTGTTCCCGCATCTAAACGTGGAGGACAACGTGGCATTTGGTATGCGCGTACAGCGCAAGGATAAAGCGGAGATCCGTGAAACGGTCGATCACATGTTGAAACTTGTCAACTTGGTTGGCTTTAATAAGCGCCGCATTGATACGCTCTCAGGCGGTCAGCAACAGCGCGTGGCGATCGCGCGTGCCCTTGCCAACAATCCGCGGGTGTTGCTTTTGGACGAACCGCTTGCGGCACTGGATCTGAAACTACGCAAGGATATGCAGGTGGAACTGAAGAATATTCAAAAGAGTTTGGGGATTACCTTTATCTACGTCACGCACGACCAAGAGGAAGCACTCTCGATGTCGGATACTGTAGTGGTCATGGACAACGGCAAGATCCAACAGATCGGCACGCCACAGGATATTTACAACGAGCCGAAAAACGCGTTTGTGGCCGACTTTATCGGCGAGAGTAATATCTTAGACGGTATCATGCACGAGGATTACCTGGTGGAGTTTTTCGGTCGTAAGTTCCGTTGCTTGGACGCGGGCTTTGAGAAAAAAGAGCCGGTAGATGTCGTTATCCGTCCGGAGGATATTGATATCGTTCCCGCAGACAAGGGCGATCTGATCGGAACGGTCACAGCTGTTACCTTTAAAGGTGTACATTTTGAAACCATCGTGGATTTCAAGGGCTTTAAATGGATGATTCAAACCACCGATTATTACCCGGTAGATTCTGTTATCGGTATTGTTCTGAATCCCGAAGATATTCACATTATGAAAAAATCGGAGTACTCCGGTGAGTTTGGCGACTACAGTTCGTATTCCGAAGAATTTGATGAAATGGCTAACCCCGAGATCGATCTGACCGAGGATGCCGCGGAGGCAGAGGGATGATCAAATCGAAAGGGGCGGCCGCACCGTTCGCGGTATGGATGGCGCTGTTTACCGTTATCCCGCTCGGTATCGTTTTGTGGTTTGCGTTTACCGATGGCGGCGGTAACTTTACGCTGTCAAATTTATCATCTATTGTAGATTATGCCGGCACGTTTGGCATTTCCATTGCACTTGGGGCAGTCGCAACCGTGATCTGCCTTATTTTGGCATTTCCGCTTGCGTACACCATTTCACGTGCGCAGGGCCGCATGCAGCAGACGATGGTCATGATTATCATGCTGCCGATGTGGATGAATTTCTTGCTTCGTACGTATGCATGGATGTCCATTTTGGAAAACAACGGCTTCATCAATCAGTTATTGCGCCTTATCGGGCTGTTGCCGGAGGGGCAATCGTTGACACTGATCAATACAAACGGAGCTGTTATCTTGGGCATGGTATACAACTTCTTGCCCTTTATGGTACTGCCTTTGTATTCGGTTATGGCGAAGATTGACAACAGTGTGATCGAAGCCGCGCAGGATCTTGGTTCAAACATTTTGCAGGTGTTCCGCAAGGTTATCATCCCGCTGTCGGTACCCGGTATGCTCAGTGGGATCACCATGGTCTTTGTGCCTGCTGTCAGTACTTTCGTTATTACGAAGCTGCTCGGTGGCAGTAAAACGTTGATGATCGGCGATACCATTGAAACCATGTTTATCGGTCAAGGCGCGGACTATCACGTTGGCGCTACCTTGTCGCTCGTGTTAATGGTCATGATCCTCATTTGCATGGCCGTTACCGGTATGGTGGACCAAGGAGAGGAGGATGACCTCTCGTGAAAACTCTCTCTCGCATTTATAACGCTTTAATTTTCGCATTTTTGTATGCGCCGATCGTGGTGCTCATTATTTTCTCGTTCAACGATTCCAAGAGCCGCGTCGTTTGGAATGGCTTCTCGTTACGTTGGTATGAAGAATTGTTCCGTGATGAAGAAATTTTGGCAGCACTGGGCGTTACATTGTCAGTTGCTGTTATTGCAACCATTGTTTCTACGATCATCGGTACGCTGGCGGCGATCGGTATTCGCAGTGTCAACCGTCGTTTGGGGAAAGTGCTGTTGGCGGTTAACAATTTCCCGATGGTAAACCCCGAAATCGTCACCGGTATTTCTCTGATGCTGTTGTTCGTGTTTATTTATCGGACGACGGGTCTGTTACAACCGGGATATGCGACGTTGCTGTTGTCGCACATCACGTTTTGTATTCCGTACGTAATTTTACAGGTGATGCCGAAACTCAGACAAGCAAATCCGCACCTGTATGAGGCGGCGGTGGACCTCGGTTGCCCGCCTGTTTCTGCTTTTTTTAAGGTGATGGTACCGGAGATCTTCCCGGGTATCCTTACCGGTGCTCTTATGGCATTTACCATGTCATTAGATGATTTTGTTATCAGCTTGTTCACGTCGGGTGCTTCTGCGCAAAATTTATCGGTTACAATCTATGCAATGGTTAAACGGCGTGTCACACCGGAGATTAACGCACTCTCAACATTGATGTTTGGCGCGGTGCTGATCTTGTTGGTGCTTATCAACGTGTTGCAGATTCGCTCGGAGCCCTCGCGTAAAGGAGGGAAAGCCAAATGAAACGTGTGTTAAGTATCACCTTGGTTTTCCTTGTGCTGTTGTGCGCTTTGATCCCGTCGGTTTCGGCTGAAGAAATTGATACGAATGTTACGCTCAACGTGTATAACTGGGGCGAATATATTGATCCTACCGTTAACGACTTGTTCACGGCGGAAACCGGTATCAAGGTCAACTACAAGAATTTTACCGATAACGAAAGTATGTACGCGGTGTTGGATTCCGGTGCGGCGATTTACGACGTGATCGTTCCCTCCGATTACATGGTCGGAAAAATGATCAACGAGGGTAAACTGGCAAAGTTGGATTTTGCGAATATTCCGAATCTTTCAAAGATCAATCCCTCTTTGCTTAATCCTTCGTACGATCCCCAAAACGAGTATTCCGTGCCGTACACGTGGGGTACGGTGGGAATTTTCTATAACACCAAGTACGTGGATGAGGCAGATTTGAAACTCGGTTGGGATCTGCTGTGGAGCGAAAAATACAGTGGGCGCATTTTTATGTTTGATAACCCTCGTGATGCGTTCGGTATTGCTTTGCTCAAATGCGGTTTTTCGCTGAATACCCAAAGTCTTGCCGAATGGGATACCGCTTACGAGGTGTTGCGTGAGCAAAAACCGGTCCTGCACCAATACGTCATGGACCAGGTGTACGACAAGATGATTAACGAGGAAGCGTGGATCGCGCCGTATTATGCGGGTGATGGCATCATCATGATGGACGAGGAAGAAGGCAATCCTGCGATTGACTTTTTTGTTCCGCAAACCGGTACGAATCTGTTTGTGGATGCATTGTGCGTGCCGGCTAATTCGCCGCACAAGCGTGAAGCGGAGGAATATATCAATTTCCTTTGCCGTACTGATATTGCTCTGTTGAACGCGGAATATATTGGCTATTCCACCCCGCAGGAGGAAGCGCGTGCTGAATTGGATCCCGAGATTGGACAAAACGAAAATTTCTATCCACCGGAAGACGTGCTTGCCAAAACCGAAATGTTTGAAACCTTGCCGAACGAGATCACAACGCACATGGACACCTTATGGATGCGCTTAAAGTTGGCCGATCCGGCGTGGTCGGTCTTTACGATCTTAGTGGGGGTTGCGGCAGTGGTGTGTTTTGTTCTCTACATCGTACGTCGTGTTCGAAGAAAGAGGTAATGTATGTCACGCTTTAATACGATACTGTTTGATTTGGACGGAACGTTGATTGATACGATCGCCGATCTTGCCGATGCAACCGAAGCGGCACTGCGCTACTCAGGTCGCGGCAGGGCAGACGGAAAGCCGGTTTATTCATTTGACGAGTATCATCAATTCGTCGGAAACGGCTGTTTAAAGCTCGTTGAGCGTGCGATGGGTGAGGCGACTCCCGAGGAGATCGCGTGCGCTTATAAGCGCTTTATGGAGATATACGACCAAAACTATTGCGTTAAGACAGCGCCGTACGACGGCATTTACGCGTTGCTTGATGAGCTTGTCAAACGTGGTTATAAGTTGGGTATCGTTACCAACAAGCCCGAAATTCAGGCGCGCAAATTGGCGGAACTTTTATTCTCCAAGTATCCGTTCGGCTGCGTGTACGGTGGTGCGGTAGAGGGGAGACCTCACAAACCCGATCCGCAGGTCGTACAACTGGCGCTGGGCGATTTAAAGGCCACGGCTGAGGAAGCTTTGTTTGTCGGTGACTCAAACGTGGATATTCTCACGGGACATAATGCGGGGATGGTTGCCGCGGGTGCCGTGTGGGGATTCCGCGGCGAGGCAGAGCTGCGCGAAGCCGGTGCGGACATCCTGATTGATCATCCGTTGGACCTTTTGAAATATCTTTGATTTTTTGTGCGGCACCTGCCACTTTTCTGTTGACAACGGTTCGAAAAAGTGATATGATAACAGTCGTCCCTGAAACGGAGAGGTGTCCGAGCGGTTTAAGGAGCCGGTCTTGAAAACCGGTGACTCGAAAGAGCCAAGGGTTCGAATCCCTTCCTCTCCGCCACACTTTTTTAAAGTTAATACATCGGTCATTTGCTCACCGCATTTGACCTGATATGGAGAAGTACTCAAGTTGGTGACGAGGCGCCCCTGCTAAGGGCGTAGGTCGGGTAACCGGCGCGAGGGTTCGAGTCCCTCCTTCTCCGCCAATAACAAAAGCACCCCAACAGGGGTGCTTTTGTTATTCTCGAAATGTGAGAACACGAACCCGAGCGCCGAAAGGCGCGGGCGTCGCCTGCGAGCGCTCGCGGTGCGAGATACAGCGAGCAGGGGAGGGCGCAGCGGTCGAAATTCCGCGAGCGATAGCGAAAAAAACGGAATTTCGGGAACCGCAAGAGGGGTTGCGAAGCAACTTCGAGTCCCTCTTTGCTTATTTTTCTAATAACCAAAAGGTTTGTCAGTAAGAGCAATAAATCGTTGCTCGACTTTTTGTTGCGGTTGCTGTATGCTTGTTTTAGAAATTCAGATTGGTAGGGAACTAACTATGGTTGATAAGCACATTAAATCATTCTGTGAAAGAAAGAATATTACTCAGGCGGAGATGGCAGAACAATTGTGTGTTACTCGTCAAGCGGTTTCTAGTTGGGAAAATGGAAAAACAGAACCGGATATTGATATGCTGAATAAAATTGCGTCGGTTTTAGGAGTTTCGGTTGAGGAACTGATTTATGGATCGAAAAGTGATACGAATGTCGTCCACAACCACAACACAATACAAATATATCACAAAGAATATTACAAAAGGTTTATTTTTTGGTTCGGCACTGGCTATGATTATTTCGTATGTTAAGTGGCAGTCTATCGGATGGGCGATTTTGCACGGAGTACTAAATTGGGTATATGTCGTATATTACATTATCAGATACGGATTGAGTTAAAGGCACCCTGCTGGGTGCCTTTTGTTATTGTTCGTTTAGCAGTTGCCTGACCATTCCTTCCGGGTCGTTTAGAAACCGTTTGGTGACGAGATAATGATCGGTGTTTCGATAATCGACCTGACGGATGCCATCGGAGGAAAATTCATATACTGTTGCTCTGGGGAACGCCATCAGTAATGGAGAGTGGGTGGCGATGATAAACTGTGAGTTTTTCTCGACCAAGCGTTTCATTTCAATCATTAAGGTGAGAAGACGCATGGGAGAGAGTGCGGCTTCCGGCTCGTCGAGAATATACAAACCGTTGCCGCCGAAACGGTTTTGCACCAATGCCAAAAAGCTTTCGCCGTGAGATTGATGATGCAGGGACACGCCTCCGTAACTCGAAACGACGGAGGGCGCGGCGGCGGGAATACGGTCTAATTCATCAATGTTGCTTGCTACGTTATATAAACTTTCCGCACGAAGGAAATAGCCGTCTTTTGCGTAATCAGTTTTGGCAAGTGTGATGTGTTCCCACAACTCTGAATGTGAATGACAGGTGGAGAAATTAAAATTGCGGCTGCCGCCTTCAGGGTTGAAGCCGTATGCGACGGCAATCGCTTCAATAAGGGTGGATTTTCCCGTTCCGTTCTCTCCCACGAAAAAAGTGACGTTACTGTTGAAATCGACGTTTCCGTACTGTTTTAAGTGCTTTACAGCGGCAAGCGAATGAAGATAGGACTGCTTGTCGATCGGTGAATTCAGGGAAACACTTTTAATATACCGCCGTTCAGTCATACACATCACCTCACGGACAAGTTTACCATATCATAAAACGGAATGCAATTGTCGTTTTTACTCGGAATCCCATTGATTAATGTTATCAACTGTAGTATACTCTTTTTTGAAGGATGTGAAGGCGCGATGAAAGAATTTTTTGGCTTTGGCGGATATGCGCGGCAACCGGAAGGCGCTTTTTCGTGGCAACATTTGTTGTTCGTTGGCTCATTGCTTACAGCCATGGTCGTTTTGGCAATTGTCTTAGGTGTTCACAACCGTAATAAACTGAAATCGGATCAAAACCGCGTGTTGATCTGGTCGGCTTTGCTGATCGATGCGGTGGAAATACTGAAAATCGTTGTCTTTTGTTTGCGTTCGAACAGCATTGACGGACTATTATATAATTTACCGTTGTTTTTATGCAGTATTCAACTGATTGCGCTGCCGCTTGCTGCTTTTTCAAAAGGCAGGATCAAAGAGGCATCGATGGATTTTGTGTGTATCTTTGGTATTTTAGGCGCGGTATTTGGGACGATCGGTGCCATACAAAACTACAATGCCTATCCGGTGTTGGGGATTGAAAACGTGGCGTCGGGGATCACCCATTCGATTTCCGGATTTGCGTCGTTATATATCCTTGTTTCGAAAATGGCAAGCATGAAAAAGCGGAATATTTGGATAACGTTTGTTATTTTGATGGCTTTTTGTATTGCTGCCTATATTACCAATATTGTGATTGACTACAACTATATGTTTTTGATGTCACACGACGGTACGCCGTATTCCATTGTGTATAACTTGGTTGGAGGAAATCCCGTTTTGTACCCGTTGTTGGTGGTGGTACTTTTCCTTTTGTACATTTGGGCATTTTATGCTGTGTTTTATCTTATTGCTGCGAAAGCAAAAGTAAAGCAGGGCTTTGATTTACAGGCAGATTCGTTAACCGATTCCGAAAATAATGCAGAAGTCACATTCCGTAAGTGAGGACGAAACAGTGAGCTATATTACTACCTATTCAAAAAAACCGCTTGATCCCGTCACCGCCAAGGCGGATGAAATCAAGCTTGTGGATATTGCCCATGCTTTATCCCTAATGTGCCGTGCAAACGGGCATTTTCCGTATTTTTATTCGGTGGCGCAGCATTGTGTTAACTGCGTGAAAGAAGCGGCCGCCAGAGGATATTCCCGGCGTGTTCAGCTCGGGTGCTTGTTGCACGATGCAAGCGAGGCGTATCTCTCAGACGTTACGCGCCCGATCAAGCAATTGTTACCGTATTATCTTGAAGTAGAAGAACGATTGCAGAACGTAATCTTTGATAAATGGATCACGCCACCGCTGACCGAAGAAGAACGCTGTTTGATTTTTGAGGTGGACGATACCCTGCTTTATCACGAGTTTATGGAGATCATGGGGGAGCGGGTAGCGGATACGGTGCCGTCATTGTACGTCACATTGGATTTTTCGTGCGTTGATTTTTCTCTTGTAGAAAAGCAGTATACGCAACTGTTTGAGAAACTGACCGGTGACAAAACATCGTAATTATTCGACAAAATTTTGTTGCGGTTTTTCTTTCTGATACTTGAAAATTTTAGCAGAGTGTATTATAATACTTATAATTATTTGGATTGTTAAAAGAACGGAGGATCTTTTTATGTTAGTAACCATGAACGAAGTATTGCCGCAAGCCAAAAAAGGCCATTATGCCGTTGGTTTGTTCAATGCTGTAACGCTGGAACTGGCGCAGGGTATCATCGCGGCCGCAGAGGAGACCGGCTCGCCGGTTATTTTCGGTACGGCGGAGGTGCTGTTGCCGTACAATTCCCTTGAGGATCTGGCGATGATCTTGATTCCGATGGCAAAGCGTGCCAAGGTCCCGGTGGTTGTACATTTGGATCATGGTCTGCATAAAGAGACCTGTTTAAAAGCTCTTAAACTCGGTTTTTCGTCCATTATGTACGATTGCTCTACCGATACATACGAGAACAACTGTGCTCGTGTCAAGGAAATGGCCGATATTGCGCATTCCTACGGCGCTTCTATCGAAGGTGAGATCGGTCACGTTGGTGGTGCGGAAGGCGCTGCCACGGCAGAACAGCAGGACGACGCGGCGAAATTCTATACGACACCCGAAGAGGCGAAGGATTTTGTGGAGCGTACCGGCGTGGATGCGCTGGCAATCGCTGTGGGTACCGCACACGGTGCTTACAAGCTGCCCCCGAAACTGGATTTTGATCGTATTCAGAAAATTGCGAACACGGTGTCCACCCCCTTGGTGCTGCACGGCGGTTCCGGTTTGACGGATGAAGATTTCCGCAAGTGCATCGAAATGGGTATTTCTAAAGTTAACATCTTTACCGATATCAACATTGCGGCCGTTGCCGCTGCATTTGCTCACTTTACCGATATGGGCAAGGGTATTATTGACTTGCTCCCGTCCATTCGTGACGCTATCAAAGTATCGGTGACCGAGAAAATGCAATTGTTCGGTTGCTGTGGTAAAGCGGGTGCCGCTGCAGGTGTTCCCGATGAGGCGATGATTCGCCGCATTGTTGAAGAAGTGCTGCGCAGCCGTCGCGGTTAAGAATAAAAAATGCCCTCATTTGGGGGCATTTTTTTAATTGAATATTTGTAAAGTTTTGTATTGACAAGCTAAGGAAAGCGCAGTATAATGTTTTATATCCAATTTAGGGTTGTAAAGTGGTAAAGCGATTACCGCTAACTGTAAAGGAGAGGGTTCTGTATGAAAAAGGTATTATGTATGCTGTTGGCAATTGCCATGCTGTGCACCTTATGTGCTTGCGACGGCGGCGCAAAAGATGCAAAGTATGAGATTGGTATTGTGCAGTTGGCGCAGCATGTGGCGTTGGATAAAGCAACCGAAGGTTTCCAAGCCGCTTTGAAAGATAAACTCGGCGATGATGTTGCATTTGACGTTCAATTGGCGAGCGGTGAGCAGACCAACTGCTCCACCATCGTCACGAAGTTCGTGAATGATGGCGTGGATCTGATCATGGCGAATGCGACACCAGCGGTTATTGCGGCAAAAGAAGCAACCGCAACGATTCCGATCATCGGTACTTCGGTTACTGATTACGTCGAAGGGGCAATCGTTGCTTCGAATGACGCACCTGGCGGCAATGTTACCGGCTATTCCGATTTGAGCGATATTGCGGCTCATGTTGATTTGACAAAAAAACTGTGCCCCGATGCGAAAAAGGTTGCGATTGTGTATTGCTCCGCTGAGCCCAACTCGGTTATTCAGGGCAACCAGGCAAAAACTCTTTACGAAACCGCCGGTTTTGAGACCGTTGTTCTCACAGCCAGTGACGTTTCCACGGTTTCCAGTGTGGTGACCTCGGCTTGCTCGCAGGCGGATGTCATCTACATTCCTACCGACAATCTGTTTGCGGAGAATATGGAAGCGGTCAAAAACATTGCCGTTCCCGCAAAGACTCCGGTGTTCTGTGGCGAGTCCGGTATGGTTCAGGCCGGTGGTGTGGCGACGGTTGCTATCGATTACTACACGCTGGGCTACAAAGCGGGTGAGATGGCATACGAGATTTTGGTCAACGGCGCTGATCCCGCTACCACTCCTATCGGGTTTATGAAGGCCGAAGATATGGAACTGGTTATTAACCAAGCGAACGCTGATGCGATTGGTTTGACCATTCCCGAAGATCTGAAATAATTAGCGTCTTTCCTCGCAGCCGGAGAGGAGTTCCTCTCCGGCGTGCGCTTTTTTATTCATTATCATACAACGGAGGCGTTCTCCATGGATTTTTTTGTATCTATGCTCCGCATGCTTCCCGACGCCGTTGCGCAAGGGTTGATTTGGGGTATCATGGCATTGGGTGTTTTTATCACCTATAAGTTGTTGGATTATGCCGATCTGACGGTTGACGGATCCATTTGTACCGGCGGTGCGGTAGCCGCGCTTTTAATTATTAAAGGTGTCCCGGTATACCTCGCAATGATTGCGGCTTTCTGTGCCGGTGCGTTAGGCGGTGCCTTAACCGGTTTACTGCATAATCGCATGGGCATTCCGCCTATTTTATCCGGTATTTTAACACAGTTAGCGCTGTATTCCATTAACCTGCGCATCATGGGAAAATCCATGTTAGCGGTTAGTGTGGATAATTACCCGTTGTGGGTCAGCGCACGTGAGAAGACCATGTCGTGCGTAGTGGCACTCATTTTTGTGGCGGCTATTATTGGACTCCTATATTGGTTCTTCGGCACGGAACTTGGTAGTGCTATTCGCGCTACCGGTGCTAATCCGAACATGAGCCGTGCGCAGGGTATCAATACGGATTCTATGAAGTTTGTCGGATTGATCTTGTCCAATGGTTTGGTTGGTCTAAGCGGTGCTTTGTATACGCAATATTTGGGAAATGTGAACGTCAATATGGGACGCGGTGCGATCGTGATCGGTCTGGCGGCTGTCATTATAGGTCAAGTGCTGTTTGACCGCATTTTCCGCAATTTTGCGTTGAAACTTGCCGGTGTGGTGATCGGTGCCATCATTTATTATGTGGTGATTGCCTTGGTTATCCAGTTGGGTCTCAACACCGACGATCTTAAGCTGTTCTCTGCCGCCTTTGTGGCAGTGGCGCTGTTTATCCCGTATTTAAAGGGGAAACGTGCGTCTAAGCGCTCCAAGAAAGGAGAGCCGAACAATGCTTGACATTCAGAATATTTTTAAAACCTTTAACGCGGGAACCGTTAATGAAAAGGTTGCACTGAGCGGTGTAAACCTGCACTTAAAAGCCGGTGATTTTGTGACGGTTATCGGCGGTAATGGTGCCGGTAAATCGACTTTGCTTAACTCGGTCGCGGGTACTTTTTCCGTTGATGAGGGCCACATTGTGATCGACGGGACCGACATTACAAAATTGTCGGAGCATAAGCGTGCTAAATTTATCGGACGCGTGTTCCAAGATCCCATGATGGGTACAGCCCCTACCATGCAAATTGAAGAAAACCTGGCTCTTGCGGCACGCCGCGTAAAACCGCGTGGACTCAAGAGCGGGATATCCAAGGGAGAACGCGAGTTATATCGCGAACGATTAAAACAGTTGGGGTTAGGTCTTGAAGATCGTTTAACATCTAAAGTCGGCTTGTTATCGGGTGGTCAGCGGCAGGCGTTGACTCTACTGATGGCTTCTTTGCTGAAACCGAAACTGCTCTTGTTGGATGAGCATACCGCAGCATTGGATCCCAAAACTGCTGCTAAGGTGCTCGAAACCACCAATGAAATTATTTCGCGTGATAATCTTACCACCATCATGATTACCCACAATATGAAGGATGCGATCCGTTTGGGTAACCGTTTGATCATGATGCACGAGGGACGTATTATTTACGATGTTTCGGGCGAAGAAAAACAAAAGTTGCAAGTTTCCGATTTGATGGAATTATTCGGCAAGGCCAGCAATGGTGAATTTGCAAATGACCGTATGTTACTTGGATAAAATAAAAGACGCCGTTCCGGTTACCGCCGGAACGGCGT
This sequence comes from Clostridia bacterium, assembly GCA_017436915.1. Taxonomy (GTDB): domain Bacteria; phylum Bacillota; class Clostridia; order Oscillospirales; family Acutalibacteraceae; genus RGIG3009. The sequence continues at coordinate 54,081 of JAFSCE010000013.1, forward strand.
TTCTTTTAACATGCGGAGGTGTACGGTGCTAACGTGATGCGTACAAAATATCCTTGTTCGTGCTGACAAACGGGACAAATTTGCGGCGCGGATTTTCCGTTATGAACGTGACCGCAGTTTAAGCAGAGCCAACCACACTCCATGTCAGATACGAACAATTCATTCTTCTCCATCCACTCGGCAAATTTCTTAAATCGTTCGCTGTGGCTTTTTTCAATCTGCGCAATGTTGCGAAACGATGCGGCAATGGCAGGAAAGCCCTCTTTTGCGGCGGTTTCCGCAAAGGTTTTGTATATCGGATCAAATTCCTCCATCTCGTTGTGTTCGGCGTTTTTGAGCAGTTGCAGCACCGATTCGGTCGTTTCCACCGGATAGGTGCCGTCGATCTCAACTGTTTCACCGTCTAATTCTTTGAGGTGATTCATAAAAATGGTGGCATGTTCTTTTTCTTGATCTGCAGTAAATCGAAAGACACATTCTATTACATGAAGTTTTTGTTTCTTTGCCTTTTCTGCCGCAAAGGTGTAACGGTTACGTGCTTGACTTTCTCCTGCAAAGGCGCGCATTAAATTGGTTTTTGTTTCACTGTTTTTAAATTCGATTGACATAGTAATATCCTCCTAAACTTAATTTTACAGATATTGTTGACGAGATTTTCCAAAATATGCATACCGGCCCTAATACTTGACGAGAGAGATATTTTGTGTTAACATGTGTTAAATTTATATTTAAGGAGTTGGTTTTCAGTGGATCCGCTTCCTCGAAGAAGGCAGCACAACCTGACGTACATGTCTTCCAAACAACGGTTTATAGGTGGGAGGGGTTTGTATGTCAATCGTTAAACAATTATTACTGCAATTTGTTCTCATTTTACTCAACGCGTTTTTTGCCGCGACCGAAATCGCCGTTATCTCGCTTAATGAGAAAAAGGTGAAAGCACGCGCAGAAGAAGGCGATAAAAAAGCAATAAATATGCTCCGGATGATTGAAAATCCGACTCGTTTTTTATCGACCATCCAGATTGGTATCACGCTTGCCGGCTTCTTAGGATCGGCGTTTGCGGCGGATAACTTTTCCGAGCGCTTGAGCAACTTCTTTGTTGAAGCATTCCACCTCACAGCGGCACAGAAAGGTGTTATCGATACCGTATCGGTTATCGTTATCACCGTTATTTTATCATTCTTCACTTTGGTACTTGGTGAATTGGTGCCCAAACGTGTGGCAATGCGGCACAAGGAAAAACTTGCCGAGTCGGTATGCGGCATAATTTCCGTTTTGGCAGTTATTTTGAAGCCGATTATTTGGCTGCTTACCGTTGCCACAAACGGTGTTGTTCGCTTGTTTGGCATTGACCCTCACGCGAAAGAGGATCCGGTGTCGGAAGAGGATATTGTGTTGATGTTGGATGCCGGTGCGGATGAAGGGTCGCTGGATGAGAACGATATTGAATATATCAAAAACGTATTTAAACTCGACGGTATGATTGCCGAGGATGTCATGACTCCTCGCAAAGCGGTTACCTTTATCTCTGCCGACGCCACCGACGAGGAGATCCTGCAGGTGATTGAGGAAGAGGGCTATTCGCGTATTCCCGTCTATTCTGAAAAGCCGGACAACATTATCGGTATTCTGTTCAGCCGTGACTATTTATTGCGGCGCAGCCATCCTGATTTTACGCTGGAGCAAGCGATGTTTGAGCCGACCTTTGTGCCGGAAACAGCGCATTTGGACGTGCTTTTCAAAGATATGCAAAAGGCGCACAATCACATAGTTATTTTAGTCAATGAATACGGCGAGACTTCGGGTATCGTGACGATGGAGGATATCCTCGAAGAGATCGTTGGCGAGATTTGGGACGAAAGCGATGAGCCGGTAGAGGAGTTCCAACGGCTTGATGAGCATACGTATCGCGTATTGTGTTCTACGGCTGTGGAAGATTTCTTCGCGTTCTTTTCCATTGAACCGGAGGAGGAAACGGAAGCCACCACTGTCAACGGTTGGTTAACCGAAACGGTGGGCAGCATCCCTGAAAAGGGGTATACCTTTGAGTTCGAACATCTTACCGTGACTGTTGATGATGCGGATGATTTTATGACGCATGAGATCGTGGTCAAGGTGGGCGAGAAACCGCTCGACGAGAATACATAAAAAAGAGCTGATATGGAATTCCATATCAGCTCTTTTACGTTGTTATTTCGTTTACAGCGCAGCCATTGGTCCGAAAACGGCAATCAAGATAGCATACATGATCGGTATGGATATTACGCAAAGCGTGTGGGAGATCAGTGCCATACTGGCACCCGTTTTAGGATTGCCGCCATACGCTTCGGGGAACACGACGGTGTTAAGTCCGAGCGGTGCTGCACACGCGAAGAAGGCAAGGAAAAGCGGCATGTTGCTAACTTGAGTATCCAAAACTGAATTAAACAATTCCTTAATGCCAAACAAGACGGCGATCAACACAACCGGCAAAACGACAAGGCGCAATGCCGTAGCAACATATACCTTTTTGTTTTTCAGCATTTCACGAATATCGTAGTTGGCGATGGTAAAACCGGCAAGTAACATGGCAACAGGGCCCATGCAAGATTTTAAAGAGTTCATGGCAGAGTGTACAAACGAGGGCAGGTGAGTGCCCAAACCCGTTATTCCAACCAGAATGCCGATAAACATGGCAATTGTCGGCGCATTCATTATTTTCTTTAAAATGCCGCCTTTATATTCGCCGGTAGGGACCAGAACGCTGATACCCCAGATGTAGATCATAAGACTGAAGGGGAGATAGAACAGCTTGTAATACGAGAGAACTTCGTCGCCAAACAGTGCCAACACTACAGGGTCGCCAATGTAACCACCGTTTGCAAAGGCGAGGGCATACATATAAATGCCGCGCTCGGGAGATTTTTCCCGTACGAACACTTTTCCCAAAGGAATGGCAATCGCCATGCACATCGCAACACAGCAGATACCGAAGAAAATATTGGTTGCGTGTGCGCTGATGGTGTTGATCGTGCAGTATGTAGCCATGGTGCTGAAACTTAATGCGGGACAAAACACCCAGGTTTCTAACTTTGCCATGACCTTGCCTGCATTCTCGGGTAAGATCTTACACTTGTTGAGGATGAATCCCACGGCGATGCAGATGAAAAGCATTAGCATGGGATCCAATGTTGCAAAAAAAGTTGTTAACATAAAGGTGCCTCCGGGTTTTCACTCAAACGTAGCTGTTATACTTTCGTAAACCGATATTCGGTAATGGTATGGTAGGTTTCACCGGCCTTCAGCACGGTGGAAGGATATTCGGGATTATGAGGGCTGTCGGGGAAATGTTGCGTTTCCAGGCAGAACCCCTGATATTGCGACATCGGACCGCCTTTACCGAAATCTACTTTCAGCAGATTACCGGTATACAACTGCACGCCCGGTTGATCGGTATAGCAATCCATGCGGATACCCGTCTTGTTGGAAATTGCGGTTGCACAGTGTTTCCATGCGTTCGCTTCACCGTTTAGGATAAAGTTGTGGTCGTAACCGTTGCCGATCTTGATCTGCTCGTGATCGCCGGTGATGTCGCGTCCGATCGGTTTCAACTTTCTAAAATCAAAGGGCGTTCCTTCAACGGCCATCGGCTCGCCGAGCGGAATGAGATGCTCATTCACCGGCAGGATCGCGTCAGCAGAAATTTGCAACAGCGTATCCAGGATGTTACCGCCGTTGTATCCGTTCAAATTAAAATAGGCATGTTGCGTAAGACTGAGGATCGTATCTTTATCTGTGGTCGCTGTGTACTCAAACTTCAAGGCGTTATCGGGTGTTACCGCAATGCGCATGTCCACACACACGTTGCCGGGGTATCCTACCTCGCCGTCGGGGGAGAGTTGCCGTAAAGTGATTGCACTTTCCTCAACGGAAGCGACGATCCAGTTTTTCACCTGGAACCCGCCTTTTCCGCCGTGCAGATGGCAAAATTCATTTTCGTTACAACCGACGTCGTAGGTGACACCGTTCAGCTCAAAGGTGCCGCCGGCAATGCGGTTGGCATATCTGCCTACCGTAACGCCGATACAACCGACTTCATGCAAGTATGCCTCCATGCTTTCGTATCCCAATACGATGTCTTTGCCGTCAAATATCAAGTTCGTTAAGGTGCCGCCATAGGTGATAAAGGTGACGGACAAGCCGCCCTCGCCGGTGATCGTTAGTTGTTCAACGGCTTCACCATTCGGTAGCGTTCCATACGGTTTGCGTGTTACTGACATACACAATCCCTCCATTTTCATCTTAGTATAGCTCAAGGAGGTTTTTTTGTCAATTCAAACCATTGACAAAGACGCGAGAAAACCGTATAATCGATACATGAGAAGAACACTTGTTCTCGTTTGAGGTGCCGGCTATGGAAAGAACTATTCTACATTGTGATTGCAATTCTTTTTTTGCTTCGGTGGAGTGCGTCTATCGGCCGGAATTGTGGCGGGTTCCGATGGCTGTTTGCGGTGATCCCGATAATCGGCACGGCATTGTACTTGCTAAAAATGAAGCGGCAAAACAGTATGGTATCGTCACGGCGGAAACGGTATGGCAGGCAAAGAAAAAATGTCCCGAACTTGTTATTGTGCCGCCGCATTACGATCGGTACGAAGAATTTTATCAGCGTATCAATGCCATATATTGCGAATACACCGACCGCGTCGAGCCGTTCAGTATTGACGAATCCTGGCTGGACGTCACCGGCAGTTGCTTGCTGTTCGGGGATGGCAAGACGATTGCCGATACCTTGCGCCGTCGTGTTAAAAATGAATTGGGGTTGACCATTTCTGTGGGGGTTTCTTTTAATAAAACCCTTGCCAAGATGGGCAGTGACTATCGCAAGCCGGATGCTACCACGGTGTTTTCCAAGGAAAACTATCAGTCGATTCTATATCCTATGCCGGTGTCTAATTTGATCTTTGCCGGTCGCAGTGCTACCGAAACGCTGGCGCGCATGGGTATCCGCACAATCGGCGATTTAGCATCCTCCGACCGTGCGTGCATCGTATCGGCGCTCGGCAAGCTCGGCGGACAGTTGCACGATTATGCATGCGGGTATGATCCGACACCGGTGAGGTTTTTTACGGATAAACGCGACATAAAATCATGCGGAAACGGCACAACCTTTCCGCATGACATTTCAACCGCGGAACAACTGCATAATGGGTTGTTGTATTTAGTCGAGCCGGTGGCGGCGCGTTTGCGTTCACATGGGTTACAATGTAAAACGGTCCATATTACCGTTAAGTTCCCATCGCTGAAAACGGTTACACATCAGCGAACGCTATCCCATCCGACGTCTGTTACTGCCGAGCTATACGAAGGGGCGCTTTTGGCATTACACGATTGTTGGAAAGAGGGGACACCGGTGCGAAGTCTAACCGTGACCGCCTCGAAACTTTGTGAAGAAGAGGAGCCCGAGCAGATCAATCTGTTTGATACGGACGACGACAAGCACGACAAACGGTTGACGATCGACACCACGGTTGATGCGCTACGAAACCGATTTGGGAAACAAGCGGTAAAGCGTTTGGCGATCCTGCATCAAGAAAATGGTCATCCGCACGAAAAGTAGCCAACGATCTCTTTTCGATGTATCTCAAAAGAACCGTCGAGAATTTGAAAAAATCTGTTGACAAACGGAAAAGTAGCCGTTATAATAGACAAAGTCGCCGCGAGCGACGATATGGCCCGGTAGTTCAGCTGGTTAGAACGCTAGCCTGTCACGCTAGAGGTCGACGGTTCGAGCCCGTTCCGGGTCGCCATATGCTGCTATAGCTCAGTAGGTAGAGCGCATCCTTGGTAAGGATGAGGTCACCAGTTCAACTCTGGTTAGCAGCTCCAAAAAAGAACGAAGCATCTGCTTCGTTCTTTTTTTATCCAAGCCGACAGGCTTGGTATATCATCACGACGCAGTCGTGTATATCATCAATCGGCTTTGCCGATTGTATCTCATCACACCGTAGGTGTGTATCAAAAAACTGTCGGCTTGATGATATACAAAACTTCGTTTTGATGATATGCAATTCCTATGAAATTGATGATATACAATGCTCCGCATTGATTTACTGCCGCTTTTATGCTATAATATACCTGAAAGTCGGTGATGATATGTTCAAATATAGATTTGCTTGTTCAAATAAAGATAATATATTATTTTCTATAAATCAAATAATTGCAAACGATTCACCTTGTGGAAAATCTATATTTGGCGGCGATTTATATAAATCAGGCATTCATTTTGAAATATGTGAAGAGAGGATAAAAGGTTTTTTTCTCGCAGAGTCTGAAAATGAGTCTCATAGAGGTTCACCTATTCGTGTATGCTTTTCGGGTGAATTTGTCGAAGAAGAAAACGATTTATTTTTTGATGTTTATATCTATCCACGAATTATTGAAGTATTGTTTTTGATGGTTGCTTTTATATTTCTTTCTTTTTTTGGCAAAGCAACTGGATTAATGATATCAGTTGTTGTTTTGTGTTTATTTGGCAAAGGGTATTATGATATGATGAAAGATACGTATAATAGACTTAATAAAATATTTAGTTAAAGAAAATCACGTTTTCAGGCACATTTCATTCGTGTCACTAAGTTCAAAACTCCCAAAAACACTCGTTCTCTTGAACGAGTGTTTTTTTATCCATTGCGAAAGCAATGGCATATCATCACGACGCAGTCGTGTATATCATTGCCGCACGAGTGCGGCGTATATCATCACGCTTTAGCGTGTATCATAATCTTTCGCAATGCCACACATTGAT
>JAFSCE010000014.1 GCA_017436915.1 Clostridia bacterium
AACCGAGCTTCAACCGTTCTTTATGGGCATAATTATTTCCGTAGTCATCGGCGTGGCACTCACGTTACCGATCAGCAGTGCGGCTATCTGCGCCGCGCTGGGACTTACGGGTCTTGCGGGTGGCGCGGCGGTTGCCGGTTGCTGTGCACAGATGATCGGTTTTGCGGTGATGAGTTACCGTGAAAACAAGGTTGGCGGCTTAGTCGCTCAGGGTCTTGGCACCAGTATGTTGCAGATGGGCAATATTGTGCGCAATCCGCGCATCTGGATCGCGCCGACATTGGTATCGGCTATCACCGGTCCGATCGCCACTTGTTTATTTAAGCTCGAAATGAACGGTGCCGCGGTGTCAAGCGGCATGGGTACCTGCGGTCTGGTGGGCCCGATCGGAGTCATTACCGGTTGGATGAACGACGTGGCGAGCGGCGCGAAAGCTGCTGTGACCGCCATGGATTGGATCGGTTTGGTGCTGATCGCGATTGTGCTGCCGGCGGTGCTCACGTGGCTTATCAGCTTACCGCTTCGCAAGATCGGTTGGATCAAGGAAAATGATCTCAAATTGGATTTGTAATAAAAAACAAGCGCCTACCTTGCGGTAGGCGCTTTTGTTATACGTTGAACAGGAACTCGACGACGTCGCCGTCTTTCATGACGTATTCTTTACCCTCGGTGCGCAGGGCGCCTTTGCTTCTGGCATTGGCGAGGGAGCCGCATGCCATCAGATCGTCAAACGCAATGACTTGTGCGCGGATGAAACCGCGTTCAAAATCAGTGTGGATACGGCCTGCCGCTTGCGGGGCTTTCCAACCGTTGCGAATCGTCCATGCGCGGACTTCCTTTTCACCTGCGGTGAGGAACGAGATGAGGCCTAACAGATGATAGCTCTTTTGGATGAGGCGGTCTAATCCGGAATGTTCCAGTCCGAGTTCCGAGAGGAACATCAGCTTTTCTTCCTCGTCCATATCGACGATGTCGGCTTCCATCTGTGCGCAGATGGGCAACACCTCGGCGCCTTGCTCGGCCGCTAACGTTTCCACCTGCTGATAGTGCGGGTTGTTTTTCGGCTCACCGCCTGAAAAATCATTTTCACTCAAATTCGCCGCGTAGATGATGGGCTTTGAGGTAAGCAGTGCCATGTTTCCCATCATCGCGATCTCATCCTCGCTGCAATCGAGTGCACGAGCGGGTTTGCCGCTTTCGAGTAACGCTTGCAAGCGTTTTAAGAAATCCAGTTCTTTTTGCAAACTCTTATCGCCTTTGAGATCTTTTGTCACGCGAGCAATGCGACGTTCCACCATCTCCATATCTGAAAAGATGAGTTCCAGATCGATGGTTTCAATGTCGCGCAACGGATCGATGCTGCCCTCAACGTGAATGATGTCGTCGTTTTCAAAGCAACGTACGACGTGCACGATGGCATCACATTCGCGGATGTTGGCAAGGAACTTATTGCCGAGGCCTTCGCCTTTGCTGGCACCCTTGACGAGTCCCGCAATATCCACAAATTCAATCACGGCGGGGACAATGGGAGGAACTTTACTGCCCTCAGTATACATGTCGCACAATGCATTTAAGCGCTTATCCGGCACGGCAACCACACCCACGTTTGGATCAATGGTACAAAACGGGAAATTGGCGCTTTGCGCACCGGCATTGGTAATGGCGTTAAACAGGGTGGATTTACCGACGTTCGGCAATCCGACGATACCTAATTTCACAGGAAACAGCCTTCTTTCTTACTCGTCTGTGCTGCCTGCGCCGCAGCATTTTTTGTACTTCTTACCGCTGCCGCAGGGGCAGGGATCGTTGCGTCCGACTTTTTCCGCTTGCGTTTTGCGCACGGTGCGCGGAGCGTCGGTGCCGTCCGCGGAGGTGGCAACGGGTTTCGCGACCTCCTCACGTTTCGGGCCTTCCTCACGGCGGATCTGTGCGGTGAGCATCAAACGGGCGGTATCTTCGCGGATGGCGGCGATCATGCCGTCGAACATATCAAAGCCCTCCTTGCGGTACAACACGACCGGATCGTGCTGACCGTAAGCGCGCAGGTGGATACCCTTGCGCAGCTCATCCATGTTATCAATATGATCCATCCAATAACGGTCAACGGTTTTCAGAAGCACGACACGCTCCAATTCGCGCATCAACGTCTCGCCGTACTCGGCCTCCTTGTTCTCATAGACCGTTTCGGCACAGTCGATCAGTTTTTCGGTGAGATCGGCGCGTTCCAGATCTTCAAGTTCTTGGGCGGTAAAGTGCAGATCGCTCGGTAGGAGTAGCCACCCGGTATAATATTCGCGAAGACCGTCGAGGTTCCATTCGTCGCGATCCGTATCACTCACGGTGTAACGGTTAACGGTTGCCTCAATCGATTCGCGGATCATGCCCATGATGGACTGACGGACGTTCTCGCCGTCCAGCACCTTGTTGCGTTGATCGTAAATGAGTTCGCGCTGACGGTTCATCACGTCGTCATACTGCAGCACGTTGCGGCGGATACCGAAGTTTCGCTCCTCCACGCGGTTTTGTGCGCTTTCAATGGCGTTTGACAGCATGCGATTCTCGATCGGCATCGTTTCATCTACGCCGAGCATTTCCATAATGGTGTTCATGCGCTCGCCGCCAAACAGACGCATGAGATCGTCTTCCAGTGAAAGATAGAAGCGAGTGGTACCGGGGTCGCCCTGACGACCGGCACGGCCGCGCAACTGGTTGTCGATACGGCGGGATTCGTGACGCTCGGTGCCAATGATATATAAGCCGCCTGCCGCCTTGACCGCTTCCTCTTCGGGACGGATCTCCTCGCGGTATTTATGTTCCAGTTGTTGGAACGTCTCGCGTGCGGACAAAATCTCCGCATCGTCGGTTTCGCCGAACGCGGTGGATTCAATGATCAGTTGTTCCGGAATACCCATGCGGCGCATTTCGGCTTTTGCCAAAAATTCCGCGTTACCGCCGAGCCGAATATCCGTACCGCGGCCCGCCATGTTGGTGGCGATGGTCACGGCACCGCATTTGCCCGCCTGGGCGACGATCTCGGCTTCCTTTTCGTGATGCTTCGCGTTGAGCACCTCATGCGGGATACCGCGGTTTTTAAGCATCTTGGACAGTTTTTCGGATTTTTCGATCGAAATGGTACCAACCAGTACCGGTTGGTTGTGTTCATGGCACCGAATGATTTGTTCGATAACGGCGTTAAACTTGCCGTTTTCGGTCTTGTAAACCACGTCCGGCAAATCGTTACGCACCATCGGCTTGTTGGTGGGGATCTCCACCACGTCGAGATGATAGATCTGCTGGAATTCGGTTTCTTCGGTCATTGCCGTACCGGTCATACCGGACAGCTTAGCATACAGACGGAAATAATTCTGGAACGTGATGGTGGCGAGCGTTTTACTTTCGCGCTCAACTTTCACGTTTTCCTTCGCCTCGATTGCCTGGTGCAGACCTTCGTTATATCGTCTGCCGAACATCAAACGGCCGGTAAATTCATCCACAATGATGACCTGACCGTCTTTCACGACGTAGTCGATATCGCGGGACATGACGCCGCGCGCTTTGATGGCTTGATTGATGTGGTGCAACAGGGTGACGTTGTCGGGATCCATGAGATTTTCCACGTGGAAATATTGCTCCGCCTTTTTCACACCACTCTGCGTTAAGGTGGCGGTACGGGCTTTTTCGTCCACGATATAGTCACCGTCGACGGTATCTTGCTCCGCTTTGGTATCCATTTCCTTGATCTTGAACACACGCAGGGTGCGGGCGAATTTATCCGCCTGGTTATACATGTCGGTGGATTTATCGCCCTGGCCGGAGATGATAAGGGGGGTGCGCGCTTCGTCCACCAAGATCGAGTCGACCTCGTCGACGATGGCATAATGATGCCCGCGCTGTACCTTGCGTTCTTTGTAGATCACCATGTTATCGCGCAGGTAATCAAACCCGAGCTCGTTATTCGTGCCGTAGGTAATATCGGCGGCATATGCCGCACGGCGGGCGTCGTTATCCAGATCGTGAACGATCAGGCCAACGGTAAGTCCCAAATAGCGATAGACCTTGCCCATCCACTCGCTGTCACGGCGGGCGAGGTAATCGTTGACCGTGACGATGTGAACGCCTTTACCCGTCAAGGCGTTAAGATAGGCGGGGAGAGTAGCCACCAGTGTTTTACCTTCACCGGTCTTCATTTCCGCAATACGGCCTTGATGCAAAATAATACCACCGATGATCTGCACGGGAAACGGACGCATGCCGAGCACGCGGTCACACGCTTCGCGGCAGGTGGCAAACGCTTCCGGCAGAATATCGTCCGTGCTTTCACCCGACGCTAAACGGTCGCGCAACACTTCGGTCTGCGCTTTCAGCGTTTGCTCATCCATGGCACGGTAGGTTTCTTCCAAGGCAAGCACGCGATCACACAGCGGCCCGACGCGTTTGAGCTCGCGCTTGCTATAATCACCGAACAGGGTTTTTAAGAATCCCATAACGGAACACCTCGTTTGACATTAGATACTGGTATCATACCATAAAATAAAGGGGGATACAAGCGAAAAGAGAAAACTTCGAAAAATCTCTTGACGAGAGAAACGTTGTTTGTTATAATACAAGGGCTGTCAATATGCTACCGTGGCTCAGCAGGTAGAGCAGCTCACTCGTAATGAGCAGGTCGTCCGTTCGAATCGGATCGGTAGCTCCAAAAATCCTCGTTCTCCGGAACGGGGATTTTTTGTCTAAAGCATCAAACGCCGTATATCATATGACCCTTGCACCAATGGTGCGGATATGGTATACTACACAAAGAAAAAAAGGGGGGGAGAACCGTGAAAAAAGTTTTGGTCGGCATGAGCGGCGGTGTGGACAGCTCCGCGGCGGTGTGGCTGTTGCAACAACAGGGCTACGAAGTCGAGGGCGTGACCTTGTTGCTCACCGAGGGTAGCGCGTGCGGTTCTTCCCGCGACGTGGAGGACGCGCGCTTAACGGCAAAACGGCTCGGGATCGCACATCGAGTGTTGGATGAACGGCAGTGGTTTCGCGATACCGTGATCCGTAATTTTACCGATACGTATGCCGCGGGTGCCACGCCCAATCCATGCATTGTGTGCAACCGTGAAGTAAAATTCGGCAGATTGCTCAAACGTGCGTTAGAAGAGGGCTTTGATGCCGTCGCGACAGGGCATTATGCTCGCGTGGAACAAGCAGAAAGCGGCCGTTTCTTGCTAAAAAAAGCGGTGGATGCATCCAAGGATCAGAGCTACGTGCTATATTCGTTGACACAAGAGCAGTTGTCGCACGTGCTGTTTCCACTCGGTGACCGTTTCAAAGCCGATCTGCGCATACTCGCCGCAGAAAAGGGCTGGGAGTCCGCGAACAAGCCGGACAGTCAGGATATCTGCTTCATCCCGGACGGCGATTACGCGGCGTTTTTGGAGCAAAAAATGGGCATCCCGCGTGAGCCGGGTGATTTTGTGGACATGGATGGGAAGATCATCGGCAAACACACCGGTATGATCGGGTATACCGTCGGTCAGCGAAAGGGGCTGGGTGTCGCATTCGGTGAGCCGCGGTTCGTGGTGCGCAAGGATGCTGCTCGCAATACGGTAACGCTCGGCAAAAGCGAGGATCTGTTCACAAACACGTTGGTTGCGGATCGCCTCAATTGGATATCGATCCCGACACTGACAGTACCGATGACGGTTACCGCCAAAACGCGGTACTCGCAGCGGGAAGCAGAGGCGGTAATTGAGCCGTACGGTGCTTTACGGGTGAAAGTAACCTTTTCGGATCCGCAACGCGCGATCACGGTCGGGCAAGCGGTCGTGTTTTACGACGGTGATACGGTGGTCGGCGGCGGTACGATTACAGAAGCATAACAACAAGAGGCACACTTCCTTGGGAAGTGTGCCTCTTTGCATATACGGTTATCGACAAGCATCAACGAATGCACAGAACAGTTTGTTGCTGACCTCGTCATCTTGGAACGTGCGCTCGGGATGCCATTGTATGCAGAACAGCCACGAATCGTCGGTGCTTTCAATGGCTTCGATCAGCCCGCCCGGGGCGTTCGCTGCCACCCGCATACCGGGTGCCACCTTCAAAACAGCTTGATGATGGAAACTGTTGACGGTGCATTCCTCCACACCCAAGATTTTGTGCAGGCGGGTTCCCGGTACGATGTTCATGGAATGCCAAGCCGGCACCAAATTTGGAATGCTGTGCACCAGCCCGTCGTTGTACTGGGACGGCACATCCTGATACAACGTGCCGCCGAGCAGCGCATTGACTAATTGCGCACCGCGACAGATGCCGAGGATCGGTTTTCCCGCCTCTCGGAACATCTCAAACAGACGGCTCTCGGTGCGATCACGACTGGGACAGGCGGGGCCGCATTTTTCGTGCCGTTCTTCACCGTAATACGACGGATCCACGTCAGGTCCGCCCGAGATCATTAAGCCGTCACACAGGTCTACCCAAGAGCGGAGAAGCGACTCGTCCTCGGTGCAATAGAGCAGGATCGGCACGGCGCCGTGCACGGCAACAGAGTTCATATAGGTGGGGATCAAACTGATTTCTTCGTTTTCCTCGTTGTAACGGCAGGTAACGCCGATGAGTGGTCTTTTCATTTATAATTTCTCCAGATATTCACATAACACTTGCGCGATACCGCCTTGGTCGTACGGAGCGGTGACGCGGTCGGCGATGGCTTTCACGCGCTCATCGGCGTTGCCCATAGCGACACCGATACCGACGTACTCGAGCATATCGTAGTCGTTCATACTATCCCCGAACGCGATGCTTTGTTCACGGGGAAGATTCAATGCGGTGAGCATTCTTTGGATACCGTTTGATTTTGAACAGCCCTTCGGAACAAGCTCCGCATAGGTTGGATGCTGAATGACGTCCAGTGCTCCTTGTGAAGTGGCCAAAACGGCAGAGGGAATTTCGCCGTACACGGTGAGTTTCGAGGTGACCTCCTCGCCATACCGCTCCTGCCACTCGGCGGCGGTATAAATGCGGGGATACGCCGCCACCAATTTTTGAGCGGAGGGGGAGGCAAGCTGCACCATGTTTCGTTCGGTTTCCATAATGAGTGTGGCACTCGATTGCTCAAATAACCGCTGGATCGGGAGCAATACCGAATTGGGTACGGCGGTGCGATACAGCAGCTGTTCGCCGAGCACCACGTAAGCGCCGGCACCGGCGATGATGCCGTCAAATCCGATGTCCAGAACGGCGGGATACAGATAGCCGGCGGAGCGGCCGGTACACAAAAACAAATAATTGCCGCGCGCGCGGAACGCGCGCATCGCCTCGACGTCTACGGCGGCAGGCGGCTGATTGTGCATCGCCAGCGTGCCGTCCAGATCGAAAAAAGCGGCAAATGGAAGCATAGTAAGGATCCTTTCCTTTGTTTCGCCCATGGTTGCAACCTCGTTATATCACCATAGAATCCGCGTGTCAAGCAAAAAAGAACAGGCTAATCACCTAATACAAAAAATGGACAAATTCAACAAAGCAACTTCCCCAAAGCGCTTGTTGACAGAAAATAAAACGGTTTAAGTGAAATGAAACACCGGTGAGAAGCCCATGAGCGCAAGCGCGAGCAAGCCGAGATACACAAGCGTTGCGGGAAGACCGCGGAACGACGAGGGAATATCGGGGTTATCCATACGTTCGGCTGCCTCTGCGGTCATCGAAGACAGAAAGAGAAAGCCAAGCGCGGCGCCGGCAGCGAGCCCCAAAGCGGGCAAAAAGGATACCGATACCTGTAGGTTTAATAACAACGCCACACCAACAACCAAGTTGTTGAAAGCGGCAAGCGACAGCAAGTGCCGTACACGGCGGTACATCGTTTCAAAACGGCTGAGGATCACGATAGAAAGCAAATATAGTAGACAGACGATACCCACGATAATGACCGGGCGCAGCATCCGCACCCACCATGTGGCAGCAAGAAGCTGATCGATGGGGTAAAAGATGGCGGTCGTGATCACCGAAAAGCACAAAACCATTCCGCCAAAACGAAGTAGCTGACGGGGATTACGGTTGATTTTAAGCATCACCGAGGAATCAAAACCGGCAGTGAGTACCAAGTTCTGCATGGTGGCGGCGATGAGAAAAACCAAGATGGTCGTAACAACGGTATTCATCAAACGTCCACCTCCTGTGACTCGTTACGGTGCAGCAATTTTTTGATCCACTGCAGGGTAGCAGCCATAAAACCGAGTAGGATAAAGCCGATAAAGGGATGTGCGGCTTCGGGGAAACGGGCTTCGTATCCGAGCGGGATGTTCCAAAGTGTTCCGTTGATCGCCATTTCCCGCAGTGCTGAAGCAACGCACAAGACCAAGCTGAAACCGAGCGCCGTACCAACGGAATCTGCCAACATTACCAAAAGAGTTGAACGGGCAACGGGTGGCGCGATGGCAGAACGGTAGGTATATAAAGTGTTTACTGCCATCAGTGGTAAAAACAGATATAAGTGTGCATAGATCTCGGTAGAAATGAATCGAAGAGAAACCGAGGTGCCAAACAGCAAAAGAGAGGAAAGTAAGACGTACACGATCGGTTGCAGACGAGTGGCAATATGTTTTGAAAGCAGGGCGAATAGCAAATCGGAGAGCACCAACGTCACAACGGTGCACACAGACAAGGCGACGCCGTAACGCAGGTTAATACCCATTGCCAAAATCGGGCAGAGCCCCAGTGCTTGAACAAGCACGACATTTTGAGGCAAAAAGGCATGCCAAACCGTTGATGCGAAAGTATGTATGGCAGGTTTCATCGAGGTGACACCTCCTCTTTCCGGCGATGCAGCCACGTTACCAAATGCCAGCAACCGCGATCCAGCAGCAGTGAGAACGAATTGACCAGCATAACCGCAAAGAATTCGCAACATTCAAAACGGCCGAAGTGGCGGAGCAACATGGTCAAGACAGCAGCTATAACACCGTACAAGATGCGGGCAAGCCAAAAGCGTGGTGCGGTAACGGGGTCACTGAGCAAAAACACACCGGAGAACAACAGAAGACCGGTGCAAAGCTCCAGGGATACGCTGGTAGAGGCGGCAATCTCTGCGCGCGGGAACAGCGCCGCGCCGATCGCACAAACGATCAGATACGGGATTAAGATCAGGGGGGAGGATGAGCGGCGCACGAACAGATACAGCGCACAAGCGAGCAAAATCAGCACGCCGGTTGATCCGATCGGACCGGGAAAATCACCACTGAGCAAAGAAATCCAGCCATACGAGGTCGTGCCGCCGCTGTTAAGCTGTGCGGTAGGGGATGCCGCTGTGATCACCGCAGAGGTATCAAGCAGCGGCAGCGAATTCGTTAAGGTTGGGTCAGGATACACAAACAGACGCGTGGGGAAACAAACAGCGCAAAACGCCATGCCGGCTGCGGCAGGGTTGAAAATATTTCGGCCCGTTCCGCCAAACGGCATTTTAGCAATACCGATGGCAAACACAGAGCCGATCGCGGGCACCCAGAACGGAGTCAATGGTGACATCATTGCGCCGATCAGTCCGCCCGTTACCAACGAGGTGGCATCTGACATCGATGGGCGGCCGTGACGAAACAAGCCGCAGATAAATTCGGTGAGTACCGCGCTGATAACGCCGGATAACACCAGCAAGAGCGGGCGGATGCCGTAGTGCAAGCAGGAAAAGGCCGTGAGCGGAACCAAGCATAGCAGTACGCCGAACGATTGGTAGGCGGGACGTTGTGCTTCGCGCAGATGCGGAGCAGGAGAAGCTTTAAGCATCGGTATCCTCCTTCCATTCGACGGAAATGGCGTTGCCGGCGGTTTTTGCTTCTTCAATAACGGCGGCAAGGTCAATACCGCACGGGCAGATATACGAACACGCGTTACAGCCGTCGCACAGATGAGGAGATAGCGAAGCGAGCCGTTCGTAGTGCATGTTTTGATAGCGGCGGTTGATCTCAAACGGTAACAGCCCCTTGTGGCAGGCCTGTACACATCGACCGCAGCCGATGCAGGTGCGGGTGGTAACGGGGCGGATTGCTTTGGCGGTAAAGGCCAAAATACAGGTCATACCCGGCAAGATCGGCACGTCCGAGGTGAGGGCTGCCGTGCCGGTCATTTGTTCGCCTAACACGAGATAATCCGGCGGTTCGGTCAAGCCACAATGTTCCAACACCTGCTGCACCGTTGTGCCAAAAGGAACGGATACGTTTTGCGGATGAGGAACAGCGTCTCCGGCGACCGTGACGGTGCAACGGCTGTGCACTTCCCCTAAATATAACGCGCGATACAGCGCCAAGCACGCTTGCACGCCGATGCGGTATACGCGTGAGCTGCGTTTCACCGTGCCTCGACCGTCGCGTTTACCGTAACGTACCGGATCGGCTTTCGGATAATAGGAATCGGTTTGATAAAGATACTCTTTGCCGATGCGCAGGGCGATCGAGCGCCGCCGATGTCCCGAAAGGCAAACGGCAATATGATAGCGCTCAGCACCGATACACAGCGCGGCAAGGCGAAGCCCCTCCAACACGTTTTCGGCATGGTCACGCAGGACCGCCCAAGCACTGGAAGAATAGGGCTCGATCTCAATGCCGTCGGCGACTAAAAAGTCGCAGCCGGTTTCTTGCCATTCGCGCAGTTTTAAAATCAGCGGGACGCCGTCCAATTCGTCAATGACATCCAATCGCTCCGCGGTTTCAAGAATCAACTCGGGGGTGATCGTTTCGGGAAGTAATACCGGCACCTCGGGTGCGGGAACGTCGGGAACACAATCAATGACGGCACAGTTAAGAGTGCCGTACAAGGGGTGCTGGATTATCCGTTCGCCACTCACTGCGCCCATGACGCTTGAACAGACCGTGGCGAGCGGATCATTCTCGATGACCGCCAAGGGAGTGCCTCTGTTGACGGTGTCGTATAAAGAAACGGCAGGAACGACCGCCGCTTCGGTGGCAAAGGAAAAGGGGAGAATGACTTGTGAAATTTGTGTCAACTCCGCTGTCGGCCGTGAGATGGCGGGTTCCTTTTGGAACAACAGCCGAATCCCATGTCGAGAAAGCATATTGCCACACCCTTTCTGTAAAGTCAAAAGAATTCCAAAATTTAACCTCTTGCAAAGAGCTTGTACCCTTAATATGATAATGATATACGGTCCTTTGCAAAGGAGGAACTAGCGATGAAAATAGAACCGCTGAACAGCGGTGATTTACGAATATGGATGACCGATGACGAACTGTGCCGCTGGGGATTGCGGTTAGATGACATGAAGGCAGGCAAGCCCGAGACGAGTCGCACCATACGGCGGTTGCTCGGCATTGCCAGACAGCGTCAAGCGTTTTCCGGCAACGGCAGTGTACTGGTAGAAGCCCTGCCGCTTGATGGCGGTTGTTTGTTTTTGTTCAGCTCGCCCGATCGTTTTGCCTCGATAGCGGCTTTGCCGCAGGTGTATACCCTGGACTCGGCGGAAGCAGTGTTGCAGTTCGGAGAACGGTTGTCCGCCAAAGGGCAGGAGTACCTACCGCCTGCTTCACTGTATCGTCAGGGGGAGGGGTACGTGCTGATTTTATACAGGGGGCTTGGCACGGCAGGCGGTTGCCGCCGCTTGTTGCAAGAATTCGGTCGCTGTACGGGCGAAGGGTACGTTGCCGCCGCCTACGTGGAAGAACACAGTCAGCCGATCACGGTTGGGAATGCACTGCAGCGCCTGTGCGCAGCGTATGGATCTCTGCCACCAACGCTTTAGCATCGTCCGCGTTAAAGAGGGCGCTACCTACCACGGCAATATCGGCGCCCGCTTCGGCGGCGACGGGTGCCGTAGCGGCGCCGATGCCGCCATCTACCTGCAGCTGCACGGATAAGCCGCGACGGTCGATCTCAGTGCGCAGTTCGCGTACTTTCGGCATCATATCCGCCATAAAGGACTGTCCGCCAAAACCCGGCTCGACGGTCATCACGAGAATCATATCGACTTTATCCAGATACGGGAACACCGCACTTGCAGGTGTTTTCGGTTTAATAGTGAGTGCCGCTTTTTTGCCGAGCGCACGGATCTTATCCAGCGTTTCGGCAATCGGCGCGGCGCTTTCTACGTGGAAATTGATGAGATCCGCGCCCGCTTTCGCAAACGCCTCGATCAGTCGGTCGGGGTATTCCATCATCAGATGCACGTCAAAAAACATGTCCGAGATCGGGCGCAGACGTGCAATGACCGGCGGGCCGAAGCTTAAGTTCGGCACGAACACACCGTCCATCACGTCTAAATGCACCATATCGGCACCGGTTTGTTTCACAAAATCGAGTTCCCGTTCCATATGCGCAAAGTCACAGGTGAGGATGGAAGGAGATACCAGCATAATTTGCCTCTTTTCCGCCCGATGGGCATAGAAATACAAATACATTTTACCTCATTTTTCGAAAAAGGTCAATAATCCAAATAAAAGCACCTGACAGCGCGCTGCCAGGTGCTTTTTTCGAGATTTATTTTACGACTTCCACTTTGAAACCGTTCCCGATGCCGGCGGCGTTTGCGTCGTCGGTGTCAACGTGCATTTCCAAACGGAACGCCTTGTTGACACGCACCTGCACGTCGTAGAACGTGGTGCGGCGCTCGCCGTTCAGATTCACGGTAACGTAATCGCCGTCTTTGACACCGAATGCGGCGCCGTCTTCCTCACTCATGTGGATGTGACGGTTGGCAATGATGCAGCCCTCGGAAAGCGTGACAACGCCCTTGGGACCGATGATGGTGACGGGGGCGGAGCCGGCAATATCGCCCGATTCGCGCACCGGCGGTTTGACTTTCAGTACAAACGAATCGGTGCGGGAGATCTCCACCTGCGAGGCCTTTCTCACGGGGCCAAGCACGCGCACGTTCTCAATGGGGCGCATGGCGGGACCGACGATGGTGAGCACTTCTTTGCAGGCGTACTGGCCGGGCTGAGAGAGATCCTTAAGCGGGGTCAGCTCATAGCCCTTGCCGAACAAGATCTCCACGTGTTCTTTGGAGAGATGGATGTGACGGTTGGATACACCCACCGGCACGGTATTATCCGCTTTCGGTGCAGTGCCGACCTCCGCGATCACGCGGTTGACGATCTCGGTAACTAACGATGCATCGTATGCCATAGTGAAATCTCCTTTTTAGATAATGCGGAAGCTATCCGCCATCACGCAGCGGCGCTGACGCGTGAAGCTGCGTGCCGAGGTGATACCCTCACCGGTGGGGCCGGCGATGGTGAAGGTGGTGTGACCTTCGCCGCCGAAGCCGATGCCCGCGTAAGACGGAGCATTCTTTACGAAAATGGTGGTTTCCACCGCTTTGGCAAAGCGGGACAGATGATCGATGTTCTTGGAGTGCATGTGAGCGGTGTGGCGGTTGCCGTGCTCCGCTTTGCAAGCCAGCTCGATCGCTTCGTCGATGTTGTCCACGCGCACGATGGGCAGAATGGGCATCATCAGCTCGTGCTGCACGAAGGGGTGGTCGAAATCGGCCTCGCAGATGATGCACCGAATATCTTTGCTCACGTTGATACCGATCTTGGCAAGCAACACGTCTGCGTCACGACCGACACAGTCGCGATTGACAATGGTCTTGACCTTGCCGTTTTTGTCGGTCTTGTTGACGAGTACGATGTCGGCAAGCTGTTTTGCCTGATTGGCGTTGATCTGGTAAGCACCGTTGCGCAGCATGACCGAGATGAGCTCGTCGGCAATGTTGCGGAACGCGAACACTTCTTTTTCTGCGATGCAGGGCAGGTTGTTGTCGAAGGTGCAGCCGTCGATAATGTCTTTACCGGCTTTGGCGATGTCGGCGGTATCGTCCACGATGACCGGCGGGTTACCGGCACCGGCGCCGATCGCTTTTTTACCGGAAGAAAGCACGGCGCGCACAACGCCGGGGCCACCGGTGCAAACGAGCAGGCGGATAGACGGATGCGACTGCATGATCGCCGCGGATTCCATCGTGGGTTTCTTCATGGAGCAAACCAACACGTCGGGGCCGCCTGCTGCCTTGCAGGCGCGGTTGACGAGGTCGACCGCGTAGTTGGAGGTCGCGATAGCGTTGGGGTGGGGGTTGAACACCACACCGTTACCTGCCGCGATCATACCGATGCTGTTGCAGATGACCGTTTCACTGGGGTTGGTGCTGGGAGTGATGGCACCCACCACACCGAACGGAGCCATTTCAACCAGCGTCAGACCGCTGTCACCCGTCTTGGCGGCAGACACGATATCCTCGGTACCGGGGGTCTTGTCTGCTACCAACAAGTGCTTGGCGCGCTTGTGATCCACGCGACCCATACCGGTCTCGGCGACACCCAGTTCTGCCATGATCGGCGCTTCCTCGCGGGTGCGTTTGCGGATCTCGGTGATGATGCGCTCGCGCTCTTCCACGCTCATGGAACGAATGGCGCGATAGCCGGCTTCCGCCGCCTTGATCGCTTCATTCATGTCCTCGTAAATACCGATCAGCTTACGGCCGCCGTATTGGGTGGAATCCCACGATGCGGCGGGGGTCGTTTGAATGCGGTTCAGTACTTGGCTGACAACCTGTCGGATCTCAGATTCGGAAATTGTTGTTGCCATCTTAAAATCACTCCTTACAGAACTTCAGGGTATCTTTTTCAATCAGTAAACCAGTTCAACGTCTTTGTTTCTTAAATATTCCACCCAACGATCGTCGGGCTTTTCGTCGGTGACCACGGTGTCGATATCCGCAACGTCGCATACCTTGACGAATGAGATCTTATCGAATTTTGTGCCGTCCACCGCGAGTACTTTGCGGTTGGCGGCGGAGAAGATTGCCTGCTTGATCTGGCAATCTTTTTCGTTTGAGTCGGTAACGCCCATATTCATATCGAAGCCCTTTGAGGAGCATACGGCTAAATCCACATGGAAACCGCGGATCATTTTCTCTGCCGTGGTGCCGACCATCGCGAGCGCGCCTTCCTTCAGCGCGCCGCCGGTGGATAGGACGTTCCAGCCCTCCTTGTCGGCAAGCTCCAAGAGAATCTCAACGGAGTTTGTGATGAGCGTAATGTTTTTGCGGGATTTAATGTATTTGGTCACGAAAATGGCGGTGGAGCTGGCGTCCAACATGATGTAATCGCCGTCGTGGATCATCTCGCCGATCTTTTGAGCGATACGCTGTTTTCGATCGACGTTCGCACGCTTGCGAACGCTGAACGGCAGGTCGGTATTCATCGTTTGGGTGGCTACCGCGCCGCCGTACGTCTTTTTCGCTAAGCCGTCTTTATCCAGCTTTTCCAAATCGCGGCGAATGGTTTCTTCCGTTACACCGAAGTCACGGCTCAAGTCCGCAACAATGACTTTTCCATCTTGCGCTAATTTCGAAAGAATGACATTCCGCCGTTCAATTGCGAGCATCGCCATGACCTCCTTTCCCTTAGGGTTTGATTACTCACCCTAAAATCTACCGCGTTGTTTTACAGGATACTACGCCACATTTTCTCGTCGGGGTGGGGAATGATCGCACTGTCAAGATACATACCGGCGTCGCCGGCGCCCTTTTGGGCGTTGTTGATAGCGGCTTGTACTGCGGCGATCTCGCCGGTCAGGAGTAAATACGATTTGCCGCACATACCACGAGCGAGGCGAAGTTCCACCAAATCGACTTGAGCGGTTTTGGCGGCGACGTCCGCAGCGACAATAGCCGCGGCAGCTGTAAAGGTCTCCAGAACACCGAGCGCGTTCGGCTTACCGATATCAGTTGAGCCGTACAACGCGCTGAAGATGGATTCGTGGGGGTTGCCAAGCACAAAACTGTCAATCAGGGAATCGGGATAGTGTGTTGATGATGCATCAACCGCTGCCTTGACAGCGCTCAGATCACCGCTGATGATGACCATGTATTTACCGGGGCAAACCGCGCCGGCTTCCAATATATCGACCTCTGATGTTTTGACCATCCGATCCGCCGCCATCATACCGGAGGATACGGTTTTATATTCGACCATGCCGATTGCTTTTTTCATTATGCATCCTCCTTCATCAGAGTAATGACCGAGTCGCTGACGGATTCAACCGTCGCGTTGACCGGTGCGTGGATGTTGACGCTGAGTGCGTTTTCGGCGGCTTCGGCGATCACCTGACCGGCGGTTACCTTATCGCCTGCGGCGACCACCGCTTTGGCGGGAGCGCCGATATGCTGTGATAACAGCACGCGGAGCTGTTTGCCCGACGGCTCGGCATCGGATAACGGTGCCGGCTTGTCGTAAGCGGTGAGCCCCAGCCGCGCCATTAAACGGTTCATCGGTACTCGGCGGTAGTCACGAGCCGGGTTAACCGGTTGTGCTTCCGGAGCGGGCGGCTTAATACCGTTTTGCCGAAGTCCCGTTTTGCAGGCGGCGAGCAGCGTGCGGGGGGCAAGACCCTGACCGCAGGAATACAATTCGCACAGACCGCAGCTGACGCAATAAAACGAGTTAAGATAAGGGGTCGCGTCGTTGGTAATGCCGTTTGACGCGTATAGCATAAATTTGTGGGGTTCGATCGGATGTCCGAGCATGTGACGGGGACACAGATCGGTGCAGTAGTTGCACTGACAACACGCCGCCATGGCGCGCTTCATATCCACAAAGGGTTTGGCTTGTTTTTTCTCGATCAGCAGATGATCGTCC
The DNA here is from genome assembly GCA_017436915.1 of Clostridia bacterium. Classification (GTDB taxonomy): domain Bacteria; phylum Bacillota; class Clostridia; order Oscillospirales; family Acutalibacteraceae; genus RGIG3009. The sequence continues at coordinate 16,629 of JAFSCE010000014.1, forward strand.
GGCAAAACCAGTACGGCGTTCGTCGTGCGGGTGACCGGTTCGTGTACACTGCCGATGCGACCCATCATCGGGCCGCCCATCAGATACGAGGGATGGGGAGTGGTGGTGCCGCCCGCAAGTTCGATCAGCTCACTGATCGCGGTGCCGACCGGCACCTTGAAGGTGGCGGGGTTGGCAACCTCGCCCGCGACGGTCACGTACTTGTGCGTGACCGGCTTTCCGCCGAGCAGGTTTGCCACGTTAAGGATGGTCTCCACGTTGAACACCGTAACGCCTACCGCGATGGGCAACCCGCCTGCGGGTACGACGCGTCCGGTGGCTTCGTAGATCAGCACCACTTCGTCACCGGCAGGATATACCGCCGGCAGACGGCAAATTGACATATTTGAGTAGGCGGCCATATGTTGTTCGACGGCTTCAATCGTTTGCTTGTAATGCTTCTTGATGCCGAGGATCACCGATTTGGCGCCTATTGTTTTCGCAATTAAATCAAAAGCCCTCAGGATTTCTTCTGCGTGCTGCTCCAAGAGCTGTTGATGCAGTTTTAAAAGCGGCTCGCATTCTGCACAGTTGAGGATAAGGGTGTCGGCGCGCTCGTCCAATTTCGCGTACGAGGGGAAACCGGCACCGCCGGCGCCGACCACGCCACCCTCACGGAGAAGGGCCTTGAGTTCAGTTATGTTCATGATTATTCAGTCCTATACCGTTATCCACGATGCCGACGATGGCGGCATCAACAGGTGCGTTTTCCATATTGCAACCGATGCGGGCAGCGCTGCCGGTGGCTACCAAAACAAGCTCACCTATGCCGGCGCCGACGTTGTCGATCGCAACGATGTTGGAGGAGCTGTCGCCCATATCGGCGAGCGGCTCAATCACCATAAATTTACTGCCGATTAAGTTGTCGTTTTTGCGTGTGGAAACGATGCTTCCCACAACTTTTCCGACGATCATGTTCCTCACCTTTTCATTCAATAGTTTGGGGGATGGGGAGAATGCGGAGGGAGCGGAAGCCCCCTCCGCATGAACCATACAAATACTTATTTGAGTACGGGCAGGATCTTCTCCACATCGCCATGGGGTCTCGGGATGACATGCGTAGCAATGACTTCGCCCAGACGCGCAGCAGAAGTCGAACCGGCTTCCACAGCGGACTTAACAGCGCCGACATCGCCGCGAACCATGACGGACACGAGTCCGGAACCGATCTTCTCGGTACCGATCAGGACGACGTTCGCAGCTTTGACCATTGCGTCAGCAGCTTCGACAGCGGCGACCAGACCTCTGGTTTCGACCATACCTAATGCTTCCAGTGCCATTGATGTTTCCTCCTTGTGTTATTTTGTTTGGTAGACTTATTTCAGCGCCGGCAAGATTTTCTCGACGTCGCTGTGGGGTCTCGGGATTACATGGGTCGCAACCAACTCGCCCAGCGTAGATGCGGACGTAGAACCGGCTTCGACAGCAGCTTTGACGGCGCCGACATCGCCGCGAACCATGACGGACACGAGTCCGGAACCGATCTTCTCGGTACCGATCAGGGTCACGTTCGCAGCTTTGACCATTGCGTCAGCAGCTTCGACGGCGGCTACCAGACCTCTGGTTTCGACCATACCCAATGCTTCCAGTGCCATACTCTTTACCTCCTTTACCGGTTCTACTTCGGGCGCCGCGTTCGGCGCCTCAGTGGGGACCTTTTTTTGTTCAGCCATTTTCATTCCCTGCCTTTTTCTGAATTCGTGCGGCGCTCAAATTGATCATCCGCATGGTTTCCTCGTGCGGGCTGGCAATGACAGCGTGAGCAACGGGTTTTGAGATTGCGTTCGCGATCGTGTTTTCCACGGCGGCGGTGACAGCCGATACGTCGCCTTGCACGACGATCGTGACCAGGCGCCCGCCGAGCTTACGCTCCCATGTGACAAATTCCACATTGGCGGATTTGCACATAATGTCCAAGCAATCAACTCCGGCGGTTACGCCGGACACTTCAACCAGTCCTAAAGACTTCATCTTGGAATCTCTCCTTAGAATTTCGGAAGGATCTTCTCCACATCAGCGTGAGGACGCGGAATGACGTGGACAGCAACCAACTCGCCCAAACGGGAAGCGGAGTTGGAGCCGGCCTCAACGGCGGCCTTGACAGCGCCGACGTCGCCGCGGACCATGACGGATACGAGTCCGGAACCGATCTTTTCGGTACCGATGAGGGTGACCTCTGCTGCTTTGGACATTGCATCGGCAGCTTCGATGGCGGCGGTGAGGCCGCGGGTTTCTACCATACCAAGTGCTTCGTTAGACATAGGTATATTCCTCCTTTTGATTTAGTTCTTATCGAAAGCATTGATTTTGAGCATCGGCTCGGTATCCGGCTCGGTGCTGCTCATGATATGTGTCGTGACAACACCGGATACGCCCTTGGCTGCTTCGGCGGCGGCTGCGACAGCGGCGGTGACATTGTCGACCGTGCCGCGGAATTTCACCGCAACGATGAGCGGGACCGTTAAGCTTTCGGGGTTGCCGGGTTTGTTTTTGTCGAAGTTTTCGACCGTCACATCGGCAGCTTTGCAGCCGGCATCGCACGCGACGAAGGCGGCGACCAAGCCGTATACTTCAATAATACCGGTGGCGTTTCCCATGGTTTATTCGCTCCCTACTTGTTGACGACAGCGATCTTCAAACCTTCCATTTTCAGGTTCGTGACCAGTGCTTCGTTGATCTGTTCCAACGGGAACTTATGGGTGATGAGTTTTTCCATCGGCAAGCCGATGCCCTTCGCACGCTTGAGGAAATCAAAGGTGGTTGCGTAGTCACGCAGGGTATATACCCAGGAACCGACCGTAGTGATCTCTTTCGAGCAGATGTCGAAGTGGGGGTTGATGGTGGCGTCGCCGCCGTTGATGAAGAAGCCAAGCTCGCACAAGCCGCCGCCGTTGCGGATGAACTTGTAGATGTTGGCGTGGGCAACGGGGGAGCCGGTGCACTGGAATGCGAAATCGGCAAGATAACCGCCAAACGCATCTTTTACGCCGCCTGCCAACGCTTCCACACCCTGGAAGTCTTTGAAATTGACGGTGGCGTTCGCACCCATCTGACGAGCAAACTCCAAGCGCTTGTTCTCGCCGTCTACCGCCACGATGTTTTCAATACCCATCGTACGCAGAACCGCGATGCAGATCAGACCGATCGGACCGCAACCTTGCACGACAACGCGGCTGTTAAAGCGCAGGATGCCGGTGGTCTTGGCGCGCTCGACGGCGTGCACCAACACGGCGCAGGGCTCGATCAAAATACGGGAATCAAGGTCTAAATCGCTGACGTTGAACACAGACGAACCGCCGCGAACGACGATGTAATCGGCGAACCAACCGTTGAAATGGACCTCGTCGTCAGGGAGCAGACCGTATACGTCCGCCGCGCCGACGTTTTGTTTGTTCATATCGAACATCGTGATGTTGGGATCGTCGCGCAGGGTGACACAGGTGACGACCTTATCACCGATGTGCAGGGGCTTACCTGCACTGTCAACCTTAACGTTTTTACCCATCTTGACGATCTCGCCGGTGCCCTCGTGACCGAGTGCCACGGGGATCAGGCCAAAGGGATCGCGCTTGAACTCGTGAGCATCCGTTCCGCAGACGCCGCAGCCCTCGACCTTGACGAGCATATCGTCATCGCCGAGCTCGGGGATGGCATACTCTTTGAGCTCGAATTTTTCAAGCTCGGTGAGCATGGCCACACGTGCGGTTTTCGGGACGCTCTGTCCGGCAGCAGGAGCAGCAGCGGGAGCCGGAGCGGCGCCCTTCATATTGTCCAATACCTGGCGGACGATTTCTTCAATGTTGGAAGAATTAACATCCATTACTGTGTGCCTCCACTTCTCTCAAAAAGTTCTTTACCGTAAGCAGCCAGTGCGGTATCCTGCTCTTCCGAGCCGCCGCTGACGCCCAGTCCGCCAATGATCTCACCGCTTGCATTTCTAAGCGGTTCCCCACCGCCGAAAATGACGATGTGTCCTTCATTGGTAAACTGAATGCCGTACAACGGACCGCCGGGCTGTGCTAATGGTTTTAATTGTGCGGTGGACATTTTCAGCGAAACGACGGTAAACGCCTTTTGCAAAGCAACGTCGTAACTGGCGATGTACGAATCGTCTGCACATTCTACCAGTACCGGTCGTGCCGCCTTGTTGGAAATTGCCACCACGGCTTTGACACCCATTTGAGCCGCTTTCTCCCGCACTTTGGCGGCAAGGGGGAGCGCGGCGTCGAGCGTCATATCGGTAAGGCCGCCTAATTGACGGACTACCTTATCCACAACAGAGCGCAAGACTTGTTCGTCCATAAGTGACTCCTTATTTCGCCATCTGCTCTAATACGCGCTTGGTGATCTCGGCAACCAGATCCGTTTCGCCCGCACCACTGTGGCAGGAGCCATCGCAGTTACCGCAACCGTGGCAGCTGGGCAAGCCGGCTTTTTGGTTGGGGCACAAGTCGGCGGGGTGCTTACCCTTCAGGCCGAACTGGCGGCGGATCTCATACAAGCGCTGCACCTGTTTCTCGCTGAGCTCTTTCGGGCCGCCAAGCTGCTTGGAAATGTACAACAGATGCGCGTAGAACTCAACCGACTCCATCTTATGGTACGCATTCAGCAGATTGTCCGAGAACGCGAGCGCACCGTGGTTTTCGAGCAGCACCGCGTCGAAGGACTGCAGGTACTTAGATACCGCATCCGGGATTTCCTCGGTGGAGGGGGTGCCGTACTCAGCGATCGGCACGCATCCGAGCGCGATAACCGCTTCCGGCATGATCGGCTGTGTCAGCGGGATACCCGCGATGGCAAAACCGGTTGCGTACATCGGGTGTGCGTGAACGACAGCGCCGACGTCCGGACGCTCTTTGTATACACGCATGTGCATTTTGATCTCCGACGAGGGCTTGAAGCCGGCGTTTGCCTGAAGCACTTTGCCGTCCTTGTCAACTTTGCAGATGTACTCGGGGGTCATGAAGCCCTTGCTGACACCCGTGGGGGTGCAGAGGAACTCGTTGTCGTTCAGCTTAACGGAAATGTTACCGTCGTTCGCCGCGACCATGCCACGATCGTAAATGCGTTTACCGATCGCACAGATCTGCTTTTTGATTTCATACTCGTTTACCATTGCCATAGTAATTCTCCTTTTTTATGTGGATTTTTCTTTGTTTGACACTTTCTTGACTACATGATAGCACCCAAACCACAAAAAGTCAACACATAAATTTGGTTTTTTCTGTGTTTTCTTTTTGTTTTTGTTGGTTTTCGGGAATTTCGAGGTGCTTCAGCAGTGCGGGGATGCCTTCGCCGGTCAAGGAGTTTACGTGAAACACCGTTTCGCAACCGGATAGCCGCAGCCAGTTTTCTGCGCGGCGTGGGTCTGCTTTGTCGATCTTCGTGACGATTCCGATCACTTCGCGGTTTACCAAGCAGGTGATGCACGGCGGGAAGAGGGAATAGTCATCGTCGGCGGCAATCAGCAGACCGACCACGTCTGCCTCGTATGCATAGAGGCAAAGGGCGGCGCCGAGATCATGGTTTTCGGCATATTCGCCGGGGGTGTCGATGAGAAAGTCGTCGTAGGCGATTGCCTGTGTTTTTAAGTAGGTGACGGTCTCGCCGCGCAGGGCTTGTGTCAGTGAGGTTTTGCCGCAACCACTGCGCCCCATCAGGATCAGTTTCTTTCTCATGTGCGGGTCAACTCGCAAACGGAGAAGCCCAGTTTCTCGATCGCGTATTCGCGAATCGCGGTGATTGCCGCTTCCACCTGCGAAACTGTTCCCGTCACAATGACGGTGCCGCTGAAGCGATCCACAAAACCGAGCTCAACGCCCGAGGATTTCAGCGCAATATCGCCGGCGATGATAGCGGTCTCGCTGGGACTCAAGGTTAGAATGCCAATTGCACCTGCGTGATCCACGGCGGGATCCAGACCGAGTTTGCGATACAGGATGTCCTCAGGGTGCGCAATGATATGTGCCAAGGTGATCTGCTTACCGGGGACAAGTTCTTGTATGATACGGGTCTTTTTCTCTTGTTGATTCAGCACGTCAAGTTCCATTGTATCATCCTCCTATCAGTGCTTTTAAACCATACGACTCCGCCTTTTTTCTGAGCAGTTCCATGTGTTCCGCGCTCGGCGGGGTAATATGTGCCATGGTGTACTCACGACCGAGCCCCGTGTATTTGTCTTGTCCCATCCGATGATAGGGTAGCAAGTGGATCTCCCGCACGTTTGGCAGGGAGGCGGCGAAAGCGGCGATGGCGCCGATCTCTTCTTCCGTGTCGTTAAACGTGGGGATCACCGGTACACGGATGATCAGTCGTTTTGCCTTTTCGGCAATCAGTCGGGCGTTTTGCAAGATGCGGTCGTTGGGCCTGGTTGTGAATTGCTGATGTTTTTCGCTATCCATGTGCTTGATGTCCATCAGCACACAATCCAGCACGGGCAAATATCGTTCGATGGTTTCGGGCGAAGCAAAACCGGTAGTTTCAATAGCGGTGTGAACGCCGTTTTCCTGACAGGCGGTCAGCAGTGCTACCGCAAAATCCGGTTGTGTTAACGATTCACCGCCCGAGAGCGTGATGCCGCCGCCCGAACGGCGGTAATACATGCGATCGCGCAGGACTTCTTTCAGTACGTCTTCCACCGTGACGTCGCGACCTACCGTTTTGGTGTTGCCGCCGAGCGTCATTTGCTGAAATTCATACGACTGGGATTCGGGGTTACAGCACCAACGACATCGAAGCGGACATCCTTTGAGAAAAACCAAGGTGCGGATGCCCGAACCGTCGTGGGTGGAAAATCGCTGAATATCGAAGATCCTGCCGGTCACCGATAACAACGAGGTGTCCATTAGAATCCTCCTTGTTCGGTGCGGTTGATAATGTCGTCTTGCAGTGAGCGGGACAGCGTGGTAAACAAAGCACTGTAACCTGCTACGCGAACGACCAGCGAGCGGTAGTTTTCGGGATGCTTCTGCGCATCGCGAAGTGTCTCACGGCTGACGACGTTAAATTGAACGTGGCTGCCCTTTTGATCAAAATAACCGCGAACCAGTGCGACAAAGCTTTCCAGACCGCTACGGCCTGCCAAAGCACTGGGGTGGAATTTCATGTTGAAAAGGGTGCCGTTGGAAGCAATGTAGTGATCCAGTCTGGCAACCGAGTTTGCTGCGGCTGTCGGGCCGTTTACGTCGCGACCTGCAGCGGGGGAAACGCCGTCCGCCACCGGTGTGAAGGCCAGACGGCCGTCCGGGGTGGCGCCGGTCTGCGCACCGAGCGGCACGTTGGCGGAAACGGGGTACAAGCCCGCTTGATAAGCGCCGCCGCGCGGATTGCGATACCGCTCAACGGGACGGGTGTAGGTGTAAGCTACGTCACGAGCAAAGCTATCGATCTTGTGGTCGTCGTTACCAAACTTGGGCAGTGCAGAGATGCGATCGAGCAACTGTTGATACCGTGCTTTTTGCTCGTCGGAGCAGGGGTTTTGCGCAACGGTGAGATACACGGCTTTGATATCGTCAGGCGTTAAGGTGCGACCGCTGTCGACCATGCTCTTGACGACCTGTTTCGTGAGCTTTTCGGCTTGTTTAGGATCCATGTCCTTGCCGTAGTTGTTATCAAGCGCTTGACGGAATTCGGCAAGCGTCAGATATTTTTCGTTAAAGACGAGTTCTCGCACAGCGGTCAGTGCATCGGCAACGTTGGCAATACCGAAGCCCTGCGGGCCGGTAAAGTTGTAAACACAGCCGCCTTCCTGCGCGCTCTTGCCGCGACCGATGCAATCCTCTAACATAGAGGAGAGGAACGGCAACGGGCAACGCTCCATATGTGCTTGGTCGATCGCGTTATCGGCGTTGACCATCAACTCGATGAAATATTCCATCTGCTTTTTATAAGCGTCGTAGAACTCATCAAAAGTTTTCATGGCGGCAACGTCTCCGGTTTGAGGACCGATCTGAATGTCTTTATCCATGCCGTTCGAGAAGGTGAGCTCCAGCGGACGGCACATATTGAAGAATGCGGCGTCGTGCCAGCCGTCGGTTTTGCCCGATTTTTGCGGCTCAACACAACCGATAATGTTGTAGTCACGCGCATCTTGCAGCGTCAAGCCGCGGTTTTGCAGCGCGGGGATAATGACTTCGTCGTTGTAATACGCGGGGAGTCCAATGCCGGTGCGGGTGATTTCCGCAGCGCGAATCATGAACTCGTGCGGGGTGCCGTTCCACACGCGCACCGAGAACGACGGCTGCGGGAGCAGTACGTGCAAGGTGGCGTTGATGCACATATACGACATATCGTTGGTGGCGTCCTTGCCATCCTTATCCTGACCGCCGGCGCACAGATTCTGGAACATGCTGTAGCCCGCAAAGCCCTCCGCGGAAGCGAGGTCGCGAACTTTGCCGAGGTCGTTAAGCTTGACCCATACGCAGTCGACGTATTCCTGCGCCTGCTCGCGGGTGATAACGCCCTTATCAAGATCTGCTTTTAAATAAGGATACATATATTGGTCGAAGCGACCGGGCGAGATCGAGTGGCCGCTCGATTCAATCTGGATCAGCATTTGTACAAACCAGAAGGATTGGCACGCTTCGTAAAACGAAGTGGCGCCGTGTGCGGGAACGCGTGAGCAGTTTTCTGCAATTTTGAGAAGCTCCGCTTTACGCACGTCGTCTGCACAAGCCGCTGCTTGTTTACGTGCAAGCTCGGCGTAGCGGTTGGCGTACATTTCAACGGCATCGCAGGTGATGAGCACTGCGTTTAAGAAATGATGACGTTTTGCGTAATCGGCATCGGTAACGCGCAGCTTGGCAAGCGCCGCACGCGCTTCTTCGGCAATTCCACGGTAACCGATCGCGAGCACCTTGCCGTAATCTACGGTGACGTGACCGACGCCGTTATAGAAGTAGTTGCCGGGCGTGAAGATGTTATGGTCGATTGCCGCGATGGTTTCCGGCACCATATACGAGGTGGCAAGTTCGCTGGTCGTTCTGCCCTTCCAGTAAGGGAAGACCTTGCGCAACGCGTTTTTGGTTTCCTCGGAAATATAGAACGGGTCGGCAGAACGCGTGGCGAGCGTATCAAACTCCGCCTCTACCCATTCGTAAGAATATTCCGGGAACAACTGCGCACCACGCGGATTTTTTGAACTGGAACCGACGATCAACTCCAGCGGGCGGATGGTGATCGGAATATGCGCCAAAATATGTGCAAATGCCTTTGCACGGCGCAGAATGATCGGCTCACCCTCCGTTTGCTGATACGATTCGGTCAGCAGCACTGCGCGATACGGCTCGATCTCGGGCATTTTTTCAAACAAATGCTCCACGAGTTTCGGAATGCGCGGACTTTTTTGGATGTCTTGCGTATAAAAAGTGGACATATTGATACCCTCCCACATTTCATTCTGTACCCATTTTACATGAATCCCACATAAAAGTCAATAGGAAAACCAATAAAAACCAAATAAAAAATCATAAAATCAAAGAAAATTTCAAAAATTCAACACAAAAAACCAAAAATGTGGAAAACAAAATCCCAAAAACAGAAAAAACCAACACATATTCCACATCTACGCGGCTCGTTGTGGAAAAAGAACACCGGAGGGAAAATTTAAAACAAAAAAACGCCCTGCGAACTCATATGAGTTCGCAGGGCGTTTTAACTTCGTTGAACGATTAACCGTTAACTTTTTTGGCGAGGGCGGACTTTCTCCGTGCAGCCGTATTCTTGTGCAGGAGTCCCTTCGCAGCGGCCTGGTCAATTTTCTTGACAGCGGCTTTGACAAGGAGTTCCTTATCGTCAGCGCCGGTCTCGATCGCGGCGTTTGCCTTTTTGATGTCCGTTCTCAGTTCGGAACGAGTGGCCTTGTTACGAGCGGTTTTGGCAGCGATTACCTTAACGCGCTTCTTAGCGGATTTAATGTTGGGCATTGTCACACCTCCTCAAAAAAGAATTACTCTAAATCACGCAGGGTTTATCATAACACGAACTTTACGGAAAATCAATACTTTTTTTCAGAATATTGTGTTTTTTTCTTTTAATACTATTTAAATAGGAGATGAGCGTTATGCAAGTTCGAACCGATTTGGCGATGGAAGCGGCTGCCCGGGCGGCGGTGCACAAGCAGCAGGCGGAGGGGATGGAATTGTGCACACTTGATTTGACGGAGAGAGAAGCGGCGCGTATCGGCAAAAGTGCGGGGCGATATATTACGGCGACGGTGCCGCCGCTGACCGATGACGAACGGGATCTTGAGAAAAAAGCGATCGTTCTGGGAGAGGAGTTGCGCCGCTTGCTTCCCGAGGGTGGCAGTGTGTTGGTGGTAGGGCTTGGTAACGAGGCGATCACACCCGATGCGTTGGGGCCGCGCACCGCGTCGATGGTGTTGGCGACACGCCACATACAAGGGGAGTTTGCCCGCAGTGTTGGTCTTGACGATCTGCGGCCGACGGTGGTGCTAAAACCAAACGTATTGGGGAATACCGGTTTAGAAAGCAGTGAGATGGTGCGCGGTGTTTGCGGCGTGGTGAAACCGAGCGCCGTAATTGCGGTGGATGCCTTGGCGGCGCGCAGCGTGGCACGACTCGGTTGTACGGTACAATTTTCCGATACCGGCATTTCACCGGGGTCGGGAGTGGGGAACAATCGCAAAGCGCTTAATCGCGAGACGCTGGGTCTTCCGGTGATTGGAGTGGGGGTGCCGACGGTGGTGGATGCGGGTACGCTTGCCAGAGATCTTACCGGAGCAGAGCAAGGGGCGGTGTCGCCGCGTGGTGCTGAGATGATGGTGACACCACGGGAGATCGATCTTGTGATCGCACGCGCCGCGCGTTTGCTTGCGATGACGATTCACGCCGCTTTGCAACCGAACTATTCTCCGCTCGAACTTTTAAGCATAGCATTATAGATGCGCTCATAGAGTGTATGGGTGAGGAAAATGAAACGACGGATCGTGACCGCGGTCGTATGGATCGCGGTGTGTGGGCTTTTGGTGTTGGCGGTGTCGGTGATTCCCGCGGGCACCTTTCAAAAATTGCTGGGACACGCAGCGCTGCTCTCGGTGGGATTACAGCAACCGGAAGGAAGCGCCGAGATCATCAGCGGATGGGTTACAAAGCCGACCGCTGCCGCACCCGGCGGCGCACTCAGTGAACAGCATGTGATATTGGGTGAGGTTACGATGCAGGCGGTGACCGCTGCACCTTCAGCCGCACCCGAAAAGCAGGCAGGCGCAGGCGTGGTGCTGACACAGCAGATGTCGGCGGGCAAAACGTTCACGGAGGGCGTTGCCATTAAAAACAACACGAAAACCACTGTGAATATCGCTGCGGCACTGGCGCACACGCCGAACGTTAATTTCGACATGAATTCTGATGAGATTCAAGTACTGATCACCCACACCCACACCACCGAATGTTATCTGGATTACGATGCAGGATTTTTCAATCCTGATACGAAAAGCCGTACTGACGATGCCACCAAAAACATGGTAGCGGTGGGGGAACGCGTGGCACAAGAGCTTAGACAAGCGGGAATCGGCGTGATACACGATACCGAAATCCACGATCAACCCTACAGCAGTGCATATACACATTCGCGCAAAGCAGTGGAGAAATATTTGAAACAATACCCGTCGATCAGCGTGGTGCTGGACATTCACCGCGATGCCATTTATCAATCCGATGGGACGCGCGTGAAACCGACTACGGTGATAAACGGGCAAAAGGCCGCACAGATGATGATCATCGTGGGTATGAAGAACACCAAATCCGTTCCCAATTCGCACACGGCGGAAAATCTCTCGTTTGGTGCACACTTGCAGCAAACGCTGCACGCAGGGTATGGCGGGTTGATGCGACCGATGGTGTTGGCGGATGCACGGTACAATCAACAGTTGAGTAACGGGATGATCTTGGTTGAGGTGGGCAGTGACGTCAACACCTTGGAAGAAGCACTGTATTCCGCTGAATTGCTGGGTAAGGGCTTGGTACAAACGTTAAAGGGGTTATAACGATATGACGAGAAAACGGACGTGGTCAATGGTGGTAGTTGCTTTTTCGCTGACATTGTGTGTGGCGCTGTTTGCGGGTGGGTTACTGCTCGTCAGTATTCGCAGCGGGCGCACGTTGTTTGGAGAAAACTATGAGCCGGTAACTCTGCAGCAGGAACTTCCGCTTGACGAGACGGAGGATAGTACCTTTGTATGGTTGCCCGCGCGGCTTCGCACGTTGCTTCGGGTGCCGATATGGGAAGTACAACTGATGGAATGGTTGTTATCAAAAACTTAAGCGGCAGGTCATACGACCTGCCGCTTTGTTTTTGTTATTGGAATCGCCGTGCCGATAAGAAACGCTGTGACCAGTAGGAACTGTTGAGTTGATGCACTTGGGTGCCTTTTTCCGGATTGGTGGAGGCGACAAATTGGTTGTTTCCAATATAAATGGCGACAAAGCCGGCTTCTTCGCCGGGGTTGTTGCAGAAGACCAAAATATCACCCGGCTGAATTTCTTCGGGATTCACGTCGAAGCCGTAGTCGATGATCTGTGTTGCCTTGCGGGGAACGGTATATCCATTCTGCTTATAGCAATACACAACGAAGCTGGGATTGTCAAACGCATCCGGAGCGGTACCGTTGTTCACAAACGGCGTACCGATCAATGAGATGGCGAGATTGGCAATTGCATCGCCGGTTTCGCTGTTGCCCTCCTCGGTGCCGATGGACGGCAGGGTGGTGGTGCCGGTTTGTGAAGCGTTTGTTTGATCGTTTTGTGATGTATTAGATGAGTCGATTGCTTCGGTGGTCGTGGCCTTGGTGGTAGTGGTTGTCGTGACAGTTGGTTTGTTTACCTGGTCTTTTGTGATAACGGTGGCTTGCGGAGCATCACCGGAGCAAGCACTGAGAGTTACCAACAGTACGATGGCGGTAAAAACCGCAAACAGACGAATTTTCATAACGAACACCTCTTAAAATCATTATAGCATACATTCAACGGGGGTGCAACACTGTTGTAAGAACCTAAACACAAAGCAAAAAGCACCTCCGAAGAAGTGCTTTTTTTTGGAGCGGCTTACGAGGCTCGAACTCGCTACCTCCACCTTGGCAAGGTGGCGCTCTACCAGATGAGCTAAAGCCGCAACTCGCTGTGCAATAGAGTATAGCACAGCAAATGGCACTTGTCAAGAAAAAGCCGCAGAAATTTTTATTTCTGCGGCTTTTTTACAATCAGATCAGTTCTTTGGGGTCGGCGGCTTTGATGGCGCGGTCGTTCAGGGTGACTTTATCTTTCAGCGTCTTTACTTTTTCGTCGATCTCTTTCTTTAGTTCGTCGTATTTCATGTACTGTAAGGTTTGAGAATGGCTTTCGACGTAGAAATCAATATCTTTGCCGTCTTCGTCTTTGCCGCGTTCCGCTTCGGGATCCATGCGCAGGATCAGCGCCATGGTCTTGTTGGTACCGCCTTGTTGATAGGTCTTGATACCGATCTCGCCTTCTTTAAGTTCTTTCATGACTTTCAGAAGATTCTCGTCCATATCCTCGTCGATCGTATCGATACGGTCGGCGGTTTCGGGCTCTTTTTCTTCTTCGGCGGTTTTCTCTTTATCGTCCGTTTCCTCCGCCGTATCGGCTAAATATTGACGGTAAGCGATGTCAAAGGCAGCGCTGTTTGCACCGTTTTTAGTATACAGATCCAAATACCCTTCCAGTTGGGCCTTGATTTTCGCGATCTCGTCGGCCGAAAGCTCTTTGCTGTCCTTCATCAAGGACATTTCGATGATCTTATAGCTGTAATAGTGCTCGTCGAACCATTTGCGTTCGTCGGCATCGGATACTTCGCGTTTACCGCCGTCATCATACAAGCCGTTGAACAGAGAGAGTTCGTTCAAAGACATGGCTTTATACATCTTAATATAGCGCTCGTTGTTAAAACCGAACGGCAGGAATTGATCGGCCTTTAATTTTTCGATCTCTTCTTCGACGGTTTTGAGTTCGTCAGCGTCCCACGAAATATTGTAGGTTGCCATGAGATCCTCAATGGCCTTTTGACGAATCATATTGTCTTGCGTGGTGTTAACGATATACTCTGACAAGGTCACTTCTTTGGAATCCTCGCCGTACGTCACTTTCTGTGATAGTGCGTCCTCGCCATAATAATACAAATACATATAAGCGGTGGAATCGGTATACATCGTGCCGTACATATAGGCGAGGTAATCGCCCATCTCATACACTTTATTCTCCACCTGCATCGCCACAGACGGGGTGGAGCAACCGCCGAGAAGCAAACAGCCGGCTGCGAGTGTGAGTGCAAGCACTGTGCACAGGATTCGTTTCATATTCATCAACATATCCTCCTCTGAGAAGATGGAATTACAATATTTATTATTCTACACGAAAAATGAAGATTTGTCCACCTAATTATGCAGAGTCCGTAAAAAAGTTTACAATATCGCGCTTTACCGCTTGACAACCGCCACACGCACAGTGTATAATACGGATTGTGTCACACGCCGGTGTGATGGAATTGGCAGACGTAGTGGACTCAAAATCCACCGCTGGCGACAGCGTGCCGGTTCGAGTCCGGCCACCGGCACCATGTTGAATGTTCATAACGGACTTGACCGTTATGAACATTCTTTTTGTTTTGAGAGAGGTTTGGGGTATTGGGGGATCCCTAACAAGTGTGGATATCCATTCGCGATGCTTGTGAGGAAGAAACTATCAGCGATCAATTTCCTAATATTGTTTTAAACTGTTAAATATGATATAATTACATATATCAAATGGTTTGTTAGGAGTGTATATAATGGATATTTCCAAATTAGATATAAATCACATTGAATTATTTGGACTTGCATACTCTGTAGCAAGAGAGGTTTTTGACGTTGAGCCGATTAAAGCAACCGAAAAAATCCAGAGAAAGATAAGAAAATGGGTAAACAAAACCTATGTTGATGGCAACAACCTTTCTAAAAAAGTTTTGAACTTTATTGACGATTCTAAGTCCAATTTTGAATTTATTGAATTTTTAGCCGAGTGTTCAAAACACATAGAAGAACACGGCACTTGGAAAAAACAACTTTTCGAGAAGGTGGCAATAGATTTTTCTGAGGATGTAAAGAAAGCTTTTATTCATCTGTTTGAAACAATGCAGTATTGTGAAACAGTTAAAAAACAAGAAGACAAAATTATATTCACCCTTGATGAAACAGATTCATACAAAAGAAAATTAATATTACATACATCTAAAGAAAATTTTATTGACAATTTTGATTTGATTGGATTTAGCGATGCACAAATTGTAAAAGAAGAGAACGGCTATAAACTGATTTGTGTTGCTGAAAATTTCGAAGCAGAGACATCTGTTCCTATCGGCATCTTTTTCGATCAAGCGACAACTGAAATAGATGTTTACCGTGCTGACCGTAGAGATTTTAATGATAATCCGTGGGAATCCTTAGCGTTTATGGCATCTGATATTTTGGAAAAAGACTATTTGGGCGCGAAGTTTTTCAATCAAAAAGAACAGGATTTAATGCCTCTTTTAAAAGAGTTACGCGCATTATCCGTTTGGGCGCCGCTTTATGATGAAGAAACGCCCGATTTTGAAATTTTAAAACAGTATTTACAGAAACACAATGCAATTCATCTGGTTCCGTTAATTGACAAGGCTGGAAAAAGGGAGAAAGGTAAACTGGTTAATCCTTTGCTTTTTTCTCGTTTAACCAGCAAATTAAACGAGACGAGTTGCGAAAGTTTATGGCGTGAATTGTATGAGCTTGTGGTTGAAACGCAAGAGGGGTATACTGATAAAATTCTTTCTTACAATCAAACAAAATTAAATAAAATCAGATTGCAAATCGAGAAAAAATTTCACAATTTAGGCTATGAGGGCAGATACCCCACTTTTAGCAAAAAAGGCGCTATCAAAGGCATACGATTGGAAGAAAGTTATAACCAAAGCTACTTTGTTGGTGCAGAAAAGAATGTTGAACATATCATAGAGTGTAGAGAATTTTTTAATTGTGATGTGCTAAATATTCAATTTATATGCGGAACTGCACTTTTGAAGAAAGGTGAAAGCATAACCGATATTTATTCTTGCTGTTTTAATAAAAAAGGCCGTCGGTTATATAAGAAATTTTGTTGGGACGCAGAAGATACTGATGTCTTAGAGCAGTTTATAACAATAGCTACCAAAAAAGCTGAATGCACCAAACTCAACAAAAAAGAAAAGGAACTCCTTGGTAACGGCACAGTCTCTTGGCAATATTTCGTTTCAATGTTTATATTTGCAGGCGGATTATTTGCCGTTTTAATGACAACTGCCACGTTCTTGATATTATGCTTAGTAACCGCAATATTGGATGGGTTTAGTGGCATATTGGATATGATTAAGCAAATGCCTTGGTGGTTATTCTTTGCAATTAGTTTTGTTGGTTTTGGCGGCGCAATGGCGATTGTGGATACAAAAGCAAAAACGAAATAGTACGATGGTTGGCATATATAATTTAAAGTTTTGATTATTTGTTTTCTCGAATCCGTAAAGAACACTCGCACCAAAAAACAAAGGGACTGTTTTGGCAGTCCCTTTGTTTTTTGGTTTAATTGTAAACGCTTGAACGATACGGTCCAAGTACCGTTTGTTATTTACCGATTATCACGTTGTTTACGCTGATGGAATCGGGTAATTCCTTGTCGGTAACGATGGTACGGAATCCGTCGTGTTTATATTATAAGAAAAAGCCGTGAATTTCACGGCTTTTTTATTTTGTTATCAATTTTAAGTGTTGGAAGAGTCGGCGGTTATAACGGCGGTTATATCTTCTTTTCGACATAGCGTATGAAGCATTTTTTGACCGATTTTGTTTTGCTCACAAAGAAAGACCTTTTGCAATGAATGTTCAAGCATGATTTTTCTTATTGCCAGTTGTTTCTCGTCAAAATCTGAAATGAGTCCCTCTTTGGAATATGCCGCGGTAGTGAAAAACATGATGTCAACATTAAGTTCTCGCGCATATTGTTCTGCAATTGAACCCACAAAACACATATCTGGTTCGTAATAGTCGCCGCCTATCAGAATACACGGTATATGCAGGTTTGAAGCTGAAAGAAGCGCTTTAACGGAATTGGTGATGATCTTCATGTTCTTAAACGCCGAAACGTGCGGGATTATATATTGGCAGGTGGAAGAGCTATCAATATAGATGTTCATATTATCTTTTAAAAAAGGAAGACATTTTTTTGCAAGTTCTTTCTTTTCTTCTTCATCAAATAAAATTCGATGAGCAAGCGGCATTTCTTTTGGGCTTGAAGCAAGCACAGCGCCACCATGATAACGCCTCAAATATCCGCCTTTTTCCATAGCTGTAAGATCACGTCGAACGGTCATTTCGGTAACGTATAGTTTTTTCGCAAGTTCGCTTACACTGATTTTCCCTGTGTCATACAAAATATACAGTATTTCCTGCTGCCTGGCATTTAGTTCCATTTCAGTACACCTCGTTTGAAAGGATGTTCGTTTATAAACATAACGAACATCCGTTGACGCAAAAATGTTCGTATAATACAATTATACATAGGCGATATATACCTGTCAATTTATATTTGGAGGGAATACTATGTTGGTTACCATGAAGGAAATGCTCACTGATGCGAAAAAGAATCAGTATGCGATTCCTGCGTTTGACGTCAGTAATTACGAGATGATGAAGTCTGTGTTGGATGCGTGTGAAGAAGAAAGAAGTCCGGCTCTTTTAATGGGTTTAGGAGTAGATTTAGAAGGTAAAGCTCTTGAATTGATGGCTTCTATGGTAAAGGCAGCATCGGATTTTTATACAATACCCGTTTGCTTCCATTTGGATCATGCAACGGATTTCAATTTTATTAAAAAAGCAATCGACGCGGGGTTCAGCTCCGTTATGTATGACGGCTCGGTTTTGGATTTTGAGAATAATGCCAAAAACACGGCAGAGGTTGCAAAATATGCACACGCCCGTGGTATAACCGTGGAAGCAGAGCTTGGACACGTTGGTAATGCGAGTGTTGGCAGTATTAGCGAAACGGGAACGGATACCGATCCCGGTGAGAGTCTGACGGTACCGGACGAGGTTTTAAAGTTTGTTGAAATGACCGACGTTGATGCGCTTGCCGTTGCCATAGGCACGTCCCATGGCGTGTATAAGAAAACGCCCGAACTCAGAATAGATCGATTGGACGAAATTACGGCTGTTTGTGACAGACCGCTTGTTCTTCACGGCGGAAGCGGCACACCTGAGGATCAAATGAAAAATGCGATACAACACGGTATTACGAAGATCAATATTTATTCTGACGTTGTTTTTGCTCTCAATAAGGGCCTTAAAGATAAGTTGAACACAATTGAAAACCCGTCGACATGGCCGTTTATTGTTTTTGAAGAGGCAAGAGTTATGATGAAAGATGTTGTCAAAACCAAATTAAGACAGTTTGGCAGCGCGGGTCGCATTTAAGTGAGCGGAGGTGGTTTTATGAAAACAAAAGCAGTTCGTTTATACGGCGAAAACGATTTACGACTTGAAGAGTTTGAATTACCCGAGCTTAAGAACGGCGAGATACTTGTTAAGGTGATTTCGGACAGTGTATGCATGTCTACATATAAAACCGTTAAGCAGGGAGCAAAACACCTGCGAGTTCCTAATGACGTGGCGGAGAATCCCATTATTGTGGGGCATGAATTTTGCGCAGAGGTAGTGGAGGTGACCGACAAACACAAGGATAAGTTCAAGGTCGGAGATAAAGTGGTTATGCCACCCGTTCTTTCATATCTCGGCGGCCCGGAAACCGTCGGTTATTCTTTCTGCGAAATTGGCGGTGCGTCAACTTACTCAATCGTTTATGATCATATTATTGAAAACGATTATTTAATTAAAATTGAAAGTGACTCGTATTTTAACGGCTCGCTTATCGAACCTGCTTCTTGTGTGATAAGAGGATATAAAGCGTCTTTGCATTTGGACGAAAACCTGAAGCCATATAGTAATATCAAGGCGGGCGGCAAAGTGGCAATCCTTGCCGGCTGTGGGCCTATGGGTCTTGTGGCAATCGATATCGCATTGCATGGAGACATTAAACCATCTCTGGTGGTTGTAACCGATTTAAGTCAGGAACGGTTAGAACGAGCAAAACAGTTGTTTAATCCCGAACAGGCCAAAAAAGATGGTATTGATCTAAAATTTGTGGCTTCCTCTGATAAAGATGAACTGCTTAAATTTACCGATGGCAGTGGGTATGACGACGTTTTCGTTTATGCACCGGTAGAGACTGTGGTTGAATTAGCCGATGAAATACTTGGTTTTGACGGAAGTCTTAATTTCTTTGCAGGACCGTTGGATAAAAAGTTTAGCGCAAAGTTTAATTTTTACAACGTTCATTACCAACAGCATCACGTTTCGGGTACAAGCGGCAGCACGACCGACGACATGAGAGATATTGTTCGTTTGATCGGTGAAAAACGCATAAATCCCGCTGTTATGATAACGCATATCGGCGGTATTGATGCGGTAATCGATACGACCATCCGCTTAACCGAAATACCCGGTGGAAAAAAGTTAATATACACACACATTAATTTGCCTTTGACGGCAATTGATGATTTTGAAAAATTGGGCAAGTCGAATGAGCATTTTAAAATGCTTGCCGATATAGTTAAGCAAAATAACGGCTTGTGGTGTACTGAAGCCGAAAAGTATTTGTTATCTCATTTCTAATATGTTGTTTATAGCACAAAAGATAAAATATTCAATTTTTAGACCGCATTCATTTTGAGTGTCTGGTCAAAAAAACAAAGGACTACTTTGGTAGTCCTTTGTTTTTTTAATCCACTATTTAAGAGTGTCATGATTGAGGTTTTTGTTATTTACCGATTATCACGTTGTTTACGCTGATGGAATCGGGTAATTCCTTGTCGGTAACGATGGTGTTGATATCCGCTGTATTACAGACGGTGAAAGGGAACACGTTGCCAATTTTGTTGCTGTCAACGATCAGACATGTTTTTGCTGAATTGCGCAGCATGGTTTTATGAATGTCGTCTTCGGTGGAAGAAACGGTCACCTTGCCATCGAATCCAACCCCTCTCGCGGAAAAGAACATAATGTCCGCGTTAATACCGCTAATCATATTTCTGGCAAACTCCCCAACGTACGAGTTGGAATGATGTAGAAATTTACCGCCTGTACTATAAACGATAATATCGGTTTCCGAAAGCATTTTCGGCACATCCGGGCTGTTCGTAATCACCGTTAAATGGTTATGCATTTTCAAATGCGGTACGAGATACTCCGTGGTGGTGGATGACGCTAAAAAAATAGTCATATTATCCTGTAAAAGCTTTGCCGCAGAATGGCAGAGCTTTTTCTTTATTTCCGCATTTTCATTGCGACGAATCGTAATCGGAACTTCGGAACTGTACGTATCAAAAATCACGGCACCGCCGAACGTTTTTCGAATTTTCAGTTCCTTATCAAGCGTGTTTAAATCGCGTCGTATGGTTGCTTCACTGTAGTTAAGTAACTTCGCCAGTTTTGCTACGGAACAGCTTTTTTCCTTTTTTAAGATCTCAAGTATCTTATCTCTACGTTCAATGTCGTACATGGCGCACTCCTTTTGCTCAAGTTTGATTGATTATGACTTAATTATACACAAAAAAATCTTATTTTTCAACCATTTGAACAAACATTGAAAGTTTGTAAGGAGTTAAGTAGTATTTAGTTAAGTAGTTAAACAGGGAAGGTCCCTATCATTTTAACATTCGGGAGAGAGTTATGAAAAGAGTAGCAGAGAGATTTCAAGAAAAGAATTTCGATTTGGTGGTTGTCGGTGGCGGTATGTCCGGACTGTGCGCGGCACTCGAAGCGGCGCGCAACGGCGTGAATGTAGCGCTTGTTCATGCAAGACCGGTACTCGGCGGTAACGCTTCCAGTGAAGTGAGAGTACATATTTCCGGTGCGGATCATAGTCTTGAGAAAGCCGACTATGCCGAAAGCGGTATTTTGTACGAACTGATGCTGGAAAACAAGGCACGGAACGACAACTTCAGTTATTCTACTTGGGATTTGATTTTATTTGAAGCTGCTAAAAAGCAGGAAAATCTGACCGTTTACTATAACACAGTCATGTATGACTGTGAAACGGATGAGGATAAAATCACGGCCATTTTCTGCGTTCAGGAAACCACGGAAATGCGCTATCGGTTTACGGCACCGCTGTTTGTTGATGCAACGGGAAACGGAACGCTTGGGTATTATGCGGGGGCTGAATTCAGACAGGGCAGCGAATCGAAAGCGCAAACGGGTGAGCTTGATGCGCCTGAAACTGAAAATAATGAGCGTATGGGAAATACCATTTTCTTCAGAGCGCGAAATATGGGGCATCCGGTGAAATTTACACCGCCGTATTTTGCCAAAAAGTTTACCGAAGAAGAT
Source organism: Clostridia bacterium (assembly GCA_017436915.1). GTDB lineage: Bacteria > Bacillota > Clostridia > Oscillospirales > Acutalibacteraceae > RGIG3009. The sequence goes on from JAFSCE010000014.1 coordinate 38,125, forward strand.
TTGCGCCACAGAATGCATTGCGCTACACACAAAGTGGACTATTCCGGTTGTTTGGATCCCGCCAAGAATGAGCAAACCGGTGGTGTTTCCAGCAGAGGAATCGAATACGGACATTTCTGGATCGAACTGATGGGCGATACCGACGACATTATTACGGATTACGAAAACATCCGTGACGATTTGGTGGCGAGTCTTTACGGTGTGTGGGACCACGTGAAAAACGGCGGCGACCACGGCGCTGAAAACTACGCCTTGGAATGGGTCGGCATGTTGCCCGGTACCCGTGAGTCAAGACGGCTTGTCGGCGATTATTTGCTGGATGAAACCGACATTTTGAACAACCGCATTTTCGACGATGCGGTATGCTACGGCGGTTGGAGTGTCGATTTGCACACAGCGCACGGTCTGCTCGACTTGCATCGTCATCCCTCAGGCGATTGCCGTTTTTTTGACGGTGTATACACCATTCCGTACCGTTCCTATTATTCCAAAAACATCAACAACCTGTTTATGGCAGGCCGAAATATCAGCGCCACGAAACTGGGAATGTGCAGTACCAGAATTATCGGTTGCTGTGCGATCGGCGGTCAGACCGTTGGTGCGGCAGCGGCTCTTTGCAAGAAATACAACTGCGCTCCGCGTGAACTGATGCCGCATATTTCAGAACTTCAGCAACTGATTCTTAAAGATGACGGTTTCTTGCCCGGTTATAAAAATGAGGATATTAATGATTTGGCAAGGCAAGCAACCTTTACGGCAACGTCGTGCAAGAACGGTTGCGAACCGCAAAACGTTGTCGACGGTATCTCGCGCCGTTTGGGTGACGATACGCATGCTTGGGTGTCTGACGGTATTGGCAAAAATGGCGAGATCCTGACGATGGCCTTTGATTCGCCGATGGCAGTGCGCGAGTTGCGTCTGACCTTTGATTCCAACTTTAAGTATCCAATCCGCGTGACGATGGCACCGAACCGCCAGAAACAACAACGTCCCGGTGTGCCCGAGGAGTTGGTGAAAGATTATACATTGCTCTTTAAAAACGGCGAAGACATCGTTCGCACGATCGACGTGCGGGATAACCACCAACGGCATAACGTACATCGTTTTGAAGCGACGGTGTGTGATAAGGTTGAACTGCAAATCACAGCCACCAATGGCGGTAAAGAGATTACAGTGTTTGAAGTAAGAGCGTACTGATATCGTCAGGTTTCATAGCTGTCGATATATCTTGTGGGCGATACACCCACCATCTTTTTGAACATATTGGAAAAGTAATATACGTTATCAAAGCCGCACTTCAACGCTATTTCGGAGACGCTGTATGTGGTCCCGATTAAAAGCTTTTTAGCTTTTTTCATACGTTCGCTTAAAATGAATTGTCCGATCGACATTTCAAATTCGCGACGGAATTTGAAGTTCAGTGTTGATGCATTGGTGTTAACGGCATGGCAAATGTCGCCGATAAGGAGTTTCTTGTCAAGGTTTTGCCGTATGTATTCCGTTGCATCGGAAACAAGGCGATCCGTGCAAAGTTTCTCCTCTAATACGAGGTAAGGGGCGTTGTGTTCGTAAAAAAGCTGGAATAAAATATCCATAAGCAAGTGTTCGCGATATCCTGCCGATAATCTGTCGTCGTGGTCGATGTATTTTTCTATTGCATCGATGCTTGACAAAAATCGTTCTTTATCCTTAACGGAAACCTTGCCGAACGGTATATCGAACGAATACGGACAACTGAAATCGCGACAAAACATCACGTAAACGAATTCGATGGGATTTAGTACGGCGCGGCGGAAATATAGATTGTCGGGGAGCAGGACACAATCTCCCGCGTGCAATTGCTGTGTCAATCCGTTAATTTCCATTACGAAATCGCCTTTTTTCAGATAAAAAAGCGCGTAAGTAGGCTGATAGCCGTCGGATTGCACGAATTGTTTTCGGCTTGATATCTTGGATTCTATAATTTTATAAGGAAATATCATAGTTTTTCTCCTGTTTATTGTTGTATTTTATAAATTTGATTTTAGCATATTGTATTGTTAAGGTCAATGAAAACAGTATAATTGGAGTATAAATCGAAAGGGGAATAACTATGAATCGTGTAACTTTAGATGTTCAAAGAGAATACGAATGTGATGTTCTTGTCTGCGGCGGAGGCGTGAGCGGGTTTGCAGCAGCCGTTTCTGCGGCGAGAAACGGTGCAAAAACTATCCTTATCGAGTCCGGCGGGTTTCTTGGCGGAACTGCAACGAAGGGGCTGGTAGCGCCGTTTATGACGTGCTACGATGCAGAGGGCAAAGAACGGATCATTAAGGGCTTGTATTTAGAACTTGAAAAACGCTTGCTTGAGTTAAATGGTGCCGTTTCGGCAGACCAATGTTTGGGCTCGAACAGTTACAATGGTTATCGTCCGATGGGGCATAAGGGTGTTATGCCGTTCGACGGAGAAATCATTAAAATCGTTTTTGAACAGATGTGTTTGGAAGCAGGGGTACATCTGTTGTATCACACTACGTTAATCGGTTGTGAAACGCAGGGGAAGAACGTTTCCGTTGTGTATGCTTGCGACAGCAACGATATTATTTCAATCAAGGCAAAAATGTTTATCGATACCACGGGTACCTCGGCACTTGCCTATAAGGCGGGCGCGGAAACGATGCGCGGTAACGAAGACGGTATTTTGCAAACAACGTCGATGTTCTTTACAATTTCGGGTGTGGACAAAGCGTATGTGGATGCCCATATGGAAAGAATGACGGAAAGACGCGAAAGATTTTATATGGATGCTATCGAACAAGGGAAGAAGGATGGTACTTTCCCTTGCGGAACGCCCACCATACGAATGTTTGAAAACCCCAACGGAACGTATAGTGTGAATATGGCGCAAATCGATGAGCAGGTCAATGAACTTGATAATGAAGTCATTACGCAGTGTGAGATAAGTCAGCGCTTACAGATTCAGCAGATAATCAAATTTATGCGTAACAATATCCCCGGCCTTGAAAACGTGGAACTGGTAGCGACTGCTTCGGATCTTGGCGTCAGAGAGAGTCGCCGTATGGTCGGTAAAACGATTTTCTGTTTGGAGGATATTCAACAATCCAAAAAATTTGATGATCGCATTGCGGTTTGCGCCAATTCCATCGATATCCATCAAAAGGATAGAGTGAACTACACAACCCACACGGGAAGCAACTACTACATTCCGCTTTCGTGTTTGATTTCGAACAATATAGACAACTTGCTTACCGCCGGTAAAAGCCTTTCTGCCGACAGATACGCTTTCGCCGCCGTTCGCGTGATGCCGCCTTGCATTGCTATGGGCGAGGCTGTCGGCATCACGGCTGCTCTTGCGGCAAAGAAAAACATTGCGGCAGCAGATGTTCCTTGCAAAGAGGTTCAGGATATACTTGTTGCAAACGGGGCATATCTGGGATAAGCTGAGATACACAGAGGAACAAGGTTGTGCAGTTTCTGAAAACCTTATTACCAATAAACTATGGAGGGAATTCAATGAACTTGGAGTTTAATCCTAATGAAATTTGTGCCTGTGGAAAGGTACATAAAACGGATGTTGAAAACTGCGTGATCGAAGAGGGTGCGGTTAATCGCATTCCGGAGTATGCCGCAAAATTCAATGCGAAAAAGGCGTTTATCGTGGCCGATGTCAATACGTTCCCTCTCGCGGGCGAGAAGATTGAGAATATGCTAAAGGAAAACGGCATAGGCTCAGCCCACTATATCTATCAGCAAAAACGGCTGGAACCTGACGAGCACGCTATGGGATCTCTTGTGATGCATTTTGATGCCGCGTGTGATTTGATTATCGGTATTGGCTCCGGTGTCATTAACGATATCTGCAAAGTGTTTGCTTATCAAACCAAACGTCCGTATATTATTGTTGCCTCGGCAGCGTATATGGACGGTTATGCTGCCAGAACGTCAACCATGCCTGTTGACAGGATAAAAACTACCATTTCCGCCAAAAGTCCCGATGTTATTATTGGTGATCTGGATATTTTAACAGGAGCACCGAAACATATGGCAGCGGCAGGCCTTGGCGATATGCTGGCAAAGTATATCAGCATTTGCGAATGGCGATTGTCACATCTTATCAACGGTGAATATTACTGCGAGCGTGTTGCGGAATTCACCAGACAATCCCGTGATGCGTGTGTTCAAAACGCCGAAGGGTTGATGAAACAGGATAAAAGCAGTATGAAGAAACTGTTTGAAGGGTTAATCAACTGCGGTAAAGCGATAGACTATTCGGGCGTTTCCAGACCGGGCGGCGGCGATGAACACTATTTTTGCCAAATGTTAGATATGCGTGGCTTGGAATTCGGCACTCCCACCGCTTCGCACGGTGTTCAGTGCGCGCTTGGCACGTTGTACGCGATCAAATGCTATCAAGCGTTAAAGCACATTACACCCGACCGCGAGAAAGCGATCAAGTACGCGGAAAGCTTTGATTTTGAAGACTGGAGTCGACAACTGCGTGAATTTTTAGGAAAAGGTGCAGAGCCGATGATCGCACTTGAAGCAAAAGAGCAAAAATACAGTGCCGAAAAGCACAAAATCAGACTCAACGTTATTCTTGAAAATTGGGATACGATCCTGAAGATCATTGATGAAGAACTACCGTCTGTTGATGAGTTTGAAAGCATTTTGAAGGTTATTGGGTTGCCGACAAGCATAGAGGAAATTGGGGTGGAGAAAGAACTCTTGCCCATGATTATCAAGTCTACCAAGGATATACGCGATAAATACGTTTTGCCGAGACTTTTGTGGGATTTGGGTGTTCTCGAAGAAGTTTGTTCAAGTTTATAACCATCCATCAAACGTATTTCATTTGATAAAAGATCGTGCTATAATTTTGAAAGAGGGAAGTGTTTGTATGCGCATCGGTATCAATTCAGCCGTCTCAAGTGTATCGGGATATTGCAGAGGTTACGTAAAACATTTTGGTGAGGATACCTATAAAAAGATGAAGGAATTTGGTTTTTCCTGCGTCGACAATGGTGTTTTAACGGTAGATCCTGCCTTTTACAAAGCAGATGCCGAAACACAACAGCGTCTGCTTTTGCGTGAAAAAGCATTGGCGGATGAGGCGGGTATTTGCATTCATCAAGAACATGGTCCCATTCTGTCTTCAGCTCACGCGGTTCCCGAGGAAGAAATTGCCGAGTTTTTGGAAAAAATGAAAGTAGCCATCGAGTCGTGCACGATACTTGGATGCGAATACTTGGTTCTACATCCGTTGATGGTAAACGGTTGGAGTGACAGAGGAACTGTCATCGCCAAAGATACCATTGAAAAAAATATCAATCACCTGCGGACGCTCGGTGACTATGCAAAACAGTATGGAATCACGCTTTGCCTTGAAAATCTGCCGTGTGTCGGTTTTTGTATCAGCACACCGGAAGACGTTTTGTCGGTAGTAAAAGCGGTAGATCATGATAACGTCAAGATTTGTATCGATACGGGACACATTACGGCATTTTCTTCGCAGTTAAAAGTTGGTAAGGAAATCAGAAAATGCGGTGATTTGATTAAAGTGCTTCACGTGCACGATAATCATGGCCGTGCCGATCAGCATAATTTCCCCGGCATGGGCATGATCGACTGGACGGACGTCATGGCTGCGTTGCGCGAAATTGGCTTTGACGGTGTTTTCTCGTTGGAAGTCGTTCATCCTGACAGATTCTCAAAACCGATTTTTGAACATGCCTGCCGTCTTTCCTTTGAGATGGCAAACGAAATTGCCAACGGAGTATAAAGATAATTGCTGCGGGCGACCTTATGTTCTTGAATGCGAACGTGAAGGTAATAAACGGTTGATAAAAAAGCACATGTGCAGGCATGTGCTTTTTTCGTTTTATATTGCAAAGGCGATGGAATTATGCTTTAATAATAACAAGTGCAGATTGTACACTCAACAAATCTCTCTTGGGAGGAAACATCATGAAAAACGTATTGAAACTTGAAGAACTTTCCGTAGAACAAAAGCTCGGTTTGGCCACCATTTCGTTTAACTGGAAAGCTTCGATCAAGCCGGAGAACATGGAGTATTTGGCAGAACTCGTCAAAAACCGCATGCTCGGTGGCGTGTGGATGACGCCGCTTCACGGTGAGAACGCGCCTTACATCAAGCGGTTAAAAGAGTTGGCGGATTATCCGCTCTTGGTATTTACCGATGCAGAGAGAGGTCTTGGCGAGTATTCCATCGGTGGACACAATACGATCGGCGTGACCGACAACGAAGAGTTGGCTTACACGTTTGGCAAAATTACGGCGGCACGAGCAGCGGCAATGGAGTACAACGTGGTGTGTAACCCCATTCTGGATATGAGCAACGAAAACTGCATAGCCGGTGGTACCATGCGTGGGTATGGAGCAGACAAAGATCGAGTAACTGCACTTGCCGCCGCGGAAGCGCAGGGTATGCACGATGGCGGTTGTCTGACGATTGGCAAACATTACCCCGGAAGAAGCCAAGGCAGCAACATCTCGCGCATTGATTCACATATGGGAGGAATCACCTCATCTGCCACTAAAGAGGATTTATTGGATTACGCCCTGTATCCGTATATGGAACTGGATAAAAAAGGGTTGCTGGACGGCGTAATGCTGGGACACACCACTTTTGTTAACATTGATCCCGATTATCCTGTCAGTCTTTCCAAACACGGCATTCAAATTCTGCGTGATCAGGGCTTTGAGGGGCTTGCCATAACCGATTCGTTGACCATGATGGCCGTTGTTGCAAAATACGGTCACAAGAACAGTGTTGGGTATTGCGTTGGAAATGCAAATGCGATGGCACTTCCGTGGCAAGAAGATCACTCCAAAGTGATTCAGTGGATGCGTGAGTGCTATGACGAGGGTATTATCACGGATGAGGCGTTGGATGAGACGGTCAAGCGTGTGATTGCCATGCAAGAAAAAGTGTTGTCGTTGCCGACAGGTGTAAAACCCACCGAGGAAGAGTTCAATAAGTTCCACCGTCTTAACACGGATTCGGTGTGCGCATTGGTTGATGACGGCTTGACGACCACACTTGATAAAAACGGCAAGTATTATTTTGCAATACTGACCGAGGCCGGCAAACATGAAAACGTCAGCGTGGTGACCTTTAAAGATCAGTGGTATAACCCGGTAGCCATTCAAGAACGCCTGGAAAAGGAGTTTCCGAATGCCAAGGCGGGGCTTCTCAGTGAGTTCCCGTCTTCCGGTGAGATTCAGGCGTTTTTGGAAGACTCGCTCGACCGTGAAACCGTGTTTGTGACGTTTTGCATGACGCAAGCGTATGTAGGTGTAGAAAAATTCACACCGCGCATCACCTCGTTGATAGACGCGATGCAAACATCAAATCGCGTTTCAACGGTGGTGCATTTTGGCAATCCGTTCCTGCTCGAAGATTTACCGCATATTCCGCGTATACTTGTGGGTACAATCTCGACAAAGGGCGTGGATGCCACACTTGACGTGCTGACAGGCAAGTATCCTGCCAAGGGCGTTATGACCTATGATGTAAATTTGAAATAATCAAATAAAGACAAGCGGCAGTGAGCAAATGCTCACTGCCGCTTGCTATTGTTAGGATTGTGTTCCAGTACGATCAAACCGATTGCCACCAAGACAATACCGAGGATGCCGAGCGGACCCATATATTCCGCAAAGACAAGAGTGCCGATCACGGCGGCAACGACGGGTTCAGCAATGCATAGCACCGCTGCTTTTCCGGCGGCGGTCTTAGACAATCCGTAGGTGTAGAGCATATACGGAAGAACCGTTTCGAATACGGCGATACTCAATGACCACAGCGTGTTGGCGGGGGTTGCCATCAATGTGAGAAGCGAGGGAAGATTACACAGTGGCAAAACACCGAATACGGCGAACAAAAAGGTGTAAAAGGTGATGGTCATCGTGTGATAGCGTTTGGCGGCGAGCTTGCCGAAGATGCTGTACAGCGCATAGCCAAAGCCGGACAACAAACCAAATATCAGCCCGAGTTTGGTGAGGGTGAGTGTCGGGGAAACGGATACAAAAACACAGCCCGCAAACGCGATCGCCAGAGCAAGAACGCGTCTGACGGTGAACCTTTCCTTGAAGATCGGCACGGACAAAAACAGCACCCAGAACGGCGAGGTGTACATTAGAATGCAAGCGACCGATACGGAGTTTTCGACAAGGGAGTTCATATAGCAGATGTTAAAAAACAAAAAACTGCAGATCCCTGAGCCGAGAAACAGCCACAGATCGCGCAGGCGAACGCGAAACAGCTTCGGATCCTTGACGAGAAGGATGATCGCTAAAATCAGCGCGGTGAAAAGCGCGCGCACGGCGACCATTTGTGTGGAAGTGAAGCCACGTGTGGCCATATTGCGTGAGAAAAGACTGATACAGCCCCACAGTACTGCGGCAAGAAGAATGGCCGCTTCGCCGAGATGTGCCTTGATACGGTTCATAACAAACGTCCTTTGGAATGTGAAGCGGCAGTGAGCCAAAACTCACTGCCGCTTTAAGTTTATTCTTCGATCGGTGCGGGTTCTACCGCTTCGCCATCGTCCTCCAACATACTGCGGAGAGCGGCAACGTAGGGATCATCACTGGAAGCGTGGGTGTTCACGACATCGACGTCGTTGTACACCGGCATACCCGTACCGGCGGGGATCAGCTTACCGATGATGACGTTTTCCTTAAGGCCCAACAGCGGATCGACCTTGCCCTTGATAGCGGCGTCGGTCAGCACGCGTGTGGTTTCCTGGAAGGAAGCGGCAGATAAGAACGAATCGGTTGCGAGCGACGCTTTGGTGATACCCAAAAGAACCGGCGAGCAAGTCGCCTCTTTCAAGTGAATATCGCCGGCCTCGATACGAGCGCGCACGCGGGCGTTCTCTTGATCAAACTGGCTGCGATCGATCATGGCACCGGATAACAGATAGGTGTCACCGGCATCGTCAACTTTCACCTTGCGCATCATCTGACGGACGATGACTTCAACATGTTTGTCGTTGATATCAACACCCTGCATACGGTAGGTGCGTTGTACTTCCTGAATGAGGTAGTTCTGCACCGCTTCTGCACCGCTGACAGCCAAAATGTCGTGCGGGTTGATGGAGCCCTCGGTCAGGCGGTCGCCCTTCTTGACAACGTCGCCGTCCTGTACACGGATACGGGAACCGAACGAGATCGGATAGCTGCGTTCGTCGGGATTCTCGGCATCCTGCGAGGTGACGTACACCACGCGTTTTTTCTTTTCCTCGCCCAAACGGATAACACCGTCGATCTCGGAAATGATGGCGAGCGACTTGGGTTTGCGGCCCTCGAACAACTCTTCAACACGGGGAAGGCCCTGCGTAATATCTTCAGCGGACGCGACACCACCGGTATGGAAGGTACGCATCGTGAGCTGAGTACCCGGCTCACCGATAGACTGTGCGGCGATGATACCGACAGCCTCACCGACGGTAACGGGATCGACGGTAGCAAGGTTCGAGCCATAGCACTTAGCACAGACGCCGTGCTCTGCCTGGCAGGTCAGCACCGAGCGGATCTTGATGCGTTCCACGCCGTAGGTGTTAACGAGCAACTTGGCATCCGCATCGTTCATCATGTGGTCACGGCTGATGACCACTTCACCGGTTGCGGGATCAACGAAATCGTCAGCGAGGAAGCGGCCGACCAAACGCTCGGTGAGCGGCTCGATCATTTCCTTGCCATCCTTGATATCGTAGACTTCAATACCCTCGTGGGTACCGCAATCGTCCTCGCGGATGATGACATCCTGAGAAACGTCGACCAGACGACGGGTCAGGTAACCGGAGTCCGCCGTACGCAGAGCGGTATCGGCCAAGCCCTTACGCGCACCACGCGACGAAATGAAGTATTCCAAAATGTTCAGGCCTTCACGGTAGTTAGCACGAATCGGGACCTCGATCGTACGACCGGAGGTGTTCGCGATAAGGCCGCGCATACCGGCAAGCTGACGAATCTGAGCGATAGAACCACGAGCACCGGAATCCGACATCATGTAGATTGGGTTGAACGGATCCATGTTGTTGTTCAGCGCTTTGGTGACCTTGTCGGTGGTATCGTTCCAGGTCTTGATAACCATCTGGTAACGCTCTTCGTCGGAAAGGAGACCTTGGTTGTACAGATCGGTAATCTGTTCCACCGTTTGCTCCGCTTCTGCGATGAGGTCTTTCTTCTCCGGCGGGATGGAAGCATCCACAACGGCAACCGTCAACGCACCGCGAGTGGAGTATTTATAGCCCTGCGCCTTCACGGCATCCAGCACCTCGGAGGTGCGGGCAGGGCCGTGAACTTTGATGCACTTGTCAATGATCTGAGACAGTTGCTTTTTGCCGACCTTGTAGTTGACCTCATAGAGGAACATATCGTCGGTCGTTTTACGCTCAACCAAACCGAGATCCTGCGGAATGGGATGGTTGAAGATGATGCGGCCCACGGTGGTTTCCACCAAGCGGGACTGCTTCACGCCGTCGATCTCCATGGTGCGGCGGACCTTGATCTTTGCGTGCAGACCGACAACTTTATCGGCATATGCCATAAGCGCTTCGTTCTCATCGCGGAAGATCTTGCCTTCGCCGAACTCACCGGGTTTCTCAATGGTCAGATAGTACGAGCCGAGAACCATATCCTGTGTCGGAACGGTGACGGGACGTCCATCGGACGGTTTCAAAAGGTTGCCCGCCGCGAGCATCAAGAAGCGAGCTTCTGCCTGTGCTTCCGCGGACAGCGGTACGTGCACAGCCATCTGGTCACCGTCGAAGTCCGCGTTAAAGGCGGTACAAGCGAGCGGGTGCAGTTTGATGGCACGGCCCTCAACCAGTACCGGCTCAAACGCCTGGATACCCAAGCGGTGCAGCGTCGGCGCACGGTTGAGCATGACCGGATGATCTTTGATGACGATCTCGAGCGCATCCCACACTTCGGGACGGACACGATCAACCATCTTACGGGCGGTCTTGATGTTGCCGGCAGCACCGGTTTCCACCAAGCGTTTCATAACGAAGGGTTTGAACAGCTCCAGTGCCATTTCCTTCGGCAGACCGCACTGATACATTTTCAGTTCCGGACCGACGACGATAACCGAACGGCCGGAGTAGTCAACACGTTTACCGAGCAAGTTCTGACGGAAACGACCTTGCTTACCTTTAAGCATATCCGACAAGGATTTGAGCGAGCGGTTATTGGGGCCGGTGACCGGGCGGCCGCGACGGCCGTTGTCGATCAGGGCATCCACCGCTTCTTGAAGCATACGCTTCTCGTTACGGACGATGATATCCGGCGCGCCCAGTTCCAACAATCTCTTCAGACGATTGTTGCGGTTAATGACGCGGCGGTACAGGTCGTTTAAGTCCGAGGTGGCAAAACGGCCACCGTCCAACTGAACCATCGGGCGGATATCCGGCGGAATGACCGGAATGACGTCCAGAATCATCCACTCGGGACGGTTACCGGACAGACGGAAGGATTCCACCACTTCCAAACGCTTGAGCAAACGTGCGCGCTTTTGACCGGTAGCTCCCTCGAGTTCCTCTTTGAGTTCCTCGGACAGTTTTTCCAAGTCAATGGCAGCGAGCAACTTCTTGACGTATTCAGCGCCCATACCGGCGTCAAAATCGTCTTCATATTTCTCGCGCATGTCGCGATAGTCTTTTTCGCTGAGCACCTGCTTCTCTTGAAGCGGCGTCGGGCCGGGATCCACTACGATGTAGGAAGCAAAGTACAGCACCTGTTCCAACAAACGCGGCGAGATATCCAAGAGCAGACCGATACGGGAGGGGATACCCTTGAAATACCAGATGTGCGATACCGGAGCGGCGAGTTCAATGTGGCCCATGCGCTCACGACGCACCTTGGCACGGGTGACTTCGACACCGCAGCGGTCGCAGATCTTACCTTTATAGCGGATACGTTTGTATTTACCGCAATGGCATTCCCAGTCCTTGGTAGGCCCGAAAATGCGCTCGCAGAACAAACCGTCGCGTTCCGGCTTTAAGGTGCGGTAGTTGATGGTCTCCGGCTTTTTTACTTCGCCGTACGACCAACCACGGATCTGCTCAGGGGATGCAAGACCAATCTTAATAGAATCAAATACGTTAAATTCAGCCATTATTGTCTGCCCCCTTTCTTACATTTCGTCGGAATCGTCCGAGTAGGAATCCTCGTCCGAACCGAACAGATCTTCACCGAAGAAGTCATCGACTTCCGGTTCCTCCACAGCATAGCCGTCGAGCTCGTTCTCGTTGGCAACCGTGCTGAATGCGTCGTCATCTACCGGATCCACGGTGACGACGTTCAGTTCTTCGTCCTCTTCAAAGGTCTGCTTCAAGTCGATCTCCTGCTTGTCGCGATCCAGAACTTTAATATCCAGACCAAGTGACTGTAGTTCCTTGACCAACACCTTGAAGGATTCCGGAACGCCGGATTGCGGTACGTTCTGGCCCTTGACGATAGATTCGTACGTCTTGACACGACCCACAACGTCATCCGACTTGACGGTCAGGATCTCTTGCAGGGTGTAAGCGGCGCCGTAAGCTTCCAGTGCCCAAACTTCCATTTCACCGAAACGCTGACCGCCGAACTGCGCTTTACCGCCGAGCGGTTGCTGCGTAACGAGCGAGTACGGACCGGTGGAACGGGCGTGGATCTTATCATCAACCAGATGATGAAGTTTGAGATAGTACATATAACCGACGGTGACGGGGTTATCGAACTGTTCACCGGTACGGCCATCGTACAGGATGGTTTTACCGTTCGGGTTTTTACCCGCCTGCTCAAGCAGTTCTTGGATATCGCCTTCGTGAGCACCGTCGAAGACAGGCGTCATCACTTTGAAGCCGAGCGCCGCAGCAGCATAGCCCAGATGCACTTCGAGCACCTGACCGATGTTCATACGGGACGGAACACCCAAGGGGTTGAGCACGATATCCAGCGGCGTGCCATCCGGCAGGAACGGCATATCCTCACTGGGAAGAATGCGGGAGACAACACCCTTGTTACCGTGACGGCCGGCCATCTTATCGCCGACGCTGATCTTACGTTTTTGAGCGATGTAGCAGCGAACCACCATGTTCACACCGGGGCTGAGCTCGTCGCAATTTTCACGGGTGAACACCTTGACATCCACGATGATGCCGTATTCGCCGTGCGGGACGCGCAGGGAGGTGTCGCGCACCTCGCGCGCTTTTTCACCGAAGATGGCGCGCAGCAGGCGTTCCTCGGCGGTCAACTCGGTCTCACCCTTCGGGGTGACCTTACCGACCAGAATATCACCGGAGCGCACCTCCGCACCGATGCGGATGATACCACGCTCGTCCAGATCTTTGAGCGCGTCATCACCCACGTTGGGAATGTCGCGCGTGATCTCTTCCGGCCCGAGCTTTGTGTCACGGGATTCGATCTCGTATTCTTCGACGTGAATGGAGGTGAAGACGTCCTCACGCACCACTTTTTCGTTGATGAGAACAGCGTCCTCGTAGTTGTAGCCCTCCCAGGTCATGAAGCCAATGAGTGCGTTCTTACCGAGCGCGATCTCACCGTTGCAAGTGGCGGGACCATCGGCAATAACGTCGTGCTCATTGAGATGCTGGCCGGGCTCGACAACCGGGCGCTGGTTAATGCAGGTACCCTGGTTAGAGCGGGAGAATTTAATAAGTTGATAGGTGTCGATCGAGCCGTTGTCGTCGCGGCGGACCAACACGCGGTCAGCCGAAACGTCCGTGACGGTGCCGGCGGCTTTTGCCAGTACGCAGACACCGGAGTCAACACCGGCTTTGTATTCCATACCGGTACCGACGATGGGGGATTCGGTCTTGAGCAGCGGCACAGCTTGACGCTGCATGTTCGAACCCATCAAGGCGCGGTTGGCGTCGTCGTTCTCAAGGAACGGGATCATCGCAGTAGCGACGGATACGACCATCTTGGGCGAAACGTCCATGTAGTCGATCTTATCGCTCTCGATTTCTAAGAATTCACCGCGCAGACGTGCGTTAACACGGTTACGGGCAAAACGACCGTTTTCATCCAGCGGCTCGTTCGCCTGTGCAACGATGAAATCGTCTTCCATATCGGCGGGCATGTACACTACTTCATTGGTGACGATGCCGGTTTCTTTATCCACACGACGGAACGGCGCCTCCACAAAACCATACTGGTTAATGCGGGCGAAGGTCGCGAGGTACGAGATCAAACCGATGTTAGGTCCTTCAGGAGTCTCAATCGGGCACATACGACCGTAGTGGCTGTAGTGAACGTCACGGACTTCGAAGCCGGCGCGATCACGCGACAAACCGCCGGGACCCAGCGCAGACAGACGGCGCTTGTGGGTAAGCTCCGCGAGCGGGTTGTTTTGATCCATGAACTGGGACAGCGGGGAGGAACCGAAGAATTCCTTGATTGCTGCCACGACGGGACGAATGTTGATGAGTGCCTGCGGGGTGATCGTGTCCATATCCTGCGCCTGCAGGGTCATGCGCTCACGAATCACGCGCTCCATACGGGAGAAGCCGATGCGGAACTGGTTCTGTAACAGCTCGCCAACCGAACGGATACGGCGGTTGCCCAAATGGTCGATGTCATCGGTGGTGCCGATGTCGTGGCCAAGGCAGTTCAGATAGTTGATGGATGCCAAAATATCATCCACAATAATATGGTTCGGAACCAACTCAGCGGCACGCGCGAGCAGAGCTTCGATCAGCGCTTCGTCGCCTTCGACGCTTTCCAAGATCTCCTGTAACACGGAGAAGCGAACGCGCTCGTTGACGACCTTTTTCACCGCGTCGTAAACGGTCTCGCTTACAAACAGCGACAGATCCACCATACCGTTGGAGATGATCTTAACTTCCGTGTGTTCGCCATGATCGTCCACATCGACGTAAGCAACGCAGACACCGGCATTCTCGATTTCCATCGCGCGCTCGCGACGGATGAGTTCGCCGGCTTCCGCCATAACCTCACCCGTAGCGGGGTTTACGATCGGACGGCTCAAACGGCAACCGGACAAGCGGTTGGAGATACCGAGTTTTTTATTGTATTTATAGCGGCCCACGCGGGACAGATCGTACCGACGGGGGTCAAAGAACAGGTTTTCCAAATGCTGTTGGGAGTTTTCCAGCGTGAGCGGCTCACCCGGGCGCAACTTGCGGTAGACCTCTAAGAGGGCTTCCTCGGTGTTTTTGGTGATATCCTTCTCCATGGTAGCGAGGATACGCGTGTCTTCACCGAAGAAATCGAGCAACTCAGCATCCGAGCCGAGTCCGAGCGCACGCACGAACGTCGTGACGGGAAGCTTGCGGTTTTTATCGATACGAACAGAGAACACGTCGGAAGAGTCGGTCTCGTACTCCAACCATGCACCGCGGTTCGGAATCACCGTGGAGGTGAACAGCTTTTTACCGGTGCTGTCATACGTCATGCCGTAGTACACACCGGGGGAACGAACCAACTGCGATACGATGACACGCTCCGCACCGTTGATCACAAAGGTGCCGCTTTCGGTCATGAGCGGGAAATCACCCATAAACACTTCGGACTCTTTGATCTCGCCCGTTTCTTTATTGATAAGACGCGCGCGCACGTATAGAGGGGCTGCGTAGGTAACGTCGCGCTCCTTGCATTCCTCAACCGTGTATTTGGGTGTATCGCTCAGCCGGTAGTCCAAAAATTCCAACGACAGATTACCGGTGTAATCCGTGATGGTTGTGGTATCGTTGAAAACGTCTTTCAGACCTTCCTCCAAAAACCACTGATACGAGTTCTTTTGGATCTCGATGAGATTCGGCATATCCAACACTTCGTTGATCTTGGAAAAGCTCATACGGGTTGTCTTGCCCAGCTGGACCGGTTTGATATTAACCATCGGCTTCCATCACTCCTGTTCTATAGTTTGCCTTGCCACCCGTTTCCGGGTGACGGATCGCTCCGATTTGATATCGTCGGGCGAGAGAAAACCGTAAAAAAAACTTGCATTTTTTGACCGATTGTGGTACACTAAATTACGGTATTCGCATACTTCCCTACGATAATGCAGTATACTATAATACAGGAAAAAACTGCCGTTGTCAATGCGTTTTTGAGAATTGGCAGATTTTTTTATAAATTTTTAAACTTTTTTCAAAAAAGGAATGATTCTTTCGGTCAGGTATCAGCAATCTGACCGAAAAAGAAGAATAGGAACACTTGGGTCCGTTGTTTGTTTTAAGGCGCCAAGGGCGATCTGAACCTGCCTCGGAGATTTTTAAGAGGACGGATTTTCGGTCAATCAAGGCACAAAACACAGCCAATACTTTGTGTATTGGCGAGTATTTTAACGACGAGTGACCGGGAATCCGCTCTTAAAAACAGGTTTGGATTGCTCTTGTCACCTTACAGAGAAAGGCGGCGTTTTTGATGAAAAAATACGGAGTGCGATTGGGTAGTTTATTGCTGTGTGTGGCGTTATTGTGCACGGGATGCGGCGGCACGGGTGATAAGGAAACCGAAACAACCGGAACTACCACCACAACCGTTCCAACCACGACCACGACAAAAGCACCGACCACCACGCAAAAAGCGGAGGCGATCGAAGGGCTGCTCGTGAATTGCCCCGACGGCAAGCAGGTGGATCCCGAATTGTTGGCGCGCTTAAGGGGTGTGTGCAGCCCGTATAAGTACGAGATATCTTTCTATTATAAAGATTTGGTCAGTGGTTACAGCATTGAATACCGTGCAGACGAGATCTATCAGACGGCGAGTGTGATCAAAGCGCCGTACGTGAAATATCTCTTGGCCTCGGGTGCAGATCTGACGAAAACACTTAAGATGACGAAAAAGCAAGGCGGGTCCAGCCATATTGACGAGAAGCCGCTCGGTACGGAGTTCACGGTGAAAGAGCTCATGGAGTACGCAATCCGATACAGTGATAATACCGCTTACTATATGCTGAACGAGGCATTCGGGTTCGAGGGCTTTAATGATTATGCCGATTCGCTGGGTATTGCTTCCAATGCGGCCAATAAACTGACACTTATCTTCCCAAAACCGCGTTTCGGGTATTTGTCGGCGCGGGATGCGGGCTTGTATTTTGAGGATATCGCCCGCTATATTGAGAAAGGCAGCGAGAAGGCAAAGCTGCTCAAGAGCTGGCTTACCTCCACGACGGTCACGGGCATGTTGGCGGATGCGCTCGGCAACACCTATGAGGTGGCGCATAAGTACGGTGAGCAGGGAACTCAGGCGTACCACGATGCGGCGATCGTGTACGCACCCAAACCGTATGTGTTGACGATTTTGTCTACGTTGGAGCCGTATGCAGCGGAATCGGATAAAGCGTTTTCAAACGTGGCATCGCTGATTGATGCGATCCAGACACAACTGCATGCCGGATAAAGTGAGGGAATGACCATGCGTATTGTTATTAAAGTAGGCACCTCCACATTAGCACACGCGACGGGACGTATTAATATCCGCCGCGTGGAACAGCTGTGTAAGGTGATGAGTGATTTAAAAAATGCCGGGCACGAGATCGTGCTCGTCTCGTCCGGTGCTATCGGCATGGGTGTCGGCAAGCTGTCGCTTAAAGAGCGTCCGGCCGACATGGCGACCAAGCAGGCGGCTGCGGCGGTCGGTCAGTGTGAGCTGATGTATACATACGATAAGCTGTTTGAGGAATACCGTCATACCGTTGCGCAGATCCTGCTGACGGGCGACGATTTGAACGACGAAAAGCGTCGCGCTAATTTTCATCAGACCCTGTTCCGTTTGTTGGAACTCGGCGCGCTGCCCATCATTAATGAAAACGACACGGTAGCAACTGAGGAGATCGGTATCGGTGATAACGATACCTTGGGTGCCATTGTGGCCGTGAACGCGGGTGCCGATCTGCTTATACTGTTATCGGATATTGACGGCTTGTACGATGCTGATCCGCACACCCACGCGGATGCGCGGTTGATTCCGATTGTCAGTGAACTCAACGACGAGGTGTTGGCACTTGCCGGTGGTGCGGGTTCTAAATTGGGGACCGGTGGCATGGCGACCAAGTTGCACGCGGCGCAGATCGCGACAGAGGCGGGCATTGATATGGTGATTGCCAACGGAGAATATCCGGAGAAGTTATACGATATTGTTGACGGCAAAGCCATTGGCACGCGTTTTTGCGGAAGGAAGCAGAAAGTATGACCACGCAGGAGATCTTAAAAGCGGCAAAGCGTGCTTGCGTGCAAGCCGCGGTGCTGACCACTGAACAAAAAAATGCGGCGTTGTATGCCATGGCGGATGCCTTGATCGCGCATACCGCACCGATCTTGGCGGCAAACGCAGAGGATGTGCAGGCCGCCAAAGCCACGCTTTCTGCCGTGATGGTGGATCGTTTGGCACTGACTGCCGAGCGTATTGCGGGAATGGCGGATGGCATCCGTGAGGTGGCGGTACTGCCCGATCCCGTTGGTCGTGTGATTGAACGGGTAGAACGTGAAAACGGTTTGCTGATTGAAAAAGTCAGTGTGCCGATGGGTGTGACGGCGATGATCTACGAGAGTCGCCCCAACGTCACCTCGGATGCGGCTGCGCTGGCATTCAAAAGCGGTAACGTCTGCGTGTTACGCGGCGGTAAAGAAGCGTTTCGCTCGTCGCAGGCAATTGTGGAGGCGTTGCACGACGGTTTGCGCCGAGTCGGGCTTCCTGAAACGATGATCCAACTGGTGCAGGATACCACTCGTGCGAGTGCAAATGAATTGATGACAGCGGTAGGGTTAGTTGATTTGCTGATTCCGCGCGGCGGTGCAGGACTCATTCGCGCATGTGTGGAAAACGCCTTGGTACCGTGCATTGAAACCGGCACCGGTATTTGCCACGTGTACGTGGATGCGGATGCCAACGTGGATAAGGCGTTGGCGATTATCGAAAACGCAAAGACCAGCCGTCCGTCGGTATGTAATGCTGCCGAGGTTTGCTTGGTGCATAGCAATATTGCCCCCGCCTTTTTGCCGAAACTACGCGAGCGGTTGGGTGACCGTGTGGAGCTGCGTGTAGATGATCATGCCGCGGCGATCATTGACGGGACGCCCGCCGGTGAGCGCGATTTTGACACGGAGTTTTTGGATTATATTTTAGCGGTCGGTGTGGTGGATGACGTCGATGCGGCGATTGCACATATTGCGGAACATTCCACGGGACACAGTGAAGCGATCGTTACGGAAAACGCGCAAACGGCGGCGAAATTCACCGCGGCGGTGGATAGTGCGGCAGTTTACGTGAACGCGTCAACGCGGTTTACCGACGGTGGCGAGTTCGGATTGGGGTGTGAGATCGGCATCTCCACACAAAAGCTGCACGCGCGCGGACCGATGGGATTGCGCGAGCTAACGACCTATAAATATATTATCCGCGGTGACGGACAAGTAAGGTGATAGGAATGAAACGGTATCAAGTCGGTTTTATCGGTGCCGGTAACATGGGTGGCGCACTGGCGGCGGCTGCTTGCAAAAGTATTGAGCCCGCGCAAGTGATCGTGGCGGACCGCGATGCGGACAAGGCGGCAACCCTGGCGACGGTAAACGGTTGCGCTGTCGGCGATAACGAGGTGGTTTGCCAAAACAGCCGTTTTGTGTTTTTGGGTGTAAAACCGCAGATGCTCAGTGCGGTGGCGGCAGAACTGAAACCGCTCTTGGCAGAGGGTACGGTAGTCGTCAGTATGTTGGCAGGTGTTACCACCGAGCGCTTAGCAAACGAATTGGGTGAGCGCCCGATCATTCGCATTATGCCGAACACGCCGGTGTCAATCGGCGAGGGAATGATCTTATATACGGCAAATGCCGCCGTATCCGAAGCGGATAAAGCGGCATTCGTGCAGTTGTTGTCTGCGGCGGGGCAGTTGGATGAGATCCCTGAAGCCCTGATCGATGCAGGTTGCGCGGTTTCCGGTTGTGGACCTGCCTTCGTGTACTTGTTCGTTGAGGCGTTGGCAGATGCCGGCGTTGCTTGTGGATTATCGCGCGAGACGGCACTGCAGTATGCGGCACAGACGGTAGCCGGCGCGGGCCGTATGGCGGTGGTCGACGATCGAGATCCTGTAGCATTGCGTGAAGCGGTGTGCAGTCCCGGCGGCAGTACGATTGAAGGGGTACGCGTGCTGGAACACGACGCTGCACTGCGCGGTCTTGTTTCGGATGCGGTGAAGGCTTCGTTTGAACGGACGAAGGAACTTGGAAAATGAAAAGAGCCGACAGTCGGTTGACTGTCGGCTCTTTTTGGTTTTAATTAGTCGCTTACGAAGGGCATGAGGGCGATCTGACGGGCGCGTTTGATCGCGACGGTCAACTCTCTCTGATGACGGGCACAGGTACCGGTCACACGACGGGGCAGGATCTTCGCACGCTCGGACACGTAACGGCGCAAACGAGCGACATCCTTGTAGTCGATGCTCTCCACACGGTCAGCGCAGAACGCACACACCTTACGGCGACCTTTGCGCATTCCTCCGCGGGGACGGTCAAACTTTTCCGTCTTTTCCACTTTATCAGACATGGTTGTTCCTCCTTTAATTCAGACTTGTTCGCGGTCCTCAGAACGGCAGGTCATCATCGGTGACGATCTCTTCAAAGTCACCGTTTGTGGCGGTTGAAAACGCCGGCGCTGCTTCGTTGTAGGTGGGGACCTGAGAATCCGTACGGGGTGCCGTGGCACCGCTCTTGGATTCGGCAAAGAATGCGTTATCGACAACTACTTCAAATACGGTGCGATTGTTGCCGTTCTTATCGGTATAAGAGCGGCTCTGCAGAGAACCCTGCAGGGCAATGCGCTGGCCTTTTTGGAAGTAGCGGCAGATAAACTCCGCTGTGTTGCGCCATGCGACACAATTGATGAAATCGGTCTGACGCTCCGCGCCTTTCGGTTGATAGGTGCGGTCAACAGCAACGGTGAAGCTGGTCACGGACACGCCGTTCGTGGTGGTCTTTTGTTCAGGGGTCGCGGTGAGGCGGCCTAACAGGCATACAGCATTCATGCAATATCCTCCTTACTTATCCTTGCGGACGACCATGGAACGCAGAACACCTTCGGTGATCTGAGCTTTGCGCTCCAGCTCTGCCGGAAACTCGGGGCCGCTGACGAAATTGTACAGCACGTAATGACCCTCGGTTTCGTCTTCGATCGGGTACGCCAAACGGCGCTTACCCCATTCGTCGATCTCGCCGATCTCCGAATTCTCCGCGATCAAGGTCTTGAATTTCTCGACCATGGCGGGTACGCCTTCTTCTCCTAACGTCAAGGAGAAAATGAAGACGGCTTCGTAGGAACCTTTTACTGTGGGCATAGTTGCACCTCCTCTTGGTCTATGGCCCCCTCACTTTTGGAAGGGGCAAGGATATGTGTTTTTCCACAAGGCGGAAAAACGCTGTATAATTATAGCAACCAAATGTTATGTCGTCAACCCTTTTTTAAAAAATTCTTTACTTTCCTCTCGCGGTGGCATATAATAGAAGCACTGACTTGCAGAAAGGAACTGGAATATGCTGCAATTTGAAGAACTGCGGCTTCGGTTGGAAAGCAATCTGCCGGAGATCGAAAAACTGTCCGAGGCGATCGGCCTTGCGGCAATGAAAAAAGAAGTCAGCGAGTTGGATATGCGCGCTGCTGAGCCCGGCTTTTGGGATAATATGGAGAAAGCGCAAGCTGTGACCCAACGTGCCGCCAACTTAAAGGATTCGATTGAACGGTACGAACGGTTAGTGACCGAGTATCACGATACGATTACCCTCATTGAACTGGCAGACGAGGAAGGCGATTTGTCGCTGCTCGAGGAATGCACCGCCGGTGTAGAACACGTGGAAGCCGAGCGTGAAGCACAACGCTTGGCAACGCTGCTTGTTGGGGAATACGATTCGCATAATGCTATTCTTACCTTCCACGCCGGATCCGGCGGGACAGAGGCACAGGATTGGGCGGAAATGCTTTATCGCATGTATACTCACTGGGCGGAAAAGCGCGGCTTCACCTATAAAATTTTGGATTATCAGGACGGTGACGAAGCCGGACTTAAAAGCGCCAGTATTCAGGTCAACGGCGAGAACGCCTACGGCTATTTGAAAGGGGAAGCAGGCGTGCATCGTTTGGTGCGTGTGTCTCCTTTTGACGCCGCCGGCCGCCGTCACACGTCATTTTCGGCCTTGGAGGTTGTTCCGGAGCTTGACAACAGCGTGGATATTGAGATTCGTCCGGAGGATATTAAGATGGACGTGTTCCGTTCCAGCGGTGCGGGCGGTCAGCATATCAATAAAACCTCGTCGGCGGTGCGACTTACTCATATTCCGACCGGTATTGTCGTGGCGTGCCAGACCGAGCGTAGCCAATTCCAAAACCGTGATACCGCGATGAATATGCTCAAAGCAAAATTGATGAAGATCAAAGAGCAGGAACACTTGGATCGTATTGAAGATATCAAGGGTGTGCAGGCGCAGATCGCGTGGGGCAATCAGATTCGTTCGTACGTGTTCATGCCGTACACGCTTGCCAAGGATCATCGCACAGGTTATGAAATGGGTAACATCAACGCCGTGATGGATGGAGATCTGGATGGATTTATCAACGCTTATTTGACCGCTTCCGCTAACGGCACTTTGGGATATAAAGAGTAATTTTTTGTCGGTTTATGCACAAAAGGTCGAAACAGTTGACAATTTTGTCCAATCTGGTATACTAAATAGTACTGACATGTTTGAAAAGAGGGATGGCATGGACTTCCAGCCGATTGCAGATCATTTCGGTATTACCGGCAAGATCGTGCATACAGAGGAGATCCATTCAGGCAACATCAACCGCACCTATTTAGTGGCTGTACAAGAGGCGGACAGCCAAAAAGAATATGTATTTCAAAAGATCAACACCTTTGTGTTCAAAAAGCCCGAGGAGGTTATGGATAACATCCTCAAGGTGACTGAGCATATTAAGAAAAAGCTGATTGAAACACACGGGTGTTATCATCGCCGGGTATTATCATTCTTGGTGGGCGATGATGGGAAACCGTATTATTACACAGCCGGCAACAAACATTTTTGGCGTGTTTACGAGTACATTAACCACGCCGTTGCATACGATCAGGTTATAAAGCCCGAGCTTTTTTATGAGGCCGGTCGGTCTTTCGGTGAATTTCAAGATTGGTTGTCGGATTTTCCGGCACAATCGCTTGCTGAGATCATTCCAAGCTTTCACAACACACCTGTACGGTATGAGACCTTCCGCCGCTCGATGGAAAAAGATGCCGCCGGCCGCCGTGCAGGAGTAGAAGAAGAGATTCGCTTTTTGTTGGATCGCGAAGCCGAGTGCGGCGTCTTGGTCGAAAAGCTCAAATCGGGCGAGATCCCGTATCGCGTGACGCACAACGATACCAAAATCAACAACATTTTGTTTGATAACCAAACCGATAAAGCGATTTGTGTTATTGATCTGGATACGGTTATGCCGGGAACGGCGTTGTATGATTTCGGTGATGCGGTGCGCTACGGTGCCTCGACGGCGTTGGAAGACGAGCGCGATCTTTCCAAAGTTTCGCTGGATCTTACCTTGTATGAGCAGTTTGCGAAAGGTTTTTTGGAGTCGATGGGGGATTCCATGACCGCGGCGGAGATTGCGTTGTTGCCGCAGGGCGTCAAAATCATGACACTGGAGCTGGCAACGCGGTTCTTGGCTGATTATCTGGATGGCGACGTGTATTTCAAGACCCGCAGTGACGATCACAATTTGGTGCGTGCACGTACTCAGATCCAACTCGCTCGTGATATCGAAGCCAAATGGGAACAACTTCAGAAAATCACGGCACGTTGTTGCGAAAAGTAAAAGATACATAACAGAGCACGGTTTCCGTGCTCTGTTTTTGCGTTTTGGTGGTTGTATTTCTGCATAAAATGTGGTAAAGTAATATAAATATGTGCATAAAGGAGGGAATGCGTAATGGATAACCGACCAATTGGTGTGTTTGATTCCGGCTTGGGCGGATTGACGGTGGTACGTGAGCTGCTTGAGCGCTTACCGCACGAGGATATTGTGTATTTCGGGGATACCGGGCGCGTTCCCTACGGCTCGCGCAGTCCGGAGATGGTTAAGCATTATGCCATGCAGGATTGCGGACTGCTTCTCAAGCAGAATGTTAAATACATCATTGCTGCTTGCGGCACGGTCAGTTCGGTTGCCGGTGAAGTGCTGAAGGCGTTGCCGGTGCCGGCGATGGGTGTTGTTGAACCGACGGTGGAAGCAGCGCTTGCAGCTACAAAAACCGGCCGCATCGGCGTGATCGGTACGGCGGTGACGGTGCGTTCCGGCTCGTTTGAGCAAGCGATTAAGTGCGCACGCCCGGATGCACAGGTATTTGCACAAGCGTGTCCGGTGTTGGTGACCTTGGTCGAGAGTGGCTGGGTGGAAGAAAATAACCCCGCAACCGAGGCGGTCGCCAGACAGTATTTGGAGCCGCTTATGGATCACAAGATCGATACGCTTATTTTGGGTTGTACGCATTTTCCGCTTCTTGCGCCGGTTATTTCCCGTATTTTGGGGGAGAGCGTCACACTGATCAATTCCGGCGCCGCAACCGCTGCCAAATGCGCTTCGCTTCTGCAGCAGCGCGATATGCTTTCTGCATCGGACAGCATGGGCAGCTGTCAGTTTTTCGTCAGCGATCAACCGTACAATTTCACGCGCGTGGCCGAAATGTTTTTGGGCCGCGCGGTACGTGAGGATGTTCGTCGGGTCGACATGGAGGGCATCGGATAAATGAACGTCACGATATCCTTGCGCTCGATCCAGCGGATGGACGGCGATACCGAAACTGCCGAGATGACGGCACGCGGCACGCTGGACATGCTTGCGGATGGTGCCCGGTTGTGTTACACGGAGTCGCCGCAGGATGGCGGAGCCGCCGTGACGGTGCTGGTACGCGGCACGCAAACGATTATTGAGCGGCGTGGCGAGATTTCGTCACAAATCGTACTGGAAGAAGGTAAACGGCATGCTTGCCGTTATGAAACACCATATGGGCTTTTGACCTTGTATGCGCAAGCAAAGCGGTTGGCGTTTTCAAAGAGGGGGAATACCGCACTCCTGCGGGCGGTATACACATTGGAGATGAGCGGTGCGTACACCGAGCAGGAAATTGAATTTCGAATCAAGGAAGTGTCACCATGCTGACCATTATGGAGCAAGCACAACAACAATTGCGGGCAGCCGTACAAGCTGCCGTGCGTGCGGCGATCGCTGCCGGAGAATTACCGGATGCAGAGTTGCCGGAATTTGTCGTGGAGATCCCTGCTGACCGTACACACGGTGATTTCGCAGCGAACGCCGCGATGGTGTCGGCACGCGCGTTTCACAAAGCGCCCCGCCAAATCGCGGAGTGTATGACGGCGCATTTGAAACTGGAGAACACCTATCTGGAACGCGCGGAGGTCGCGGGCCCCGGTTTTATGAATTTCTTTTTATCGCCTCGCTATTATGCGGATATCGTTGCGCAGGTGATCGAGCAGGGAGATGCCTACGGGCGCAGTGACTACGGTGCCGGCAAAAAGGTGATGGTGGAATTCGTGTCTGCTAACCCCACCGGTCCGATGCACATGGGTAACGCTCGCGGCGGCGCCTTGGGTGACTGCCTGGCGGCGGTGCTGGATGCCGCCGGTTACGAGGTGTGGCGCGAATTTTATATTAACGATGCGGGTAACCAGATTGATAAATTCGGCTTGTCATTGGAAGTGCGTTACCTGCAGTTGTATCGTGGCGAGGACGCTGTCCCGATGCCGGAGGACGCCTACCACGGTGACGATATTCGCGAGCACGCCAAGGCGTTTGCCGAGATTCACGGCGACGCGTTCGTGGATGCGGCGGAAAAAGAGCGCCGCGCGGCACTGGTTGCCTACGCGTTGCCGCTCAACATTGAGAAAATGAAAGCCGATATGGCGAAATATCGGATCGTGTACGATCGCTGGTTTACCGAGTCCACTTTGCACGACAACGGCGAGGTGCGCGAGGTGATCGATCTGCTGACCGCACGCGGGCTGACCTACGAAAAGGATGGGGCCTTATGGTATAAGGCCGGTGAATTCGGCGAGAAATATCAGGGTAAAAAACACATTAACCGCGACGGCGTGGAGGAAGGCATCAAAGACGAGGTCTTAGTGCGCGCCAATGGTAATCCCACGTATTTTGCGGCGGATATTGCGTATCACCGCAACAAATTCATGCGCGGGTTTGATACCTGCATTGACGTGTGGGGTGCCGACCACCACGGTCACGTGGCGCGTATGAAAGGCGCGATGGATGCGATCGGGTTGTCGGGTGACAATCTGCAGGTCGTATTGATGCAGCTTGTCCGTTTAATGCGTGACGGCGAAGTGGTGCGAATGTCCAAGCGTTCCGGCAAGGCGATTCAGCTTGCCGATCTGTTGGATGAGGTGCCGGTGGATGCAGCGCGATTCTTCTTTAATTTGCGCGAGGCGTCCACGCAAATGGATTTCGATTTAGGACTTGCCATTGAGCAATCGTCCTCCAACCCCGTATATTATGTGCAGTACGCACACGCGCGGTTATGCTCGATTTTCCGCACGGTCGCCGAGGATGGCGTGACGTTGCAGACTCCCAAACAGGACGTGCTGTGCTTGCTGTCAGAGCCGGAGGAACGGGAACTTATCCGGCATTTGGCAGGTTACGCGGCGCAGGTGGTGACCTGTGCAAAAGAACAAGACCCCGCCGGTATGACGCGGTATGCCCAGGAACTGGCAACCTTGTTCCACAAATTCTACAACGCCTGCCGTGTGCGTGGTGTGGATGCCGATCTGCAGCAAGCGCGGCTCTCGTTGTGTGAAGCAACACGCATTGCACTGCACAACGTGCTGGCGCTTCTCAAAATCGAGGCACCTGAGAGTATGTAAGACAAAACGAATCCCCCGTTTGACATTTTCGTCAAACGGGGGATTTTTTGGTAAGTTTATTATACGGGCTTAACGTCGAAGGAGTTCGCAATGGCGGTGCGACCTTCCTCGAGGGAGGCGAATTCGCCGTTTGCCAGCATCTGTACGAGCAGGTTGCCGAGTGCCGTTGCCTCGATGGGGCCGGCATATACGGCCTTGCCGGTGGATTTGGCAGTCAGCTCGTTTAAGTAGCCGTCCTGACAGCCGCCGCCGACGATGTGCAGGCGGGAATAGGTGCGACCGGTAATCTCTTCCATCTGGCGAACGGCTTTGCCGTAGCAAGCCGACAAGCTCAGATAAATGACCTTAGCCACCTCGCCGACCGTTTGAGGCACGGCTTGATTGGTTTCGGCACAGACGGTTTTGACCATGTCGATCATGCTCTTCGGAGCCAAGAACCGCATATCGTCCACATCCACGACCGAATCGATCTCTGCTGCGCGCGCCATGTCGCTGATCTCACCGAAGCCGTACTGATTGTTCAGTTCGCGCTTGACCGATTGCAGCATCCACAGACCCATGATGTTTTTGAGGTAGCGGAAGCGGTAATTGACGCCACCTTCGTTGGTAAAGTTGAGCTTGCGGCTTTCCTCGGTGCAGTTGGGAGTCATCATTTCCACGCCGAGAAGCGACCAGGTGCCGGAGCTGATATACAGGAAATCGTCGTCGTTTGCCGGAACGGCAGCAACCGCCGAGCCGGTATCGTGTGTGGCGGGCAACACGACTTTGCAGTTGAAGCCCACTTTGGCGGCGATCTCATCCGTTAAGTTGCCGACGACCTCGCCGGGGGTCTTGAGTTCGCGGAACAAGCGGCGGGGGAAGCCCAATTTGTCGAGCAACTCGCCGTCCCACTGTTTGGTTTCGGCATTGACGAGGTTGGAAGTGCTCGCCATAGTATACTCGTTGACCGCTTTACCGGTCAGCAGATAGTTGTAATATTCGGGAGGCATGAGAAAATACTCAGCACGGTCAAAAGCGGAGGGATCGGACTGTTTGACGCTCATCAGCTGATAGATGGTGTTAAACATTTGCTTTTGCGTGCCCGCGATGGCATACAGATCTTGCTCGGAGATGCACTGTGACACGCAGACGTCCATGCCGTCGGTACGGCTGTCACGGTACGCCACGGGATCGCCGATCATGTTGCCGTCCTTATCCAACAGCACAAAATCGACGCCCCAGGTGTCGATGCCCATCGACAGCGGGATCTTGCCGGCAGCGGCACATTTTTTCATGCCTTCGAGGATACCGCCGAAAAGATGCTCGGTATCCCAGCACAGATGGCCGTTTTTCTCTACCAACTTGTTTTCGAAGCGGTGCATTTCCTCTAAAACGATTTTGCCGTTTTCGGTATGTGCCAAGATATGACGGCCACTCGACGCGCCGATATCTACAGCTAAATAATAGGTTGCCATTTCAACGACTCCTTTTAACAATCAGATTGATTCCAGTATACCAAATATTCTCTGAAATGGCAAGATGTATAAAAATTTTTCATAGAATCTTGACAAAAAACGCTACAGAAGCGTATTATTGTATTAGTACAATAATACGCGCAAAAGGAGATGGTTGCATGAGTTGGAAACCGGATCACGGTTCACCGATCTGCCCGCAGATCTGCGAGCAGATGTGTGTGCGCATTGCGAGAGGAAGTTTGGAGCCGGATTCCAAATTGATGTCGGTGCGGGAATTGGCGGTGAAGCTCGGTGTTAATCCTAATACGGTGCAACGCTCGTTTGAACAGTTAGAGCAGCAAGGAGTGTTGTATTCCATACCGGGGACGGGATGGTACGTGTCGGCAGACGTCACTGTCGCAAAGAATGCGGTGAAACGGCTGATGCAGGAGCACACAGCCGCATATTTTGCCGAAATGGAAAACTTAGGGTTGGATATGGCGGCAACAAAACAAGTCATAAAGGAGTGGGAAGCATGAGCGAAATGCTGCGGTTGGAAAATTTGACAAAGCGGTACGGATCGCTGACAGCGTTGGATAATGTGAGTTTGTCAGTGGAGAGCGGGCGAATCGTAGGTCTACTTGGCCCGAACGGTTCGGGGAAGACCACGCTGATCAAGATCCTGAACGGTCTGCTAACGCCGACGGCCGGTAGTGCTACTATCTGCGGGCTCGCGCCGGGAGTGAAAACCAAGGAACTGGTGGCCTATCTGCCGGACAACAGTTTTCTTAATACGTGGATGCGCGTGGAGCAGATCGTGGATTTTTACGCGGATTTTTATGCGGATTTCCGCCCTGAACGTGCATATGAGATGTTGACCGCCTTGGGCATTTCTCCAAAAACACGGCTGAAAACCCTTTCCAAGGGAAACAAGGAAAAGGTGTGCCTGATCTTAGTGATGAGTCGAAATGCACGCTTGTATGTATTGGATGAGCCGATCGCGGGTGTGGATCCGGCAGCGAGAGATTATGTGATCTCCACCATTATCAACAACTACAACCCTGAGGCGACGGTACTCATTTCCACGCATTTGATTGCCGATATTGAACAGATATTGGACGAGGTCATCTTTATTCATCAGGGACACATCCTGCTGCAAAAGACGGTGGATGAAATCCGTGAGGAAAACGGCAAGAGTGTCGACGCACTGTTCCGGGAGGTGTTCAAATGGTAAAGAAGTTGTTTAAGCACGAGCTGTTCGCACTCG
>JAFSCE010000015.1 GCA_017436915.1 Clostridia bacterium
ATGCGAAACGGGGACTAATGCTAATACATTAGAGCAGGCGTTCCGCTGCCATCGCGCTGTCAGCCGATTGGGCATGAACTCCGGAAACTATCAAGGAGGATTTTATCATGGATGCTTTGAAAATCATTGCTGCTGACAGCGTAAAAGAGGCAGCACCCGAGTTCTCGATCGGTGATACCGTTCGCGTGGACGTGAAGATCCGCGAAGGTGATCGCGAAAGAATTCAGGCGTTTGAAGGTACGGTTATTGCCAAGAAAGGCAGCGGCGTTTCGGAAACCTTTACGGTTCGTCGCGTGTCCTACGGTGTTGGCGTGGAGCGTGTGTTCCCGCTGCATTCCCCCAACGTTGCGGCTGTGAAAGTCGTCCGTTACGGTAAGGTTCGCAGAAGCAAGCTGTACTATCTGCGTGATCGCGTGGGTAAGGCCGCGAAGGTCAAAGAGCTGATTAAATAAGCTGACAAAGAGGGGGAGGAAATCGTTTGATTTTCTCCTCTTTTTGCATTTTTGTGCGGAAAGGAGAGGATCGGCATGGATCAATCCATTCAATGGTTTCCGGGTCACATGACCCGAACAAAGCGTAAAATTACCGAAATGTTACCGCAGGTGGATATTGTGATTGAAGTGGTGGATGCACGTATTCCAATCAGCAGCCGTAACCCCGATCTCGATTCATTGGTGGCTAAAAAGCCGCGCCTGCTGATTCTCAATAAAGCGGATATTGCGGACGAAACGGCAACCAAACGCTGGTTAAAGTATTATTCTGATCATTCCATTCCTGCCATCGCCGTGGATTGTAAAAGTGGCAAGGGGATCAATCAGTTCGTCCCGTTGATGCGCGAGGTATTAAAGGACAAACTCGCTGCTTGGGCGGAAAAAGGCATGATCAAGCGCCCGATTCGTGCGATGGTCGTTGGTATTCCCAACTCGGGGAAATCTTCGTTTATCAACCGTATGGCGCGCGGCGGCAAAGCGAAAGTTGAAGATCGCCCCGGTGTTACCCGCAATCAACAATGGTTTGTTATTGACAGTGGCGCGCAACTGTTGGATACACCGGGTATTTTGTGGCCAAAATTTGAGGATCAAACGGTGGCACAGCATTTGGCGTATACCGGTGCTATCCGTGATGAAATTTTAGATAGTGAAGAATTGGCGGTTGGTCTTTTGGATATTTTGGCGACCGATTACGAGGAGTTTTTGCGCAGTCGCTATAAATTGACCGAGTCGCTTGATGATGACCGTTATGAACTGTTGCAGCAGATCGGGCGCAAACGCGGGATGCTGATTTCAGGTGGTGAGGTGGATACCTTGCGTGCGTCGGTAATGTTGCTCGATGAATTTCGCGGCCAGAAGATTGGCCGCATTACGTTAGAACAACCGGTGGAGGGATGAGTATGGAACCAAGAGTAAAGCGATATGCCGGTTTGTATGAATGGATTGAAATCATCACAACGGCGTTGATAGCCATCACACTGATCTTCACCTTTTTGTTTCGTTTGGTGAACGTGGACGGTACTTCTATGGAAACCACTCTGCATGACGGAGAACGGCTGATTCTCTC
Source organism: Clostridia bacterium (assembly GCA_017436915.1). GTDB lineage: Bacteria > Bacillota > Clostridia > Oscillospirales > Acutalibacteraceae > RGIG3009. The sequence continues at coordinate 1,558 of JAFSCE010000015.1, forward strand.
ATGTTTACCGTACACTCCGGAGCGTGGTGATATTGTGGTGATAAGCCGCGGAACAGATGACGAGCCGCTGATAAAGCGTGTCATTGGTATTGCCGGGGATACGGTGTCCATCGATTCAACAACCGGTGAAGTTTATCTCAACGGGAACATCCTGAAAGAGCCCTATATTGAGGTCCCTACATCGGTAGAACTCATGAAGGGTGAGGTTACCATCCCGGAAGGTATGGTGTTTGTTATGGGAGATAACCGTAGTGCAGGCCATTCGTTAGATAGCCGAACCTTTGGCTGTGTTGAAAACGAGCGCTTGGTCGGCAAGGTGATTTTCAGGGTGTCTCCGTCTAACCGTTTTGGAGGACTGTATGACGAATTTTGAGTTTGACGAGCAATTTCGCCGGCAAGGTGCCGCCTTGTTGTGCGGTGTGGATGAGGCGGGACGCGGCCCGTTAGCGGGACCGGTTTTTGCCGCGGCCGTTGTGTTTGATCCCACCCGTATACCGGAGGGACTTAACGATTCCAAAAAGCTTTCCGAGAAAAAGAGAGAAGCGCTTTTTGATCAAATCTGCGAACAAGCGCTGGCTTTCGGCATTGCCGAAGCAACCGTCGAAGAAATCGAAGAGCATAACATCTTGCAAGCGACTTTTATGGCAATGCGTCGTGCAGTGGAGAAGCTTTCGGTACAGCCGCAACTGATCTTAATCGACGGCAACCGTGTTCCGGACGGCTTAATTGCACCGGCACAGTATGTTATTAAAGGAGATGCGTTATCTGCCTCTATTGCGGCGGCATCGATTTTAGCCAAAGTCAGCCGTGATCGGGTGATGTTACAGCTTGCGGAACAGTATCCTCAATACGAGTTTACCAAGCATAAGGGATACGGCACTGCTCTACACTATGAGCGACTGGCACAATACGGTGTATCGCCGATACACCGTCGTAGTTTCTTGAAAAAGATATTGTAAGGAATGGTCCGATGGCAGGTATTTCAAAGGGGGCGGCTGGCGAGGTGTTGGCTGCCCGTTTTTTACGTGATAATGGCTATGAAGTGTTGGCAGGTAACTATCATTCTCGCTTTGGGGAGATAGACATAATTGCGGCAGACGATGAGTATATTGTGTTCGTGGAAGTCAAGAGCCGCTCGGAGAATTCGTATTATTTGCCACGCGAGGCGGTAACCGCAGAAAAGCAGCGGCGTATTATCAAAACGGCGCTGTATTATATTGCTCATAATCCCGACCCGCGGCAAATGCGATTTGACGTGATTGAGGTCGTCACCGCCAAAGGTGAACCTATGAAAGCGCTTGACCTTCGCCACATACAAAATGCGTATGGGGGATAAGTGCCTTGCGACTGTTTGATCTGCACTGTGATACCGTTTACGAATGTTACCGAAAAGGGGAAACTCTTATTCAAAATTCTTGCGCGGTCGACCTTGAGCGTGGACAGTGCTATCGACCGTGGTGTCAGGTGTTTGCGGTCTGGATGCCGGATACCGTGCGGGGGGAATCCGCATGGCAGCAATGCTTGCAAATGTTGTCTTATGCGAAAGGACAAACGTCACCTAAACTGTGCTTTCCACAGAACACCTCACAGTTTGAGGCAGCTTTGAACAACGACGGTGTTGTCGGTTTTTTAGGAGTCGAGGGCGGTGCTGCGCTGGCGGGAAAGTCGGAACGTGTGGCGGAACTGGCAAAACTCGGTGTAAAGATAATCACCATTACGTGGAACGGATCCAACGAATTGGGGAACGGCTGTCTGTCAGACGATATTCGCGGATTAACCGAGTCTGGAAAGCAGGCGGTACGGGAGATGGAACGGTGCGGGATCGTGCCGGACGTGTCCCATTTGAATGAAGCGGGTTTTTGGGATGTTGCCGCTGTAACAAAGTTGCCGTTTATCGCCAGTCATTCGGTCTCTATGTCCGTAACGCCTCATCCGCGCAACCTGCGTGACGAGCAGTTTTGCTTGTTGCGTGATCGGGGCGGTTTGGTGGGGCTTACCTTGTGCGCCGCACAACTTGGTGAACAAAGCTTTGAGTGTTTATACCGCCATTTTGACCGTTACCTGGAACTTGGCGGCGAACAAACCGTGGCACTCGGCTTCGATTTGGATGGTACCGATTTGCCGGCGGAATGGCAGGGGATCGGTGTGTATGAACAGTTTGCCGAGTATCTGCAAAAACGCGGTGTAACGGCTGCGTGCATTGACCGCTTGTTTTTTGAGAACGCTTATCGGTTTTTTATGAGATTTTTACCGCAATAATGCTTTACAAGTCGTGAAAAATGCGTTACAATAAAGGGTAATTTGGCAGAGGAGTTTGATAAACTATGATGTATAACAGTACGCGTGATCGTGCGGTCAAAGTAACAGCCGCCGAAGCGATCGCCCGCGGTATTTCCGAAGAGGGCGGCTTGTTCGTTCCCGAGCAGCTTCCGTCTATTACGCTTCGTGATATTGAGGACTTGGTCGATAAAAATTACGTAGAGCGTGCCGTGTTCGTATTGTCACGCTTTTTAACCGACTTTACGGATGCTGAAGTAGAGGAGTGTGCCGCCTCGGCATACACAGCCGAGCGCTTTTCCGGGGAACATCCCGCGCCGGTTCATTTTATGAAGGACGGTACGGCAGTGCTGGAGCTGTGGCACGGTCCGACCTGCGCGTTCAAGGACATGGCGTTGCAGATCTTGCCGCACTTTATGCGTGTTGCGGCGAAGAAAACGGCAGACGGCAACGAGATCGTGATTTTGGTTGCTACCTCCGGTGATACCGGAAAAGCGGCCTTGGAGGGATTCCGCGACGCGCCCCATACGCGTATTCTGGTCTTCTATCCAGAAAACGGTGTCAGCCCCATGCAAAAGTTGCAGATGACCACCCAAGAGGGCGCGAACGTCGGTGTGTGCGCTATTCGCGGTAATTTTGACGATGCGCAGACGGGTGTAAAGACTATCTTTACCGATCCCGTTGTTAAAGAAAAACTGGCAAAAGCGGGTAAGCAATTTTCCTCTGCTAACTCCATCAACTGGGGTCGTTTGCTCCCGCAGATCGTGTATTACATTTCCGCATATTGCGATATGCTGAAAAACGGTAGTATCAAGCTCGGTGACCCGATCAATGTGGTAGTACCCACCGGTAACTTCGGTAACATTTTAGCGGCTTACTACGCACGCGAGATGGGTTTGCCGATTGCGCGTCTGGTTTGTGCTTCGAACTGCAACAACGTATTAACGGAGTTCTTGCGCACGGGCACCTACGATCGCAACCGTGATTTCCATACCACGGTATCACCCTCGATGGATATTTTGATCTCCTCAAACTTGGAGCGCTTGTTGTATCACTTGTGTGGCGAAAACGATACGCAGATTGCCGATTGGATGAAACAACTCAAGGAAAACGGCAAGTATACGGTTTCCGATGAAGTGTTTGCTAAGATCAATGATCTTTTTGCCGCCGGTTGGTGTGACGATGAGCAGACCTTGCAGGAAATTCACGATATTTACGAGCGTGAGCAGTATCTTTGCGATACTCACACGGCAGTTGCTATGCGGGTGTATCGTGAATACCGCGACAGCACCAAGGATACGACCCCCACGGTAGTGGCTTCTACGGCAAACCCGTACAAGTTCTCCGCCAGCGTGTTAAGCGCCTTGAAACCCGCGATCGACGGAAAAGACGAGTTTGCCGTTGTGGATGAGTTGCACGCGCTTACCGGTTGCCCGATTCCGGCACCGCTCGCGGGGCTGAAGGGCAAGCAACCGCGCTTTACGGGTGTGTGCGATCGCGATACGATGGAACAAGCGGTATTTGAATTGTTGGGATGAGGTGAGGCAGTGTCCTTATATGTCATATCCGACCCACATTTATCACTGACGACCGATAAGTCGATGACGGTCTTTCCCGGTTGGAACGATTATGTCATGCGACTGGAAAAGCAGTGGCGGCAACTTGTCACCTCTGAAGACACGGTGGTGCTCGCCGGTGATATTTCCTGGGCAATGACACTGGATGATGCTTTGGAGGATTTTCGGTTTTTACACGCGCTTCCCGGTCGTAAGTTGCTGTTTAAGGGTAATCACGATTATTGGTGGTGTACGCGCCGCAAAATGGATTCGTTCTTTGAAGAAAACGGACTCTCGTCGCTTACCGTTGTTCACAACGATGCGGTGACGGTTGATGAGCGTTTCGCCGTTTGCGGATCGCGCGGCTGGTTTTACGATGACGCAGAAGATAACGTCAAAATTCTGCGCCGCGAAGCCGAACGCTTACGCACCTCCATTCGGGCGGCTAAACAGACCGGATTGGAACCGGTGGTCTTCTTGCACTACCCGCCGCTGTTTGACGGTCGCGTCTGTGAGGAAATAACCGACGTACTCAAAGCAGAAGGCATCAAACGGTGCTATTACGGTCATGTCCACGGGGCGGGGATCCGCCAGGCGTTTGAAGGAGAGTGGGAGGGAATTGCCTTCCGATTGACTTCCTGTGACGCCCTGCGCTTTTGTCCGTTACTTATTCCTTGAAAAATCGCAAAAAAAGCAAAATTTCAGTAGATTTCCGCTGAAAAGTATGCTATAATAAATTGATTTATGGATTTTTAAATCTTAGGAGGCAAATAACCATGGCATTGAAACAGGCAAACAAAGTAGAAACCAACCGTGTGGAGTTGGAAATCGAAGTCGGTGCAGAGGCGTTTGAGCAAGCTGTCAGCGTTGCGTACCGCAAAAACATTGGTAAGATGAACATTCCCGGATTCCGCAAGGGCAAGGCCCCCCGCGCGTATGTCGAGAAGATCTACGGCGAAGGCGTGTTCTATGAGGATGCGGTCAACGCTCTTTACCCGTCCGCTTTGGACGAGGCGATCGTCGAGTCCGGCTATGAATATGTCGAAGATAAGATCGATCTGGATGTCGTATCTGTCGGCAAAGAGGGTTTGTGCTTCAAGGCGGTTATCACCGTTAAGCCCGAAGTCGAAGTGACCGAGTATAAGGGCTTAAAGGCAGCGAAGAAGTCTGTCTCCGTGAAAGAGACCGAAATCAAAGAAGCACTGGAGCAGTTGCAGGATCGCAACTCCCGTTTGGTGACGGTGGAAGATCGCGCAGCGCAGAACGGCGATACCGTTGTGTTTGATTTCGACGGCTATGTTGACGACAAAGCGTTTGAAGGCGGCAAGGCGGAGAACCATTCGTTGGTGCTGGGCTCGGGTCAATTTATCCCCGGTTTTGAAGATCAGATCGTCGGCAAAAAGACCGGTGAGGAATTTGACGTTGACGTGACCTTCCCGGAGGAGTATCACGCAACCGAACTCGCAGGCAAACCGGCTGTGTTTAAATGCAAGCTGCACGAGATCAAAGTGAAAGAGCTGCCGGAGTTGAATGACGACTTTGCGAAAGATTGCAGCGAGTTTGATACCTTGGAAGAACTCAAAGCCGATACTAAAGAAAACATCAAAAAGCAGAAGGAGCGCGCCGCAAACGAGGCGTTTGAGACTGAACTGATGGAGCAGCTCATCGCGAACCTCAAGGGCGAAATTCCGGAAGCGATGTACGAGAATCGCGTGAACGAAAGTGTTCGTGATTTTGACTACCGTCTGCAGGCACAGGGTCTCAACCTGAACACCTATCTGCAGTATACCGGCATGGACATGGATGCGTTCCGCAAGGGCTTCCGTGAGCAGGCCGAAAAATCGGTGAAACTGCGTTTGGCATTGGAGAAGATCGCACAGCTCGAAAACATTGCACCGACCGCTGAAGAAATCGAAGCGGAGTTTGCGAAGTTTGCCGAGCAGTATAAGATGGAAGTCGAGCAGATCAAATCCATGATCCCCGAGGGTGAATTGGTGAAAGATCTGGCTGTTGGCAAGGCAATGGACGTTGTCAAGGCCACCGCTGTGAAGCCGACCAAGACAACGAAAGCCAAAAAAGAGGATTAAGATCTCCTCAAACGGTCTATATTAGGAAAGACCGATTCGTTAAGAAAGGATGAGGGACATGAGCAGTTTGGTACCTTACGTGGTAGAACAGACCAGCCGCGGCGAACGCAGCTATGATATTTTTTCTCGTCTGTTAAATGACCGCATCATTATGCTGTCGGATGAAGTGAACGATGCCACAGCTTCCTTAGTGGTGGCACAGCTGTTGTATTTGGAAGGGCAGGATCCGGATAAGGATATCCATTTGTATATCAATAGTCCGGGCGGATCCATTTCTGCCGGTATGGCGATCTATGATACGATGCAGTTTATCAAGTGCGACGTGTCCACCATTTGCATCGGCATGGCTGCCAGCATGGGTTCGTTCCTGCTAGCTGCCGGCGCAAAAGGTAAGCGCCTGGCGCTTCCGAACAGCGAGATCATGATTCATCAGCCGCTCGGTGGTGCCAAAGGGCAAGCGAGCGACATTAAGATTCAGGCGGAGCACATTTTGTTTATCCGCAACCGTATGAACACCTTGCTGTCCGAAATGACCGGTCAACCGCTCGACGTGATCGAAAAAGATACCGATCGTGATAATTGGATGACTGCCGAGGATGCCGTGAAATACGGTCTGATCGATAAAGTGATCGAAAAGAGGATTTAACCCATGCCGAAAAATGAGGATAACCGTACTGTCTGCTGCTCCTTTTGCGGAAAAGCACAAGACGAGGTCTACCGTCTGATCGCCGGCCCCGGCGTGTATATCTGCAACGAGTGTGTGGAATTGTGCAGCGATATTTTGGAGGATGGCACCCATTTTTCCAAAAAACGCGCACAAGATGGGGAAGGTTCCTTTGTGTTGCCGACACCTAAAGAGATCAAGAAGTCGCTGGATGAGTACGTCATCGGTCAGGATGCCGCAAAGGTTGCTTTATCGGTTGCTGTGTACAACCATTACAAACGCATCTATTGTGGCGACGATCTGGACATCGAGATCGGCAAGAGTAACGTGCTGTTGCTCGGCCCGACCGGCGTCGGTAAAACAGCATTGGCGCAGACGCTTGCCAAAACGCTTAACGTACCGTTTGCCATTGCAGATGCGACGACGTTGACCGAGGCCGGTTACGTTGGCGAAGACGTGGAGAATATCCTGCTTCGTTTGATTCAAGCGGCAGAGGGGAACGTGGAGCGAGCTGAACGCGGTATCATCTACGTAGATGAGATCGATAAGATCGCGCGTCGCAGCGAGAATCCCTCCATTACCCGTGACGTCAGCGGTGAGGGCGTACAACAGGCGCTTCTTAAAATTCTGGAAGGAACCGTTTCCAACGTTCCTCCGAACGGCGGTCGAAAACATCCGCAGCAGGAGTTTATCCAGATCGATACCAGCAACATTCTCTTTATTCTGGGCGGTGCGTTTGACGGTATTGAAAAGACTGTTGAAAAACGCATTTCCTCCGGTGCGATGGGCTTCGGCAACGAAGTAAAATCCAAAAAGGATATGGAGCAGGGCGAAATGTATCGCCAAGTTGTGCCGCAGGATCTGGTCAAGTTCGGTTTGATCCCCGAACTGGTGGGCCGCATGCCGGTTATTACGGCACTTCAACCGTTAGACGTTGATGCACTCGTTAAAATTTTGAGCAAACCGAAAAACGCGCTTTTAAAGCAGTATACCGGTTTGTTTAAGCTGGACGATGTTGAACTGGAATTTGCGCCGGATGCGCTGAAAGCCGTGGCAGAAAAGACGTTGCAGCGCAATACGGGTGCCAGGGGACTTCGTTCTGTTATGGAGGAAGTCTTAACCAACCTCATGTTTGAGGTGCCGTCTGATCCTACGGTGGAGAAAGTCGTTATCACCCGTGCCTGTATTGAAGATAATGCGTCTCCCGAGTTCATTAAAAACCCCGATAGAAAGCCGACCCGTATTAAGACACCCGGTAAAAAATCGGTGCGTCGTAAAGTGACGGCATAAATATCCGTTTTGAATCGTTGGCAGTCGGTTTTGCGACCGACTGCTGACTTTTCCATATATACCCCGTTTCCCGACAACGCAAGCTTACGTTGTCCGTTTTAGGAGTGAAAAACGATGATGGCATTGCAAAAGCGGATCTCCCGCGTATCCACATTGCCGCTGCTTGCCTTGCGTGGTTTAGTGGTTTTTCCCAACACTACCGTTCAGTTTGAGGTGGGACGTGAAAAATCCGTTCAGGCCTTGCAGGAAGCTGTGAATACCGACCAATTAATTTTTTTGGTCACCCAACAGAATACAGCGGATGAAGATCCGGCACCCGAGGCCTTGTGCAAGACAGGCGTGGTCGTTCGGCTGCAACAAGTGTTGCGTATGCCGTCTGATACGGTGCGTGTAAAGGTAGAAGCTTTATACCGCGCTCGCGTGCGTAGTTTTACACAGACTGAGCCGTTTATGGTTGCAGAGGTAAGAGAATGTGTGACACGCCCCATGGCAGATAAGGATGAGGAAACTGCCTTTTTCCGCAAATGCCGTGACTATTTCCATCAGTACATAGAACTGAGTCCCGAAGTTCCCGACAGCGCTGTCAGTGAACTGATGATGGTACGTGATAACGGCATTTTTGCTGATCGTATAGCGGATATTTTGCCCGCAACCGCGGAAAATAAGCAAAAGGTGCTTGATGCCTTATCGCTTGAAAAGCGCTTTGAAGAGTTGCTTCGCATCCTTGCTGACGAGGTGCGTATCGCCGAATTGGAGCGCGGTATTGAGCGTCAGGTGCAATCCGCCATTGATAAAAATCAACGCGATTATTATTTGCATGAGCAGATGCGTGTTATCGCCTCTGAACTTGGGGAAGAGGATGATCCTGCCGGTGAAGCGGACGAGCTGCGTGAAAAAATCAAAGCGCTCGCTCTTTCCTCTGAAATTGAAGAAAAGTTGCTCAAGGAATGCAACAAACTGGCAAAAATGCCGTTTGGCTCACATGAGGCAACAGTAGTGCGCAACTATTTAGATACTTGTTTGAATCTTCCGTGGCATACATACTCGGAAGAAATCCTGGATATTTCCCGCGCACAAGGTATCCTTGACCGCGATCATTACGGCTTGGAAAAGGTCAAAGAGCGCATCTTAGAGGTGCTTGCAGTTCGTAGCTTGACCGGCGGTACTAAGGGGCAGGTCATTTGTTTGGTTGGCCCTCCCGGTGTCGGTAAGACTTCCATTGCGCGGTCTATTGCCGAAGCACTTGGACGTGCCTACGTCCGTGTGTCACTTGGTGGTGTACGTGATGAATCGGATATTCGCGGTCATCGCCGCACGTATATTGGTTCCATGCCCGGTCGAATCATCCGCGCGATTGAAAAGGCGAAGACCTCTAACCCGCTTATCTTGCTGGATGAGATCGATAAATTGGGAAGCAGCTATAATGGTGATCCGTCCTCTGCCTTATTAGAGGTGTTGGATACCGAGCAAAACAATGCCTTTGTGGATCATTATTTGGAAATACCGTACGATCTTTCCAAAGTGCTGTTTATCACAACCGCTAATAATGCGGAAAATATCCCGGCACCTCTGTTTGACCGTATGGACGTGATCACACTGTCCAGCTACACAGCGGAAGAAAAATTCCATATTGCGCGCAATCACTTGATAAAAAAGCAACTGAAACAGAACGGGTTGGATACTCGCCGATTACGTATCAGTGACGCGGCACTGCGCCTGATGATTGACGGTTACACTCGCGAGGGCGGTGTGCGAAATCTGGAGCGTTTGATCGCGAAAGTTTGCCGTAAGCGGGCACAGGAGCTCGTTTCACAAACGCCTTGCAAAGTGACCGTGAACGAGAAATCGGTAGCAGACTATTTAGGACCTCGCCGCTTTAAGGAAGAAACGCATACCAAAGTTGATGAGGTTGGTGTTGTTAACGGTCTTGCTTGGACGGCAGTCGGTGGGGAAACCATGCCTGTTGAAGTGGCTGTTTTGGATGGAAGCGGCAAGGTTGAACTTACCGGTTCACTCGGTGATGTGATGAAAGAATCTGCGAAAGCTGCAATTAGCTACGTGCGTTCCCGTGCAGATCGTTGGAACATTGCAGATGATTTTTACAAAACGAAAGACATCCATATCCACGTACCGGAAGGTGCCGTGCCGAAGGACGGTCCCTCTGCCGGTGTGACCATGGCAACGGCCATGGTATCGGCGTTAACGGGAATCCCGGTGCGCCACGACGTGGCAATGACGGGCGAGATCTCATTGCGCGGTAGAGTGTTGCCGATCGGTGGTCTTAAAGAAAAAACCATGGCGGCTTATCGTCATCACATGAAAACAGTGGTCATCCCGCAAGATAACGAGCCGGATCTGTCAGAGGTGGATGAGGTGGTTAAAAACAACATTCGTTTTGTAACTGCTCGCACGATGGATACGGTCATTGAAACCGCACTGTTAATGTAAGAAGAAAGAGAGGGGATCGTTATGAAAATCGAGTCGGCTGTTTTTGAAACCTCTGCCGGTGTTTCCGGTCAGTTGATTGCGTCTACTTTACCGGAAATTGCCTTTTCCGGTCGTTCCAACGTGGGCAAATCCTCTCTGATCAACAAACTTCTTAACCGTAAATCCTTAGCACGTACCAGTGCAACACCGGGTAAAACCGCCACTATCAATTTCTATAAACTGGATACGATGCGCTTAGTCGATCTTCCCGGATACGGCTATGCCAAACTGTCCAATGCGGAGAAACAGCGTTTTAGCCAAACGATCGAGCATTATTTTGACGACGATCGCGATCTGCGACTGGTTCTGCAACTGATCGATATGCGCCATCCGCCGACCGCCAACGATTTCCAAATGTTGGAGTATTTGGTAGAGTGTGAAATCCCGTTTGTGATTGTTTTAACTAAATCAGACAAACTGAACAAGACCGAACGCGAAAAACGAATGGAAGCGTTGCGCGAAGAACTTTCCGATTTTGACGGTGTACAATATGTTCCGTTTTCGGCAGTGAACGGCGAGGGTGTTGAAACTTTGCGCGCCATCTTGGATGAAGTAGCAAGCGAACCGTAAACCCTTCTTATTTTCTATCATTTCACTCCTTGTTTGTTGTGTATTATCCGTGCAACAGGATATACTATTAACGACTTCAAATAAAGGAGGGAGTTATGATGGATATGAACAACTGTCAGGCCAACAAGTCGATTCATTGCTCGGTGGAGCAGTGCCGTTACCATTGCGGTACCGATAACTACTGCTCGCTTAACGCCATTCAGGTGGGCACGCACGAGAAGGATCCCACCGTTTGCCAATGCGTTGATTGCCAGTCTTTTGAAAAGAAATAAATCCCGACAAAAAAGCCGTCACACTTAACGTGTGACGGCTTTTTAATACTTGTTTAGCTCTCGGCAACTAACTCTTTCATGGTGTAATAGCCCGCCGATTTGCCGATTAAAAAGAGTGCGGCATTGATCGCACCGACGGCGAAGACACTCTTGGAGGTGGCGGAATGGGAGAGCGTGATACATTCGTCGTGACCGGCAAACAACACGTCGTGCTCGCCGACGATCGTGCCGCCACGGATCGAACTAAAACCGATCTCATGTGGCTCGCGTTTTTGACGAACCGCATGGCGGTCAAAGACGTATGTGGGGGAATAGGGAAGCCCTTCCTTAACGGCATCCCCCAACATAAGGGCTGTACCGGAGGGCGCGTCGATCTTCTGGTTGTGGTGTTTTTCAATGATCTCCACGTCGAACGACGTTCCTAATACAGATGCCGCTTTTTTCGCCAGTTCCGCGAGCAAGCTGATACCGAGTGACATATTGGCACTGGAAAAGATTGCCGTTTCGTTGGTTGCCTCTTGAATGGCTTGCAACTGGTTGTTGGAAAGACCGGTGGTGGCGATCACGATGGGAAGTTTATGTGCCTTTGCGTAAGCCAACACGCCGTCCAACATAGCGGGATGTGAAAAATCAACAATCACGTCCGCTGCCACAGAGCACGCAGCGGGATCAGCAAAGACGGGGAAAGCAGACGACTCGGTGTTGATATCAAAGCCCGCAACGATCTCGCAGTCGGCACGCTCGGCGACACACTGTGTGATGGTTTTTCCCATTTTACCGTTACAACCGGAAAGAATGATACGAGTCATAGTAAACTCCTTTAAATCAAGTGATAGCGTTTTAAGACGTCTGACATGTTTTGTTTCATGGCATCGGTCATGCTGTAAAGCGGTAAGCGACAGTCACCGACTGTCATGCCCATTTGATTCATCGCCTCTTTAACAGGGATTGGGTTAACGTCCATAAACAGCGCATTGGCGAGTTCCAGATATTTTAACTGTAACTGCAGCGATAATTGCACGTTTCCGTCAAACCACGCCTTGCAAATGTCGTGCGTCTCCTGCGGTACCACGTTCGACAGCACCGAAATAACGCCTTTTCCGCCAAGTGCCAGAATCGGCACAATTTGATCGTCGTTACCGGAATAGATGGGGATGTCGCAAAGTGCGGCGATCTCAGCCGTTTCCGACATGTTGCCGTTTGCTTGCTTCAAGCCGACAATGTTTGGAATTTTGGCAAGCTCTGCGACCGTTTTCGGTTGCAAGTTCACGCCCGTGCGTGACGGCACGTTGTACAGAATGATCGGAAGATCCACCGAAGCGGCGATCTTGGTGTAATGCGCGATCAGACCGCGTTGTGAGCTTTTGTTGTAGTACGGGGTGACCAACAACAAACCGTCTGCACCCATGGCTTTCGCTTCACGGGACATATAGATACAGTGATCGGTGTTGTTGGAGCCGGTACCGGCGATCATCGGCACGCGACCGTTGGTTTGTTCAATAGCAACCTCGAACGCGTGCAGGTGCTCGCTATCTTCTAATGTGGGGGCTTCTCCTGTGGTGCCGACGGAAATGATGGCATCCGTTCCGTGTGTGATCTGAAAATCGATCAGCTCACGGTACTTCTCGTAATTGATACGTCCGTCCCGCTCCATGGGGGTGACCAGTGCAACGCCTGCGCCGGTAAAGAGTACGGGTTTACTCATGCACAGCCCTCCTGTTTATGATATTAGTCCATATATCCTTCTGCGCAGAGCAATTCAGCCAGTAGAACAGCACCGCCGGCGGCACCGCGCAAGGTATTATGGGATAAACCAACAAATTTGTAATCGTACTGCGTATCTTCACGAAGACGGCCGAGAGAAACAGCCATGCCGCCCTCTAAACCGCGATGTAGATTGGCCTGCGGCATGTTATCCTCTTCAAAATAGTGCAAGAATTGCTTGGGAGCGCTGGGCAACTCAAGCTCCTGCGGACGGCCCTTAAAGGAGTTCCAGGTTTCGATGATCTCTTCCTTGGAGGGTTTGTTCTCGAAACTGCAGAACACCGCCGCAAAGTGACCGTCGGAGACCGGAACACGCAAGCACTGTGCCGTGATCTCGGGAGAGGTAGCGTTAACGATCACGCCGTTTTCAACCTTACCCCAGATCTTGAGAGGTTCTTTCTCGGATTTTTCTTCCTCGCCGCCGATATAGGGGATCACGTTATCTACCATTTCGGGCCAACGCTCAAAGGTTTTGCCGGCGCCGGAGATTGCTTGATAGGTGCACACGAGCGATTTGGTAATACCCCACTTGGACAGCGGGAACAGAGCCGGCACGTAGCTTTGCAGCGAGCAGTTAGATTTGACGGCAATAAAGCCGCGCTTGGTACCAAGACGCTTGCGCTGAGAAGCGATAACTTCCATGTGAGAATCGTTAAGCTCGGGGATGATCATCGGAACGTCCGCTGTGCCGCGATGTGCGCTGTTGTTGGAGACAACGGGGCACTCTGCTTTCGCATACGCTTCTTCCAATGCGCGGATCTGATCTTTCGGCATATCCACAGCGCAGAATACGAAATCCGCTTTCTCGGCGACTTCTTCCACGTTTGCTGCGTCGTACACCATCATGTTTTCCAATTTTTCCGGCATAGGAACGGTCATAGCCCAGCGGCTGCCGATAGCTTCCTTATATGTTTTGCCGGCGGAACGAGGGCTTGCCGCGAGGACAGAAACCTCAAACCACGGATGATCTGCGAGCAAGGTCGCAAAACGCTGACCAACCATACCGGTGCAACCGATAATACCAACTTTGTACGTTTTCATACGGAAAATCCTTTCTTTTTACCTGCTGTTTGGAAATGAGTGATAAAACTTGACTTTTTCCGGCTACTATTGTACCATTAAGTATCTGGTATGTCAATAAATTCGGCGGAGAGAAACCATGAAACGACAAGACTTTTTTTACCATTTGCCGGAGGAATTGATCGCGCAAGAGCCGATCGAACCTCGTGATCATTCGCGCATGCTGGTATTAGACCGTTTGGCGGGTACGCGAACAGATCGGCATTTTTACGATATCGTGGAATATTTGAAGCCGGGGGATTGTCTGATCCTGAACGATAGCCGTGTGCTTCCCGCGCGGCTGTACGGTCATCGCGAGCCGACAGGCGGCGCTGTTGAACTGTTGCTCCTTAATTCCAAGGGTTTGGATGTGTGGGAGGTATTGGCAGGTCCGGGTCGAAAAGCACGCCCCGGTGACGTGTTGACCTTTGCCGACGGATTACTTAAAGCGGAGGTTTTAGAGGTCACACCGGACGGTAACCGACTGGTAAAATTCCAATACAAGGGCAATTTTTACGAGATCTTAGAGCGAATCGGTCAAATGCCGCTTCCGCATTATATTACGCACGAACTCAAGGATAAAGAACGGTATCAAACGGTGTATTCCAAGGATCTTGGTTCTGCCGCTGCTCCTACAGCCGGTTTACATTTTACACCGGAATTGCTTAACAAGCTCAAAGAAAAAGGGGTAAAGATTGGGTTTGTAACCTTACACGTGGGGTTGGGCACGTTCCGCCCTGTAAAGGCGGATAACATTACAGATCACAAGATGCATTCCGAACATTATGAACTATCCGAGCAAACAGCGGAGTTGATCAATGAGACTAAGAAAAACGGTGGTCGCGTCTTTGCCGTTGGTACCACCAGTTGCCGCACCTTGGAAAGTGTCGGTGTAGGTGAGGACGGATTGGTGCATGCTGCGGACGGATGGACGGATATTTTCATTTATCCCGGTTATACGTTCAAGGTTTTGGATGGACTCATTACCAACTTCCATTTGCCGGAAAGCACGCTGATTATGTTGGTCAGTGCGTTTGCGGGTTATGAAACGACCATGGATACCTATCGTTACGCAGTGGAAGAACGGTATCGCTTTTTCAGTTTTGGCGATTCTATGATGATCCTGTAACGGGAGAGAGAGTATGAAAATTTTGAAAACCTGCGGTGCGGCGCGCCGCGGTGAATTTGAAACACCGCACGGGACGGTACAGACACCTGCGTTTATGAACGTTGCGACTTGTGGCGCTATAAAGGGCGCGGTGTCCGCGTATGATCTTTCGGACATCAAATGTCAGGTGCAGCTGTGCAACACCTATCATTTGCACTTGCGTCCCGGTGATGAGTTGGTTCATGAACTGGGTGGCTTACACAAGTTTACCGGTTGGCAGGGCCCGATTTTGACAGACAGCGGCGGGTTTCAGGTGTTTTCACTTGCCAATCTGCGGAAGATCGAGGAAGAGGGGGTAACCTTTTCTTCACATATTGACGGTCGACGCTTGTTTATCGGTCCCGAGGAAAGCATGCGTATCCAATCTAACTTAGCTTCTACGATTGCAATGGCGTTTGACGAGTGCGTGGAAAACCCCGCACCGTACGACTATTCTGCCCGTTCCTGCGAGCGCACGACACGTTGGCTTAAACGGTGTCAGGTAGAAATGGAACGGCTCAATTCGTTGCCGAATACCATTAATAAACAGCAAATGTTGTTCGGAATCAACCAGGGTTGTACGTTTGACGATTTGCGCGTGGCACACATGCAGGAAATTGCGGAACTTGACTTAGACGGGTATGCCATCGGCGGTCTTGCGGTTGGTGAGCCGGCAGAGGATATGTACCGTATTATTGAAGCGGTAGAGCCGTACATGCCGAAAGAAAAGCCACGGTACTTAATGGGCGTCGGAACACCGGAAAACATTTTAGAGGGCGTTCACCGTGGCGTTGATCTGTTCGATTGCGTGATGCCCGCGCGTAACGCCAGACATGCGCACGTCTTTACGTGGAGCGGGCATCGGAATATGCTCAATCAAAAATATGAGCATGATCTGTTGCCGCTTGACGAGGAATGTGATTGTCCGACCTGCCGCCGCCATTCGCGTGCGTACATTCGCCATCTTTTCAAGGCGAACGAAATGCTCGCGATGCGACTGTGCGTGATGCATAATCTGTATTTCTATAATACCCTGATGGAGCGGATTCGTACCGCACTGGACGAGGGGACATTCGAGGAGTTTTACAACCGTTATATTGGCGTTTTAGATCGGCGAATTTAAAAATATGAATTTTTTTCGATTTTTTCCGGTTTTATATTGCTATCAGCCACAAAATCCTGTATACTGAAAAGGTATTATTTTAGGAGGTAATGAAGTATGTTTGATTTGTATTCCTTGGCAGCCGATACAACTGCTGCTGCCGCTGGCGATGCGGCTGCTGCCGGTGGTCTTGGTGCCTTTATGCCCCTCATTATGATGGGTCTGTTGTTCGTGGTTATGTATTTCCTCATGATCCGTCCGCAGAAGAAAAAACAAAAAGAAGAGCAGAAAATGCGTGAGAGCATTCGTGTCGGTGATGAGATCACCACGATCGGCGGTATCCGCGGTCGTATTGTGAACATCAAAGAAGATGAGTTCGTTATCGAGACCGGTGCGGATCGCAACAAGATGGTCATCAAAAAGTGGGCATTGCAGAGCTGTGATACGGTTCACGATGCAAACGACGACGATGACGACGATGACGATATCTAATCTTTACGCGTGACTCCGGTACTATTTCCCATTGCCACAGAATATAGGTATATTACCTGATATTCGTGTGGAGGGGAAAGTGTATGGGCACTCGCAAAGAGGTTTCAACAGCAGCAAGAATTCTGCGTCCGCTTGGAATGGGACTCGGTGTCGGTGTGATCGTTTGTGCGGTTATCTTGTTGATTGCCGCCGCCATTATGACAACCGGAATTTTACCTACATCAATAGTAACTCCTGTCGCTCTCGCAGCGGCGGCAATCGGCGCATTTGCGAGCGGTTTTGTCGCGGCAAGACTGTCGCGTGAGCGTGGGCTTTTGTTCGGTGCAGGCGTTGGCTTGTTGCTGTTTTTACTTATCACGGTTGTCGGCATGGTTACGTCGCAGGAGCTTCGCGGAACCATGATGTTGCTTAAAGCAGCACTGACAATCGGTTTGGGCGCGTTCGGCGGTGTGCTGGGCGTAAATGTTAAAACAAAACGTTAACCAAAGCGGGACGGAGTTTTTCGTCCCGCTCTTGTTAAGGTGATAGAGCATATCCGTTCTTTTTGAGGCATATAGTGTTTATGTGACAGAAAGGACGGACGCGTATGAAACGGACAAACTCTATCGGCAGTTTTATAAAGCAAAATCGGCGGTTGTTGCTGTTGTTATTGTTGCCGCTGATCGGTTGCATAGGCGGAATGGTGCTGTATTCACCACTCTCGGCATCCCTGCCGGCAGAATGGTTGGCATTATTACCGTTAACACCTGTCAAAGGTAATTTTACGAGCGTGCTTTCACAGTGGCTTTCCTCGTGTTTTCAGCCGGTGTGTTTGTTGGCATTGTTGTTCTTTTCGGGTGTATCTGCGTGTGGTGCGCCGCTTGTTGTTTTAGTGCCGATCTTTTGGGGGATCGGTCTGGGCCTCAGTGAGGCCTATTACGTACAAAGCGGGATGAGCGGGTGGCTTGTCCTTGCCGTTGTACTGTTGCCGTCTGCGATTATGGAACTGGTTGCATTGCTCATGGCATCATCTGAAGCGTTGCGGTTGACGTTGCTTATGGCAGTACAGTTTTTTCCGCGATCCGCACGATGCGGCGGCCTGTGGCAAGATTTTCGGTTATACTGTGTGCGCTTTTTAGTGCTGTTGGCTTTGATTCTCGGTGCAGGTGCACTGGACGTGATATTGCGCCTCCTGCTTGGAGGGCTGTTGTAAGGAGTGTTTTAAATGGCGGGTTTTTTCGGGATGTTTGATGCCAGTAAGCCGGGTCCCGGTGTTTCCAAAAACGAGCCGAAAAAGAAACGGTTTTTCCTGTTTTGGGAGTTGTATTTTCGGAAATTCTTCCGATTGATCATCGCAAACTTACTGTATGCGTTGGTGTCCATTCCCGTGGTAACGCGAGGTTTGGCGGAAGCCGGCCTTGCATTCGTTACCCGCAATTATGCAAGAGAAAAGCACGTGTTCCTGCCATCTGATTTTTTTGACACCATCAAAAAGAATTGGAAACAAGCACTGGCGGCGGGTATCTTGGAACTTGCTATCAGTGCGTGCCTGATCTTCGATATTATCTACGCATGGGATTGGCTGAATGCGGTACAAGGTGCTCAGTTTATGCCGCTGTTGTTCTTTGCGGTTTCGTTTTTCCTGGTGGTGATCTTCTGCTATGCACGGTATTATTTATACATGCAGATCATCACGTTCAAACTTTCGTTTAAACAGGTCTGTAAGAACAGCTTGTTGCTTGCGATTGCCGGCTTTAAAGAGAATCTTATTATCTCGCTTGCTTTACTCGCTATCTATGCGCTGGCGGCGGTATTGCTCTTTAATTACTTTTGGTACGTGCTGGCGCCGCTGGTGATCTTGTACGTGTTGTTGTTCCCGGCATTCCGTTCGTTCCTCATCCAATTCACGATCTTCCCGCTCATTAAACGGACGATCATTGACCCGTATTATAAGGAGCATCCCGAGGAGGATCTGGATAAACGTCACGATCTCAATTTGGATGTTGAGGAATCCCCCAAAACGGTGCTTGAAGACGGTGAGCAGGCAGAGGATCCGGATGTGATCTTCACGGATGTCGGAAAAGAAGAATTGCCCGAGGAAACTATCCCGAAGCAATACAGTGCAGAGGAGATGCGCAAAGGCCGCCGTTTACAGAAAAACACGAAAGACAGTGACGACGACGGCACGATCTAATAGAAAGATAAAGAGCTTGGAGAGTGATCTCCAAGCTCTTTTTTATGAGTTAATTCATTTTTTGTTAAAACCGTCTTTGAGCGATACCGAGCGGTTGAAGACGGGATGCTCGGCAGTGCTGTCCACGTTATCAATGCAGAAATAACCGAGCCGCAGGAATTGGAACGCTGCCGGTGCTTCGGCAGGCAGGATACCGGCTTCAATTTTGCAGGCGGTTAATTTCTCGAGGGAATCTGGATTCAGCACCTCTAAGAAATCTTGATCGCCTGCTTCGGGCTCGGCATCTAAGAACAGGGAGGAGTACAACCGTACTTCCGCATCCTTGGCGGTGGCGGCATCGACCCAATGGATGGTGCCTTTTACTTTACGGCCGTCGGGCGTATTGCCGCCTTTGGTCTCGGGATCATAGGTAGCAAGGATCTCCACAACGTTGCCGTCGTCGTCTTTCACACAACCGGTGCAACGGACGACGTAGGCCGATTTCAAACGAACCTCATTGCTGGGGAACAGACGGAAATAACCCTTTACCGGTTCCTCCATAAAGTCATCGCGCTCTACCCATAAGGTACGGGAGAAGGAGACGTCGTGCGTGCCGCGTTCGGGGTAATACGGATGGTTTTCCATTTGGAAGACTTCCGACTGATCCTCGGGGTAGTTGGTGAGTGTCAACTTAACCGGATGCAACACCGCCATAGCGCGGGTGGCATTCTCGTTAAGGTCTTCACGCAAGCAGTGCTCCAAAAGCGCGATCTCCACAGTGCTGGGTACCTTGGCAACACCCACACGCTCGATAAAGTTGCGAATGGAAGCTGGCGTATAACCGCGTCGGCGCAGACCGCGCAGGGTGGGCATGCGGGGATCGTCCCAACCGGATACGTAGTTTTCTTCCACCAGTTTACGCAGTTTGCGTTTGGACATCACGGTGTAGTTGATGTTAAGACGCGCAAATTCGATCTGACGGGGATTCCCCTCAAGATCGGCGTGCTCAACAAACCAGTTATATAACGGGCGGTGATCCTCAAACTCAAGCGAGCAGAGGGAATGGGTAATGCCCTCAATAGCATCTTCCAACGGATGAGCGAAGTCGTACATCGGATAGATGCACCATTTATCACCCTGGCGGTGATGATGCGAATGGTTAATACGGTAAATGACCGGATCACGCATATTGAAGTTGCCGCTGGCAAGATCGATCTTCGCGCGAAGCGTCATCGCACCATCCGGGAACTCGCCGTTACGCATCCGCGTGAACAGATCCAAGCTTTCTTCCATGGGACGATCACGGTAGGGGCTGACGGCGGGATGGGTGAGGTCTCCGCGGTTTTCGCGCATCTGTTCCGGTGATAACTCGCACACGTAAGCGAGCCCGCGTTTGATGAGTGATACGGCGATCTCATACATCGTTTCAAAATAATCCGATGCGTAATAAAAACGATCGTCCCAATCGTAACCCAGCCAATGAATATCTTCTTGGATGGCATCGACGTATTCGACGTCTTCCTTGGTAGGATTGGTGTCATCCATACGCAGATTGCAGATGCCACCGTATTTTTCAGCCGTGCCGAAATCGATGCAGATGGCTTTGGCATGACCGATGTGCAGATAGCCGTTCGGCTCGGGCGGAAAACGAGTGTGCACCTGCATGCCGTAACAACGGCCGTCGGGTTTTAACTCCTCGTCGATAATATCGTGAATAAAATTACTGATATGTTCTTCTGACATGAATACCCCTCCTGCGTTTACAGCGTGTTTAGCGCTGCGTTCAGCCGCTTAGCAACGGCATCTTTTCCAAGCAAGCTCATGATGCCGCACAGATCCGGTGTGTTGCGGCGACCGGTGACAGCCACACGAATAACCGTGCTGACGTCGCCCGCGTGCCCTTTATACGCATCCGGTTGTTTCTTATATTCCTTGACCTCCGGGCAAAAACCGACAGCAGGGCAAAGTGCTTTAATGGTTTCAAACCACGCTTGCTTATCCTGGGTCGGATCGTATACCGGCAGATAGGCCTTCAGAATGGTACGAATATCCTCGGCGGAAAGGTTTTCAGGCCACGGATATTCGCTCGGCGCGTTAAAGAAATACTCAGCATACGCGGGAACGTCGCTCCATTTGGCGAGATCCTTACGCGGTTTTGCACCGCCGCGGTCAATGCTGAACAAGCCGGTTGTAAAGGCAATATCCTTGCTCAGCAAGGCGTGCCAATCGGGCGCATAGTCACGTGCCCAGTCAATTACTGCGTCGGTGACCTGCTCTGCGGTCATGCCCGCAATAACGTTTTTGCTGACATCGTTGAGTTTGTTTAAATCAAACAATGCACCGGAAACACTCATTTTCTTGAGGTTAAAGGGGAAGGCGCTGCGCGGCTTGTCCGGATTACAGCGGCGCCAATCCTCGTAATCGCTGTTGGCGATGGTGTGCAGATACTCCATAACGCTTTCGGGCGGATACCCTTGCTCGGTATAGAAATGCACGGCGGCTTCCGGATCCTTGCGCTTGGATAATTTGCGTTTGCTGCCGTCCTCTTCTTTCATAATCGGGCTGACGTGTGCGTATTTGGGCGGCTTAAAGCCGAGTACACGGAACAGCTGAATATGTGTGGGAACCGAGGCGATCCACTCATCACCACGAATGACGTGGGTGGTGCGCATCAGATGATCGTCGATTGCATGAGCAAAATGATAGGTGGGAATACCGTCGGTTTTAAGCAGAACGATATCTTGATCGTTTTCGGGAATCTCGATCGTTCCTTTGATCATATCG
This sequence comes from Clostridia bacterium, assembly GCA_017436915.1. GTDB lineage: Bacteria > Bacillota > Clostridia > Oscillospirales > Acutalibacteraceae > RGIG3009. The sequence continues at coordinate 23,261 of JAFSCE010000015.1, forward strand.
TCAAACTTGATTCGGTGGGATTCGTCGCCGGGAGAGCGCAAGCGCATCACGTAGGGAAGTCCGGCACGAATTTTTTCCATTGCCTGCTCCGGCGTGAGAGAACGACACGTGGCAAACTCGCCGTAATAACCGGTGCGCAGTTTTTGACCGTCTTGCTTTTCGCGCACAGCTGAAAGCTCGTCAGGTGTGCAGAAGCAGGGGTATGCGAGATTTTGCAGTACAAGCGCTTTGACAAACGCGTGATAGATCTCCGCACGGTCACTTTGACGGTAGGGGCCGTAGTCACCGATGGAGGCGGTTTCCCCTTGATATCCTTCGTCAATTTCCAGACCATACTGGCGTAAGCCCGCTAAAATATCTTCAGCGCCGCCGTCAACTTCACGCTTTTTATCAGTGTCCTCCAAACGGAAGAAAAACACACCGTCGGTGGAACGTGCGGTCAGATAGTTGATGGTGGCGGTGAACAGCACACCTAAATGCAAATAACCGGTGGGAGAGGGGGCAATACGCACCACACGCGCGCCTTCTTTAAGGTTGCGCGGGGGATACAGTGCCTCGTAGTCTTCCGGTGTTTTGGTTACGTTTGGGAATAACAATTCCGCGAGTTGCTCTAAAGCGGTCATGTGAGCCCTCCTAATGCTATAAACAGATACATCTATTTTACAATTTTTGGTTGCAAAAGTCAATGCAAGTATGGTACTATATATAAAAGATTTTTTGAAGGGTACGAAATGATATGGAAAATCAAACTGCAATGGAAACACCGCGCAAAAAGCGCGCGTTAAGTTGTATACAATCTACCGGTACACCGACGTTGGGTAACTATCTCGGTGCGCTTCGTAACTGGGTGCTTTTGCAGGAAGAATTTGACTGCGCTTACGCCGTTGCCGACCTGCACGCGATCACGGTGCGGCAGGAACCGGCAAAGCTGCGCCAACAGACAAACGAGATGTTTGCCTTGCTGTTGGCGATTGGTCTGGATCCGGAAAAATCGCTTTTGTTCGTGCAATCACAGGTACCGGAACATACACAGCTCAGCTGGTTGCTTGCCTGTCATACTCAGTTTGGCGAGTTATCGCGTATGACGCAGTTCAAAGATAAATCTGCTAAACATGCAGACAATATCAATGCCGGTTTGTTCACCTATCCGGTGCTGATGGCGGCAGATATTCTTTTGTATCAACCGGATGTCGTGCCGGTAGGGGCAGATCAAAAGCAGCACTGTGAGCTGACGCGCGATATTGCCACTCGCTTTAACAATCTGTATGCCAATACCTTTACCATTCCGGAGCCGTATATCATGAAAACGGCGGCGCGCGTTTGTTCCTTACAGGAGCCGACCAAGAAGATGTCCAAGTCGGATGAGAATCAAAATTCATTCATCTCTCTTAAAGACGATGAGGATACCATCATGCGTAAGTTCCGCCGTGCGGTGACCGACAGCGAAGCCAAGGTGCGGTATGCTCCCGGTAAGGACGGAGTCAACAACCTCATGGAGATCTATTCCGCCGTGACCGGTAAAACGTTGAAAATGATCGAGGATGAATTTACCGGCAAGGGCTACGGCGACTTTAAAACCGCCGTTGGTGAAGCGGTTGCCTTGGAACTCAAACCCATCCAAGAGCGTTTTGCCGAACTGATGAAGGACAAAGCACAACTGGAAACTCTCATGAAAACCGGTGCCGAGCGTGCCTCGCATATTGCCGCCCGCACACTGGGAAAGGCCATGAAGAAATTAGGGTTTGTGATCGTAAAATAACACAAAACGCCCGCGGAAGCGGGCGTTTTTCTTTATACGAATTTCAAGAGGTCTTGCATAAATTCCTGTTCAAGGTCAATCAATTTACGGGTGAGTTGTCGGCTGTCTTCAGACGCATCTTTGTATTGGTTTAGATAGCCGCTGAGCGATTTGATTCCCATACCGCAACCGTCTACCATTAACCCTGCAATATGAGAGGTGGTATCGTCCATCAGCAGTTTCATTTCGGTGGAAAACCAGGACATGGCCTTGGCGATCATCGGCGGATCCTTCTCGTCCAGGTCCATACTGTTAAGCAGTGCGTGGCATTCGTCACCTATCTTAATATGTCTTTCGTTGTACTTTTCAATCAACTGTTTCAAGTCATTCTTGTCCTTTAAAAACGGCATAACTTGCTCCATGCTATTGGTGGCGCTTTTGCAGCCCGAATTACATTCTTTTAGTAAGCAAGCGGTATCACTGTTCATACAAATCCTTCCTTTCTTGGCATTAGTATGGGAAATCGTTTTCTTGTTTATTCACGTCTTGCAAAGTTTTGAAAAACACGGTATAATGAAAAAACTGGAGTTGATACTGTGAAACATTCGTTTTTTGCCATGCTGTCCCGCATGAAATATATTAACCGCTGGGCACTGATGAGAAACACTCGCACCGAAAATATCTGTGAACACTCGCACGACGTTGCCGTGTTAGCACACGCGTTGGCACTTTTGCAGAACCGTCGTTTCGGTGGCACGATTGATGCGCAAGCGTGTGTGATGCTCAGCGTATATCACGACGTGCCCGAAATTTTAACGGGTGATCTTCCCACACCGGTTAAATACGATAACCCTGCTATTCGGGAGGCATATCGGCAGGTGGAAACGGTCTCGACCAATAAGCTGTTACAGTTGTTGCCGGAGGACCTGAAAGCGGAATACAGATACTGGTTGTTGCCGGACAAACAAGCGTTTTGTGAAGAATTGCGCATTGTCAAAGCTGCCGATAAGTTGGCGGCACTAATTAAGTGTGTTGAGGAGATCAAGCAGGGAAACCGTGAATTTGTCAAGGCGCGGCAATCCACCGAAGACGCATTGCGTGAGCTCAAGATCCCAGCTGTGGATTGTTTCTTGGAAGAATTCTTACCGACCTATGAGTTAACTTTGGATGAACTGTAAAAAAGGACCGTGTAAGCGCTGCTTACACGGTCCTTTTTAGTTAAGTTCTTGGCCGCCGGTGCGTTCAAATAAATTGTGCACCGCTGTCTGTAGGGATTTATGTTCGGGAAGGGCAAGAGCGGGATCTGATTTGTAAACTTCTTGCGCCGCGTTTTGCGCTTCTCGCAAAAGCGACATGTCGGAAAGAAAATCGGCAATCTTCATTTCCGGCAACCCATGCTGACGGTCACCAAAAAAGTCGCCGGGACCGCGCAATTTTAAGTCTTCGTCGGCAATACGGAAGCCATCGGTCGTTTCACACATTACTTTCAGACGGCGGACGGCTTCTTCATTTTGCGCATCCGAAATGAGAATACAGGTGGAAGCGTGCTGGCCGCGTCCGACACGGCCGCGAAGCTGATGCAGCTGCGCCAAGCCGAAGCGCTCGGCATTTTCGATCACCATCAGCACGGCATTGGGAACGTCCATACCAACCTCGACAACCGTGGTGGAAACTAAAACGGAAATGCGATTTTCGGCAAAGTCCGTCATGATCTGTTCCTTTTCACGCGGCTTCATTTTGCCGTGCAGTAAACCGATCGAATACCCTTTGAATGGACCGTCCGCCAGTTCTTTGGCATACGCTTCAGCCGCTACCAGATCGGTTTCGCCTTCCTCCACCAACGGGCAAACCACATACGCTTGCCGACCTTCATCCACAAATTTGCGAACATAGCCATAGGCGCGAGCACGTTTATCGGTGCCGATCGCATACGTGGCAATCGGGGTGCGTCCTGCGGGTAATTCATCCAATACGGAAATATCCAGATCACCGTAGACGATGAGCGCCAACGTGCGGGGAATGGGGGTGGCAGACATAACAAGAAGATGGGGGTGCTCGCCCTTGGCGGTCAGTGCAGAACGCTGACGCACACCAAAACGATGCTGCTCATCCGTAATAACCAGTCCCAAACGTGAGAACTGAACCGTGTCCGATAAGAGCGCATGAGTACCCACTAATAAATGACAGATGCCGTTTTCAACGTCGCTGCGGATGATGTCTTTTTGCTTTTTGGTCATGGAACCGGTCAGCAACCCAACGCGAATTGTTGGGTCATGACGAAACATGCGGCAAAGCGATTGATAATGCTGCTGTGCAAGTATTTCGGTGGGCGCCATCATCACGCATTGATAGCCGTTGCGCATAACGGTGCATGCGAGGCAGGCGGCAACGGCGGTTTTACCGCTTCCGACGTCTCCGTGTAATAAACGATTCATCGGAGTCGGCTGACGCATATCACGTATAGCATCGGCAACGGCACGTTGTTGTGCACCGGTCATCGTAAAGGGAAGATGTTCGGCAAAGTCAGCGGTGTAATCATTTTCGATGCAAATGGATGTTTTCGTTTTGGTGGGATTTTTGAGTCCCAACAGCCCTAATTGTAAAACAAACAGTTCTTCAAAAATGAGGCGACGACGCGCGATTGCTAAGGCATCGTGATCGGATGGGAAATGAATGTTTTCTAGGGCGTACCGATAGGTGCACAAACGATACTGTTGCCGCAATGCGTGTGGCAACGGATCGGTGTCTAATGTTTTGTCTAACATCAAAAGAGCTGTGCCAACCAGCTTTTCCAGATAACGTGAAGTGATGCCGGCGGTTAACGGATAGATGGGGCGGATACGCGTACCGGTTTCTGCCGGTTCAATAAGCGGGGATGATAACTCTGGCGCATTGAGCGAGCCGGAAACGGTGCCGAAGAACAAATATTGTCGTCCGGCTTCAATTTTTGCAGCGGCATATTTATTATTAAACAAGGTGACACGTACTACGCCGGAGGAATCCACTGCAGAAAAGGTGTAAAGGGAAAGCCCTTTTCTAACACGGCGTTCAAGCGGAGCGGCCATCGCGGTGGCGCGAATACAACACGGAAGGTCGCGTGGTGCCGAGGCGATCGGGGTAACGGTTGACCAGTCCTCATACTGCCGCGGGAAATGGGAGAGAAGATCGCCGACAGTGCGAATGCCTAATTTATTCAGCTGCTCGGCGCGCTTTTCGCCGACACCTTTGAGATACTGGATCGGTGTTTCAGTTGTCAGCAAAAAAATCCCTCCTTTTTGAGAAATAGCCGATGGCATCCTGGGGGAAGCCATCGGCTGTGAATTGTTATGATTACTCGATCGAAATGAAATAATAGTAGACGGGTTGACCGCCGGCAAGCACGGTGATCTCCACATCGTTTCCGAGTTTGGCGGCGATCGCCTCTTTGGCAGCGTTGGCAGCTTCTTCGGTGATGCCTTCGCCGTACATCAATGTAACAAAGGCGACGTCTTTACCGGCAGAGCGGCGCGCAGCCGCCATATTCTTTGTTAGTTTAACCACAGCGTGATCAACGGAAGAATCAGTAAAAGAAAGCTTGCCGTTATCTAACGCTAAAATGTCACCTTCTTTGATGGCGCGATTCTCGTAATCACTGTCACGCGCGGCAAAGGTGATGGAACCGGACGATACGTTATCAGCGGCTTTCATCATAGCGTTAAGATTATCTTGAACCTCTGCATCCGGATCGAAATTCAACATGGCGGAAACGCCTTGCGGAATCGTGCGGGTGGGGAGGACATGAACGGTGCGATCTGCAAGCGGAACGGCCTGCTCCGCTGCGAGAATAATATTTTTATTGTTCGGCAAAACGTAAACTACTTTGGCGGGAGTTGCCTCAATGGCATTGAGAATGTCGTCGGTGGACGGGTTCATAGTTTGACCGCCCGAAACGACTTGGCTGCAACCAAGGTCGGTAAACAGGGCTTGTAAACCGTCACCGGCTGCAACAGCGACAAAACCGAATTCCTCGTCCGGCTCGACACGCGCGGGAGCGGCAGGTGCTTGTTCCTCTTCCGGAATCCAAGCAGCGTTTTCGTGCTGAATACGCATGTTTTCTACTTTGACGGTTTCAAACGCACCGTATTCCACACCTTTGCTGAGCGCTTTACCGGGATCGTTGGTATGAACGTGGACCTTGATGATCTCCTCGTCATCCACAACAACGACGCAATCGCCGATGGTTTCTAAATACGCGCGGAGTTTGAGCGGATCTTTAGTACATGCTTTGTCACGCGCGACAATGAACTCTGTGCAATAGGTAAAGGTGATGTCCGCCTCGAAGGAACCGGCGGCACTTGCCGATTTTTGAACGGGTGCAGTAGATACGGCAGTATCACCTTGTACGATCGGGTTGCCGTTGAAAACATCCTGCATCGCGCGGAAAATAATGCAAAGGCCTTGACCGCCCGCATCGACAACGCCCGCTTTTTTCAAAACGGGGAGCAACTCGGGGGTGCGCTGCAAGGAAGCTTCTGCTTCTTCGCAGATGACGGCCCATATCGCGTTTACAGACGTATCTGTTTTGGAGGCGGCTACGCCTTTTTCCGCAGCTTCTCGGGCAACGGTAAGAATAGTGCCTTCGGTGGGTTTCATAACCGCTTTATAGGCCGCTTCAACGCCCAGTGTCAAAGCGGCAGCTAAATCGGCGCCGTCTGCTTCAGTTTTGCCTTTAAGACCTTTGGAAAAACCGCGGAACAAGAGCGATAAGATAACGCCGGAATTTCCGCGCGCACCGCGCAAAAGGGCGGAGGAAGCGGTATCTGCCGTTTGGCTGATGGTGGGCTCGCCAAGCCGTGCCAACTCACGGGCGGCGGCGGAGAAGGTCATGGACATATTGGTGCCGGTATCGCCGTCGGGAACAGGAAAAATGTTGAGTTCATCCACCTGCTGTTTTTGACCGGCAAGAACATTTGATGCGGAAATCATCGCATCACGTAATTGGTTACCTTGTATCAAACGTAGCACTCCTTTTCAATGGGGACGTCGGGTTACTGTGGCCACATCACGTTATTCGGATTTCATTCCGTCAATGTAAACGTTTACTTTCTTAACAGATAAGCCGGTCGCTTCCTCAACGGTATAGCGAACCTTGTTAATAATACTCTTTGAAATCTCTGCGATGTTCATACCGTAGATGACACAGATATGAAGATCCACGATCAACCGATCGTTTTCACTGCGGACATGAATACCCTCATCAGCAAACGAACGTTTAAAAAAGATCGAACGCAGGCCTTGGCGAGTGCCGCTTTTGACCATGCCGGCGACACCGTAGCAGGCGGAAACTGCGTTACCGATCAAGTAGGAAAAATATTCCTGCGAAATTTCAATACTTCCCAAATGATTATCAATTCGGATCATATCGGTATACACACCTTTCTGTAAATATTGAAACGCTTTGCGATGCTTTTGAGCCGAAAGCATAAAACACCACTTTGCCTTATTATAGCGCAAACGGCGGCGATAATCAAGAGAAAATATCAGAATTCTAAAATTGATAAATAATTGACAAGGGGTGTCAAATGTTTTATAATAAACTGAATATACAAAGGAGTGAGTTTCTTGGGCGATACATTAGCGCAAAAACTGATTCGCTCTCATCTGGTTTGCGGTGAGATGCGCGTTGGTGAAGAAATTGGATTGAAAATTGATCAGACGCTTACCCAGGATGCCACCGGTACGATGGCATATCTGGAATTTGAGGCGATGGGCGTACCGCGCGTACGTACCGAAAGATCGGTTGCTTATATTGATCATAATACGTTGCAGACCGGTTTTGAAAATGCCGACGATCATCGGTATATTCAAACGGTTTGTAATAAGCACGGCATTTATTTTTCGCGTCCCGGCAACGGTATTTGCCATCAGGTTCACCTGGAACGGTTTGGTATTCCCGGTAAGACATTGATTGGTTCGGACAGCCATACCCCCACCGGTGGCGGTATCGGTATGCTGGCTTTCGGCGCGGGCGGTTTAGATGTCGCCGTTGCTATGGGTGGAGGTACTTACTATATCACAATGCCCAAAATGGTGCGTGTGAATCTGACCGGTCGGTTACAGCCGTGGGTTGCTGCTAAAGACGTGATTTTGGAAGTGCTGCGCCGCATGTCCGTTAAGGGCGGCGTCGGCAAGATCGTGGAATATGGCGGCGATGGTGTTAAAACTCTGTCCGTTCCCGAGCGTGCAACCATCACCAACATGGGAGCGGAGCTTGGTGCCTCTACCTCCATTTTCCCGTCTGATGAAGTCACACGTGAGTTCATGAAAGCACAGGGCAGAGCGAACGACTGGGTGGCCTTGCAGCCGGATGCGGATGCCGAATACGACGAGATTATCGATATTGATTTGAACACGTTGGTACCGTTGGCGGCTTGCCCGCATTCTCCGGATGCCGTTAAACCGGTTTCGGAATTGCAGGGGCTGGCAGTAGATCAGTGCTGCATCGGTTCCTGTACAAACTCGTCACTTATGGATATGCTGAAAGTGGCGGCAATCTTGAAAGGGAAAACTGTACATCCGAACGTCAGTTTGTCCATTGCCCCGGGTTCCAAACAGGTGTATACGATGTTGGCTGAAAACGGTGCGCTTGCCGACTTGATCGCCGCTGGTGCGCGTATTTTGGAATGTGCTTGCGGTCCGTGTATCGGCATGGGACAATCGCCGAATTCCAAGGGCGTTTCGCTGCGTACCTTTAACCGCAACTTTGAAGGCCGTTCCGGTACGGCTGACGGTCAGGTGTATCTCGTCAGCCCCGAAACGGCGGCTGTTTCTGCATTGACCGGTGTGTTCACCGATCCGCGTACCGCCGGTGAAGCACCGGTATATACCATGCCGGAACGCTTCTTGGTCAATGACAATATGGTTGTCGCACCCGTGGATGAGACCGAAATGAACACGGTTGAAGTGGTGCGCGGCCCCAACATTAAGCCATTCCCGAAGACCTCTCCGATGGCGGAGGAAATTGCGGCTAAGGTACTGCTCAAGGTCGGCGATAATATTACGACTGATCACATCATGCCCGCAGGTGCCAAGATCCTGCCGTTGCGTTCGAATATTCCCGCGATCTCGGAGCATTGCTTCGTGCGGTGTGATCCCGAGTTCCCGGCACGTTGCCACGAAGAAGGAGTCGGTTTCATCATTGGCGGCTCCAATTACGGACAAGGTAGTTCGAGAGAGCACGCCGCTTTGGCACCGTTGTACCTCGGTATTAAAGCTGTCATTGTAAAGTCCTTTGCCCGTATTCACGTGGCAAATCTTATCAATGCCGGTATCATTCCGCTCACCTTCGCCGATGAAACGGATTACGACCGCATTTCACTCGGTGACCGATTGGCTTTACCGGATGTGCGAGGTCGTTTGACACGCCGTGAGCCACTGGTGCTGAAAAATGAAACTACCGGTGAAGAAATTGCTTTGAATACGAACTTTTCGGATCGACAGATCGATATGCTGTTGGCGGGCGGTTTGTTAGATTACACGCGTCAACAATCGATATGAGAGGAGATGCGTAAATGGCATCGAAAGACACCTCCATTTCCATGTCAGTCGTGCGCCGTTTGCCGCGCTATTACCGATTCTTGTACGATTTAAAAGAAAACGGTGTGGTGCGTATTTCGTCGCGCGAATTGGCAGAGCGTATGGGGTTGACTGCCTCCCAAATTCGTCAGGATTTAAACTGCTTTGGCGAG
>JAFSCE010000016.1 GCA_017436915.1 Clostridia bacterium
GTGGTCGTGATCGACGAATCCCCCGTCACGATGACCATCAAGGAAGATGCCGAGAACGTGGACGGCCTCAATTTTCTTGCCGGCCGCACGATGGCACAGATCAATCAAAAGGCGTTTGAGGGCACCATTTTAGCACATACCGACGGCGGCACGCCGAACATGGTGCTTCACGTCCCCTCGGTATGCGAAGAAGAACTCGGTTATCTCGTGTATTTTTTCGAGAAAGCGTGTGCGATCTCCGGTTATATGCTGGGTGTCAATCCGTTCAACCAACCGGGTGTGGAGGAATATAAGAAAAACATGTTTGCGTTGCTCGGTAAACCGGGTTACGAAGACCAAAAGGCAGTGCTCGAGCAACGGCTCGGCAAGTAAAAACGGTAACGACCGTGTCAAGCGGTTAATATATACTGGGAGGAATTCTAATGATCACTTTAATCCTCGGAAGAAAAGGTTCCGGCAAAACCAAGCGGCTGATCGACATGTGCAACGAAGCCATGGCACAGTCCAAAGGTAATGTTGTCTTTATTGAAAAGGACAACACCTTGACCTACAGCTTGAAGCACAGCGTTCGCTTGGTAGCGGCTGATGAGTACGCAATCCGCGGATTTGACAGTTTTTACGGTCTGATCGCCGGTATGTGTGCCGGCAACAATGACATCACCGATATTTTCGTTGATTCCACTTTGAAGATCGGCGGTGACGTAGAGGGCCTGCTCGTATTCGTCGAGAAACTGAAAGTTCTCAGCGACAAAGCGAATACCAATATCGTGATGTCTGTTTCGGCAGATCCCAGCGAAATCCCCGCAAAGATTGCGGAGCTCGCAACCGAGATCTAAGAAGAAAGCGCCGGAAACGGCGCTTTCTCTCTATAATAAAACAAAAATTCGCAAAAAAGATATTGACAAACGTAGGTTGTCCCTATATAATATTTTGCGTGACAATTGAGGTGAAGTATGCTTCTTCAACTGCAGTCCTTATTTATGGGCGAAAAGGCAAGTCTGCCGATCGATTGCACCCTGGATTTTTCCGGCTTGGAATGGAACGGTTTGTATCCGTTTAAACAACCGGTTACTGTCAAGGGGGAAGTTCGGCACACAGCCGACGTTGTAACACTCAAAGCGGATGTTTCGTACCGTTATGATGGTTTTTGTGACCGTTGTGCGTGCGATATCAGTCAAGAGGAACACCTGTCGATGGAGCATATTCTTGTAGTTTCCCTCAATCACGAGGACAACGATACTTTTGTTCTCATCGACAACTATCAGCTTCCGCTGGATGAATTGGTGGAAGAGGATCTGATCCTGGATCAGCCGTCGAAGAGGCTGTGCAAAGAGGATTGTCGCGGTTTATGTCCGCAGTGCGGTAAGAATCAAAACGAAGGTTCTTGCGGTTGCGAGCAAAAAGCGGTGGATCCCCGACTCGCAGCGTTACAGCAATTGCTGGATTAACTTTTGTGATTAGGAGGTGCTGACGATGGCGGTACCGAAGAGAAAAAGTTCAAAGGCTCGTCGCGATACGAGACGGAATAATGTTTGGAAGACTACGGCTCCCGAACTGGTAAAATGCCCGCAGTGCGGCGAGTACAAACGCCCGCACCGTCTGTGCGGAGCTTGCGGCTATTACAACGGCAGACAGATCGTCAAGGTTGAGGAGTAAGCCCCACCGGTTGTAAATGCCCCACATTATGGGAACAATAAAGGGCGTGACCCGGTAGGGTTACGCCCTTTATCTTTTGAAAGGAGGGAACGGCGTTGGCAGTGGTTATCACAAGCGTTTTGGAAGGCAGTATTGCGGAAAAGAAACGCATCAAAGCGGGTGATTGCTTAATGACCATTAACGGTCACGAGATTGCAGACGTGCTTGACTACCGGTTTTATTTGTTTGAGCCGCGGCTGACGCTGTGCCTGCAAACCGCGGCAGGAAAAAAACGAACCGTTCGTATCCGCAAATCGGAGGATGAGGACATCGGTCTTGAGTTTGAAACCTATTTGATGGATCGTCAGCATACCTGCCGTAACAACTGCATTTTCTGCTTTATCGATCAGATGCCGCCGGGCATGCGCGAAACACTGTATTTTAAGGATGACGACAGCCGTCTATCCTTCTTATTCGGTAACTATATCACGCTCACCAACTTATCCGAGCACGAGATCGATCGCATTTTGGAGATGCATATCAGTCCGATCAATATTTCGGTCCATACGACTAATCCCGAACTGCGTTGTCGGATGATGAATAACCGCTTTGCGGGAGATACCTTGTCGCTTTTGCGTCGTTTTGCGGATGCAGGTATTCATATGGACTGCCAGTTGGTCATCTGTCCCGAATGGAATGACGGAGATGAACTTCTTCGCAGTATGCAAGACTTGGCTGCACTGGCACCTGCAGTAGAAAGCGTCGCGGTGGTGCCGGTGGGGCTTACGAAATATCGTGACGGCCTTACACCCTTGCGCCCCTTTACGGAGCAAGAGAGCTGTGATATCTTGGATATGGTGACTCGCTTTGGCGATGAGCAGGTTGTAAAAACGGGTAACCGCTTGATTTATCCCGCGGACGAATGGTACGTGCAGGCACATCGCCCGATTCCCGAGGAAGCGTTTTACGGTGAAATGTCACAACTCGAAAACGGAGTCGGCCTGGTGGCACTGCTACGCTCGCAATTTGCCGAAGCAATGGAAAATCGCCAGAGCGATCGCGCTGTGGGCACCGATACGGTATTGGCGACCGGTGTAGCGGCAGCCCCGATTCTGCGTGAATTGGTGGAAACCGCTTCCAAAACGATAGAGAATATCCATGCACGCGTCGTTGCGATCAACAATGACTTTTTCGGCGAACACATTACCGTGGCGGGTCTTGTGACCGGTGGTGATTTGCGCCGTCAACTGCAAGGGATCCCGTGTGAGCGGGTCCTGATTCCCGATTGTATGCTCCGTCACGAGGGTGACCGTTTTCTGGATGACGTCACACCGGAGGAATTGGCGGCGGAGTTGGGCGCCCGGGTGGAAGTGATTTCAACCGAAGGCGGCGCATTATTTGAAGCACTGATGAGGTGAACGCTATGGCAAAACCGATCGTGGCGGTCGTCGGCCGCCCCAACGTTGGTAAATCTACATTGTTTAATAAATTGATCGGTCAACGGCTGTCCATTGTCAAGGATACGCCGGGTGTCACGCGTGACCGTATTTTCGCCGCGTGTGATTGGCGCGGCAGAAACTTTATGTTGGCAGATACCGGCGGTATCGAGCCGCATTCCGATGACGTGATCTTGTCGCAAATGCGGCGGCAAGCACAGCTTGCCATTGAACAGGCGGACGTCATCATATTAGTGACCGATTTGCAGTCGGGTGTGACCGCCAATGACGCGGACGTTGCCGTTATGTTGCAAAAAAGCGGCAAGCCGGTGGTGCTGTGTGTCAACAAATGTGACCGTGTCGGTGCTCCGCCTGCCGAATTTTATGAGTTTTATAATTTAGGTCTGGGCGATCCTATCGCGGTATCCTCCATTCACGGTACCGGTACCGGCGATTTGTTGGATGCTGTGTTTGAGTACCTGCCACCCGAAGATCAGCCGGACGAAGAGGATGATCGCATCAAAGTGGCGGTTATCGGTAAACCTAATGCGGGAAAATCGTCGCTCATCAACGCCTTAGCGGGGGAGGAACGCAGTATCGTTTCCGATATTGCGGGTACCACGCGAGATGCGATTGATACCGAAATTGATACAAAGCAAGGAAAATTCCTGCTTATTGATACCGCCGGTCTGCGCCGTCGCAGCCGTGTGGACGACGCCATTGAAAAATACAGCATCCTGCGTGCCGAAATGGCAGTAGAACGTGCCGACGTGTGCGTGATCCTCATTGACGGTGTAGAAGGATTCACCGAGCAAGACAGCAAAGTGGCGGGCATTGCACACGAAAAGGGCAAGGCATGTATTATTGCTGTCAATAAATGGGATGCGGTCGAGAAAAACGATCATACCATGGCGCTGGCTCGTAAAAAATTGGAAAATGATTTTAGTTTTATGGCGTATGCACCGTTCGTCTTTATTTCCGCAAAGACCGGGCAACGGTTGGATCGCCTTTTAGAACTGATCAACTACGTAAATGAGCAGAACGCCACTCGCATTTCCACCGGTACGCTCAACGACGTACTTGCGCAGGCGACAGCCCGCGTACAACCGCCGACGGATAAAGGGAAACGTCTCAAAATTTATTACATGACACAGCCGTCTACTCGTCCGCCTACATTTGTCTTTTTCGTTAATCGTGCGGAGCTGTTCCATTTTTCCTATCAGCGATATCTGGAAAATCAACTGCGAGAAACCTTTGGCCTTGAAGGTACACCCATTCGTTTCATCATCCGCGAACGCGGGGATAACAGCGGCAAGTAGGAGGACACTATGCTGACATTTTTGGAAAATTGCTGGCTTTCGATGCTGCTTGCGGCTGTCATCGCGTATCTGCTTGGCAGTATCAGCTTTGCGATCATCATTACCAAGCGGGTTTCCGGTAAGGATATTCGCTCCTTTGGAAGCGGTAACGCGGGTGCGACAAACGTTCTGCGTTCACAAGGAAAACTGCCGGCACTGTTCACCTTTATCGGTGACCTTTGCAAAAGCATGCTGTCGGTCTATCTCGGCGGATTGTTGCTGTGTTCGCTGCAATTAGCCCCGGTAGCCGGTTCCACGTTGCTCACGCACGATACGGAAAATTTGGCGCTCGTCGGTAAGTATTTGGCGGGGTTGTGCTGCGTTCTCGGTCATATTTATCCCGTGTTTTTTGGCTTCCGCGGCGGTAAAGGTGTGATGACGATACTCGGTATGACTCTGATTTTGGATTGGCGCACCGCGGTAATCGGTTTATCGGTATTCGCTTTGGTGGTGCTGATCTCGCGCATGGTATCCTTGGGCTCGATTATTGCCGGCATCAGTTTGCCGATCGCGACCTATCTGTTGCGCACCTACTTGTACGAACAGCCCTGGCAAACCGTTGCGTTCTGCGTAGCGGCAATGGCAATTATTACCGCGATTGCGATTATCAAGCACCGCGAGAATATCAAACGAATCCTCAACGGTACGGAAAGTAAGCTTGGAAGGAAATAACGCGATGGCTAATATTACGATTTTAGGATCGGGCGGCTGGGGAACGGCGCTCGCCGTGATGGCAAATCGTCACGGGCACACCGTTACTTTATGGTCTCCGTTTGAAGACGAGATCGCATCGATCCGTCGCCACGGACAACATAAGAAGTTGTTGCCCGATATTCCGGTAGAACCCTCCATTCACCTTACCTGCGACATCCGCGAAGTCAGTGATGCGGATTTGGTGATACTGGCGGTACCCTCTTTTGCGATTGCTTCTACCGCTGCACAGTTGCGCCCGTATTTAAAGAAAGGTGCCGTTGTTGCGAATGCGGGTAAGGGGCTCGAAGAAGGCACCTATCGCCGCTTTACGGAAGTGATTGAGGGTGCGCTGCCCGGCATTGCGGCGGTTGCACTGTCCGGCCCATCCCACGCGGAGGAGGTTGGCAGAGGAATCCCCACGGTCGTTGTCAGCGCCTCACGCGATGCAGCAGCGGCGAAACGCGTGCAGGAACTTCTCATGAACCCCACATTTCGCATCTATACAAGCAGTGATGTCGTCGGTGTGGAACTCGGCGGCGCACTGAAAAACGTGATCGCTCTTGCCGCCGGTATTTGTGACGGCTTGGGTATGGGGGACAACACCAAAGCGGCGCTCATGACGCGCGGCTTGGCAGAAATTACCCGACTGGGAGTTAAACTTGGTGCCGACCCTATAACGTTTGGCGGATTGTCAGGTATGGGTGACCTTATCGTGACCTGCGGCAGTATGCATTCGCGCAACCGTCGAGCGGGTATGCTGATCGGCGGTGGCTTGTCACCTGCCGAAGCGGTGGAGCGCGTCGGCACGGTCGAAGGATATCTGGTGGCCGGTACCGCTTATCACCTTGCCAATAAAATGGGCGTGGAGATGCCGATCGCCGAGACCTGCTATCGTATTTGTTATGAAAATTATCCGCCTGAGCGGGCCGTCACAGCGTTGATGAGCCGCCCCGGCTGTCAAGAAACCGATTAAGAAGATCCCCGAGCCGCTTTGGCTCGGGGATCTTTTATTTTTTATACTGTTTTCTGTAAGCAGATGGGCAAATACCGGTTATTTTTCGGAACTGCTTGCTGAAATGGTACTCGTCGTAAAAGCCCAAATTCAGTGCCGTCTCCTTGATGCTGATATGAGGGAACGTTTCAAAATAGGAGATGGCTTCATTAATCTTATAGTTTAAGGAGTATTGGTGGATAGTGACACCGAATTTTTGCTTGAACTTTGTTTCAGCCGTCTTGAGTGATACGCATGCGGCGTTCGCCAGTTCCTTGTTCGAGAAAAACCGTTCGGGATTGGCTAAAATGATCTTTTCAATGCGCTCGGCGACGGAGTAATCAGCGGGGTCGTGTGCCGTTTCCGCCAACTCACATAACAAGAGTTCAAAATAGAGATCTGCCTTGCGCTGATTGCCGGATAGTTTGTTATTAACAATATGAGAAATGTAATGTTTAATGGTTTTGTTTGTCGAAGCGTCAATACAAGCGGCAACCGCAGGTGCCGGCATATCGGCGGCGGAGATGTCTCCCGCTTCGCAGCTTGTGTGAAAATACATGGTTTTGGTACCGGGGGAGCAGGGGGCGAGACCGTAATGCCGGTTTCCCGCGCTTAAGATCAGCAAGGTATCTTTTTTCAACGTGTATGTTTCGTTATTTTGTCCGAATTGCCATTCCCCTTGCAAGAGGTAAATAAAATCGTGCTCGCTCATGGTGCGCGTCGGATGAACGAACGGAGTGGCGTAATAATTGATGTTTGCTTCGGTAATGTGATGAAGGGATGCGGTTGAAAAGATCGTTTTCACAGTATACACCTCGAGAACGGATTTGCTTTATTTTACATCGTTTTATACTTTTTGTCAATTCCCATACTTGCATTGCTTGCTGTATGATGAAAATAACTGGAGGGTCGCTTGTGAACATTTTCCAAAAAGGATTCAATTATTCGCAGGATGGACCGGGCAATCGATTGGTCTATCATTTAAAAGGATGCAATATGCACTGCCCGTGGTGCTCCAATCCGGAGGGGATGTCGACGAGCGTGGGAACGTACACTGTCATGACACCGAGCGAACTTGTTTCGGAGGCGATATCGTCAAAACCAATGTTTTTTGACGGCGGCGGTGTTACTTTCACCGGCGGTGAGGCAACGCAACAATCCGTGGAATTGGCGGAGGTACTGCGGGGGCTGTCGGAAAATGGCATCAACACCGCGATGGAGACCAACGGCACTTACCGTCAGTTAGGCGATCTGTTTTGTTGGATTGATCACCTGATGATCGATTTCAAACATCCGTTAAGCGAACGGCACAAACGGTTTACCGGTTTGCCGAACGATGTGGTAAAAGATAACATTCGTTTGGCAATCGCGAAGGAAAAGGATTTGTTAGTTCGTATTCCGTTTATCGGCGGTGTGAATAATGACCGTGAAAGCATCGACGGGTTTCTGGATTTTTTCAAAAGTTTAGATACTGATCGCTTTCGTGTGGAGATCTTGCCGTACCACGAATACGGTAAGGATAAGTGGGAAAAATGCGGCTTACCATACGCTATGCAACATGCGTTTGTAAGCGAAGATGAACGCACTAAGTTTGAACAACAATTAATGGCGATCGGTGTCGCCGTCATTCGAACATAGGAGGAAAGAAGTATGTATACAGCACAATCGGTTACCGCATTGGCAAAAGCGTTATTCAAGGAAGAGCGCGCTAAACAACGGTTAGACGGATGGTTTCTGACCAGAGAGATCGTCTGTAACAAGGCGGAGGAGTTAAAGGGCCTTTCCAAGGAACTGCGCGCTGCCAAAGAACTCGAAGCCATTGTTAAGGAGCTGCCGCTGAGCATCAGTGATTATGCGCTTTTTGCGGGCAGCCAGTCGGATGCGTTCGCGCGGAGCTATGCGTTGATCAATCCGGCTTTCCAAGTGGAAACGTTTTCGGGCTACTGTGACCCGACTGCCGTGTACGGTGACATTGAGCCGAACGAGGAATTTACCAAGGAGCGCATCGAACGAGTACGTGAGTTTTCCAAAAACACCGCTTACGTCAAGCGCTTATCGGCGATGTACGACCGCTTTGACCCCTATACTGAAGAGGTTGCCTTTTTCATCGAGCAGGTGACGGGACATATCATCCCCGATTTCCGTCCGGTCTTAAAGCACGGCGTGAAGGCGATATTGGACGAATTGGTGCAACGCATGGAAAACGAGAGCGATCCATACAAACGCGACAATTATCAAGCAATGACGATCGCCCTCGGTTGTGTTTTAACGCTCGGCAAACGGTATGCCGATTTAGCGGCGAAAAAAGCCGCGGCTGCCGAAGGCGAACGCCGATCGGAATTTAAATACCTGGAAAAAACGTTGCGTAAAATTCCGTACAACGGTTGCGAAACGCTGTTTGAAGCCATACAGTGCTATATGTTGCTGTGGGAACTCATGTGTTTGGAGCAAGCTCCCAATCCATTCGCATTCTCGGTCGGCAACGCTGACCGCGTTTTTGAGCCGTATCGTGCGATGGAGAATCTGTCCCGCGAGGATGCGGCGGCGTTGCTTAAACATTTCCTTGTCTTTTTTAACGTCGGCGACCGCAGCTGGGCGATCTCGCAAAACCTCATCGTATCCGGGCGCGACGAAAAGGGGAACGATCTGACAAATCCGACCTCGTACGCGCTGTTGGATGCGTATTTTGACATGAACCTGCCGCAGCCGATTTTGTCGGTAAAACTTCACCAAAATACCCCTGTCAAGGTCTATGAGGAACTGGGACGTTTCTTCTTCTCGCCCGGTGTGCTCACGCCGTCGCTGTTTAACGACGATTCAGTGTTTGAACTGTTGCGAGCGAGAAACGTTGCGGAAGATGATCTGAAAGACTACTCGGTGGCTGGTTGTCAAGAACCGCTGATCATGGGTAAGGATAACGGCAATACTACCAATAGTTGGTTGAACATGCCGAAAATTTTGGAACTGTGCTTAAACGGCGGTAAATCGATGATCACCGGCAAAGTGATTGAAGAAACCGCACCGGTCGACAGTGTCACCTTGCTTAAAAATATTCGTGAGACCTTCTATACCACTTGCGAACACTACGTGGATTTGATGTGCGAAGCGGCAAACGGCGCTTCCAAGGCGATCAGTGAATTGCCGGTTCCGTTCCTTAGCTGCTTTATGGGCGGCGTGTCCTCAGGGTACGATATGCGCGACACGGAGCACCAGGGAACACCGTACAACGGCAGCGGGTGCCTGATTCACGGACTCAGCGTGATGGCAGATTCCTTTGTTGCCATCGATAAATTGCTTGCGGAACGCCCCGAAGATGCCGATAAGTTGATTGAAGCGCTCAAATGTGATTTTGTGGGATATGAGGACCTGCACGCGTTCTTGAAAGCCGCGCCGAAATTCGGTAACAACATAGCGGTCGTGGACGAAGAAGCCGCTGAGATCGCGAACCGTATTTCAGATATGGTGGCGGCGCACAAGAACTATTTGGGTAATCCTTTCCGTGCGGACTGGGCAAGTCCCACCACGCATTTAACCTATGGCTATTGGGTAGCCGCAACGCCCGACGGCAGACACGCACGTGAACAGCTTAATTACGGCGTTGATCCGCTCTACGGCGAAGCAAGCGGCGGCATGGGTTTCCGTATCCTTTCCAACATGAAACTTCCCTTTGCGAAAATGGGAGGCGGTTATGCCTCGCATTTGGGAATCGATCCCAAGTATTTCACCGCCGACACGTTTGAGGGAAAAGGCACGGATTTTGCCAACCGTGTAATTAAGCCCTTGTTCTTTAACGCAGAGATGAAAGATCGGGTGTCGCCGTTCTATCTATACGTGAATGTCACCACGCCCGATACGCTTCGTAAGGTATTGGCCGATCCGAAAAAGTATGCACCGAACGGTGTGTATATTATGAGAATTCACGGTACGTTCGTTAATTTCTTGGATCTGTCTCCCGCGATTCAGCAGGATATTATTAAGCGTTTGGATCCCCACTCTACTGAAATGTGAGGCGCTGACTATGTATGCAATCGGTTTGGATATCGGCACTACTTCGGTGTGCGGTATTCTCCATAATGCAAAAACCGGGGAAATCGTGTGCTCGCGTACTCTTGCAAACGACACCTTTCTTCCAACAGACAACAGCTTTGAAAAGATCCAAGACCCCGCTCGGTTATTAACACTGGTGGATACGGTCTTGCAAGAGCTTTTATCAAAGCAGTTGTCGATCACGTCTATCGGTGTGACCGGTCAAATGCACGGTATCGTGTATATCGATAAAGACGGAAAGCCGGTCAGCCCGCTTGCTATCTGGCAGGACAGCAGGGGAGATCAGCCGTATCAAAACGGAATGACCCACGCGGAATATATGAGCGAAAAGACCGGGTATGCTTTGGCTACCGGCTACGGCGCAGTTACGTATTTTTATGACACGGTCAACGGTCGCGTGCCGAAAACGGCGGTAGGTTTTTGTACGATACACGATTTGGCAGTTTTACATCTTACGGGCAAGACAAATCCGGTTCTTCATTCGTCGGATGCAGCGAGTCTGGGTTTATTTGATACGGCGACCAACACGTATGACAAAGTCGCGGTGGAAGCGCTTGGATTGGATTATGAAATGTTCCCCCAAGCGACACCCGATTTCGAGGTGATGGGGCACTATAACGGTATTCCCGTTTGTGTGGCGATCGGCGATAATCAAGCAAGCTTTCTCGGCTCGGTTGCCGATCCGGAGCACAGTCTTCTCGTGAACGTCGGCACCGGCAGTCAGATCTCCTGTTTTACCGATAAGCGCTCAAACAATAAGGAACTGGATTGCCGTCCGTTGATGCGCGGTTCCTATTTGCTTGCCGGCTCGTCACTTTGCGGCGGCCGCTCCTATGCGATGCTGGAAAAGTTGTTCAGAGAAATTGCAACGGCCGTGTCGGGGACGGAAATCAAAAGTGCCTATCCCGCCATGGACAAGCTGATGGAGGGCTTTGTGAGTTCCGCCGATCCGCTCAAGGTCAGCACGCTGTTCAGCGGCACAAGAACCAATCCAAAAGAACGCGGCGGAATCGCCAACATTAGTGTGGATAATCTGACAATGGCGGCTCTTTGCGACGGCTTTATGCAGGGGATTGCTGATGAGTTGTACGAACTGTATGAGGCGATGCGCCCCGAACTGTCCACCGAAAGAAACCGTATGGTCGGCTCCGGCAACGGTTTGCGCAACAACGAAGCACTGCGGCAGCGGTTCGAAAAAACCTTTGGCTTTAAAATGGTGATTCCTGCCCACAGAGAAGAGGCGGCCTTTGGCGCGTCACTTTCCGCACTGGTTGCGGCGGGTGTGTACGACAGTATGCAAGCAGCTTCCAAGCTGATACAATACGAAGAATAGGGGGGCAGAACAGTGACAGATATTAAACAGATTCTTCACGGACCGATCTTTTTTGAAAAAAACCGAGTCGGCCGTGTGTACACGGGCGGCGCGCTGTTTGCTGACTTTTTTGACGACGATTCCACCGACGGCTTTGAGCCGGAGGAGTGGGTCGCTTCTTCGGTGAAAGCGATCAACAAGGTCAGCAAGGGAGAAAAAGAAGGGGTATCTCAAATCCGCGGTACCGACTTGTATTTTGACGATCTGTTGCGGGATCACGCGAATGATTTGTTGGGCGACCGCAAGGCGTTCGGTGTGCTGACAAAGGTGTTGGACAGTGCGATTCGCCTGCCAGCTCAAGCACACCCGGACAAAGCGTTTTCACGCAAGTATTTTAGTAGTGACTATGGCAAAGCCGAATCGTGGATCGTGCTCGGATGCCGCAAGGATGCGTGTTTGTATTTTGGCTTTAACAAAGAGTACACGAAAGAGGAGTTTAAAGCGGCGGTCGAGACGAGCAATACCGACAAGAACGCGATGGAACGGCTGCTGAACAAGATTCCCGTGCAACCCGGTGACGTCTTTTTCGTGCCGGCAAAGATGGCACACGCCATCGGCAGTGGGTGTCTGATACTTGAGGTTCAAGAACCGACCGATTTTACCATCCAACCGGAATATTATTGCGGTGATTACCGTCTGAATGACCGGGAAATGTACATTGGTCTGGATGCGGATACGGCGCTGGATGTGTTTGATTTTTCCCTTTGGGGAGATGCGGCGATCGCCAAAGGACGCAAGCAACCGAAGTTGTTGTACGAAAAGAACGGCGTTACCGCCGAAGCACTCATCACATACGAGGATACGCCGTGCTTTGCCGTGGAACGGTACACGGTGAAAAAGTCGGGTATGGAATTAAACAAAAAGCCCGCGGTCTATATGGTGACCGAGGGCGAGGGAACCGTTTGTTGCAACGGCAAGGAACAAGCCGTGCGCCGTGGTGACTATTTCTTTTTGCCGCACAGCGCAAGCAAAACCGAATTGAAAGCACAGGGCACCGTCACGGTCGTAGCGTGTCTGCCTCCTGTGCAAGGATAAAGGAAGGGTGATTACAATGGAATTCATGTTGGGCTGTAACTATTGGGATAAAAAACATGGCATTGATATGTGGCGTGATTTTGACCTTGAGGGAATCAAAAAGGATGTCAAAATGCTGGAGGATATCGGCATTAAATACATGCGTGTGTTCCCGAACTGGCGCGATTTTCAGCCGTTTTACAAGGTGTATGCCTATCAAGGTCAAGAAAAGGGTTATTGCGATTATAACGAGCAACCGCTGACCAATGTGCAGGGGATCGATTATCAACAGATTGAGAATTTCAAGCAATTTGCGGCAGTGTGTGAGGAACATGGTATCAAACTGGTCGTTTCCATTTTGACCGGTTGGATGAGTGGAAGATTGTATTTGCCGCGCGGGTTAGAGGGGAAAAACGCATTGTATGATCCCGAAGTCCTCATGTGGGCGTCTCGTTTTATCAAGGGCTTTGTGGAAGGCGTCAAGGATTGCAAAAACATCGTCATGTGGGACTTGGGCAATGAATCGAATTGTTTGGGCGCTGTGAATAATGCGTATGAAGCGTATGTTTGGTTGACCTACGTTCGCAATGCGATTTACGCGGCAGATCCTACGCGCCCGATCTCGTCGGGTATGCACGGCTTGGCTCCTTACGTCGGGAACTGGTGGATCCAGCACCAAGGCGAGATCGTGGATTATCTTACCCCGCATTCGTACGCCTCTCCGTCTGTCAACAACGATTTTGAACCGATCAACCAAATGCGTACCACGTTGCTGGCTACCGCGCAGTGTATGTATTACGAGGATCTGTCCGGCAAACCCACGATTTTGCAAGAGCAGGGAACCTTCTCGCAGGCGTTTGCCAATGCAGATATCGCCGCCGATTACGGCAGGATCAACATTCTCTCTTCGTTCGTTCACGGTGTGAAGGGCTGGATGTGGTGGTGCGGTGCTAACCATTCCGAGTTGATGCAGCCGCCGTACTGTCACGGCATGATGGAACGCGATCTCTCTTTGTTCACTCCTGACGATAAGCCGCGCCCGATTGCACACACGATGAAAGAAATGCGCGAATTGATCGAGTCGCTCCCCTTTGAGGAACTGCCAAAGCGTGACATCGATGCGGTGTGCGTGCTGACTTCCTCACAGGAAACGCGTCAAGAGCGCTGGAACTGTGCCTCCGCTTCCTTTGTGTTAGGCAAGCAGGCGGGTATTGAGGTATCCTTGCCGTTGCCGACAACAAGGCAGAGGTTGTTTCCATTCCGGATTCCGATCTGTATATTCTGCCCTGCATTGCCGGCTGGGAGGTTATGAACCAATATGCGTTCAAAAAGGTCTATGAAAAAGTCGCTGACGGTGCCACCCTCTACATTTCGTACAACGGCGGTGATTTCTTCCATTTTGAGGAGTATACCGGTCTTCGTTCGAACGGCATTGTTCGCTCGCGCACGAGTCACACGGCATCCTTTGATTTTGGCGATGTAGAGTATA
Organism: Clostridia bacterium; assembly: GCA_017436915.1. Taxonomy (GTDB): domain Bacteria; phylum Bacillota; class Clostridia; order Oscillospirales; family Acutalibacteraceae; genus RGIG3009. Next base: position 14,036 of record JAFSCE010000016.1, read on the forward strand.
AGTGCGAGCAGGAACTCTTGGTGGAATCGGTGGGCGCTCAGCCGCTCGTTTATAACGAGGACGGCAACATTGTTCTCTCTTGCTTTAATTACGGCAAAGGTCGTGTGTTCTTCCTCAATATGCCGTTAGAGTCGACGCTTGCCGAAACCTACGGCGCGTATGCTGACGACTATTATAAGATCTATCAGTTCTTTACAGATAAGGCGATCAGCACGAAGATCGTGACAACACCGCATCCCGATCTTAGTGTGACACAGCACAAGGTAGACGATTCGCGCTACGTTATTGCGGCGGTGAACTATTCCGATAAGGATCTGAACGGTGAGTTCGCGGTTACCGACGGATGGAAGTTAACACCTATCGCCGGCTCAACCGATTGTGTCGGTCACTGCAATGCGGCTTTCTATTACGCAGACAAACTATAAAACCAAGAAATTGTTTTGGTATAATAAAAAACCTCCCGCAAAGCGTGATGTCCTTAACGGAGAAAACGAAAACCGAATAGGATAACAAGAAAGGCAGCATAGTCTATGATGGCTATGCTGTCTTTTGCATTATTTAATATCAAACCAATCGAAACTTCGCAGAAATGCGGTATTTTTTTGAATTTTAGATCGAAAATCGCTGGACTTGTGGAAAGTGTTGTGGTATGTGTTTGTGTTGCAAAA
>JAFSCE010000017.1 GCA_017436915.1 Clostridia bacterium
ACGGGATTCAAATTCGGCATGGTACACACGGCGGTGTAACCGCCCGCCGCCGCCGAGCGGCTTCCCGTTTCGATCGTTTCTTTATAAGAAAAACCCGGCTCACGAAAATGCACATGCACATCGCAAAAGCCGGGAAAAACAGCATACTCGGGAGAGTTGTAGGCACTCATATCGTCGGTCAAAAAACGGGCAGCAATACCGTCCGTAAAGGTCGTTTGTCCCCAAATTTTCACCTTCGGTTGTGACATGGTGCTCCTCCTTATAAAAAGAGTCTTACCACGAAAAGGTGGCAAGACGCAACACAAAAACAGATACGGGCGCACCGCATCCGATTAGGTTCAGTCTTGACGACCTCTCGGGATCGCTCTTAAAGATCTGATTTTCAAGAATTGTATCACAAATCACTTTTTTTGTCAATGAATTTTGCAAAAAGATTCGAACTTTTTATAGGTAAAAAACGCACCGACTGCGTGCGGCAGTCGGTGCGTTTAACGTTACCCTTTTTTACTCCAAACCGAGGGAGTCAATACAAATAGGATGGGATAGATTTCCAAACGGCCAAACAGCATGGCTAGTGACAACACGATCGTAGAAAAATCGGAATATGCGGCATAGTTGGACAAAGGACCAACACCCGCCAAGCCGGGACCGACGTTGTTAAAACAAGCAAGCGTTGCGGATAAGTTAGTTTCGAAGGAAAACGGCTCAAATGACAAGATCAAAAAAACGGCTAATAACAAAATCATATACAAGGCGAAGTACGAAGATACGCCGTTTAAGGTTTGTTCCTCCACCGGTTTACCGCTTACCTGCACCACACCGACCGACCGCGGATGCAACATTTTCTTAAGGTCTCTGGCGACGATCTTAAACAACAAGATCACACGCGACACCTTGAGGCCGCCTGCCGTAGATCCTGCACAACCGCCCACCATCATGAGCAACAGTAAAATCACCTTGGAAAGCTCGGGCCAAGCGGCAAAATCGGTCGTCGAATAGCCGGTAGTGGTGAGGATGGACGACGCCTGAAATGCCGCGTGACGCAGCGTTTCCGAAAACGTATCGTACAGCGGCAATATGTTGCGGGTAATAAGCCCTACCGCCACCAAAACAATTGCCAGATAACACCACAACTCCCCGCTTTTTAAGACGGGTTTGACACGACGAAGGAGCAGAAAATAGTACAAGTTGAAATTGACACCGAAAAGCAACATAAAGATGGTAATAACCCATTGCAGGTACGGTGAATAACTTGCCATACTGTTCGACTTAATACCGAAGCCACCTGTACCGGCTGTACCAAACGTATGTACCACGCTGTCGAACACCGGCATACCGCCGCATAACAGAAAAACGATCTGGAGAACGGTCAGCGCCAAATAGATAAGATATAAAATTTTTGCCGTATCACGCAAGCGTGGCACCAGTTTACCCACCACGGGCCCCGGCACCTCAGCACGCAAAAAATGAATCGACCGACCCGATTCTGCAGGCATTACCGCCATCATCAAAACAATAACGCCCATGCCGCCGATCCAATGCGTAAAGCTGCGCCAAAAGAGCAATCCCTTATCCAGAACTTCCGGATTCGGTAAAATGGAAGCACCGGTCGTGGTAAGGCCGCTGACCGTTTCAAAGACCGCGTCAACGTATGACGGAATTGCATGACTTAGCGTAAACGGCAACGCGCCGATCAAGGCGAGCGCTATCCACGATAACGCGACGGTAATAAAACCACCTTTTGCAAACAAGGTGCGATCGGCATGACGATTGAAGAACATGAGCAATAAGCCGATCACCGCCGCTACGGCAACGGTGACGGCAAACGACCAAACAGTTAACAATTCCCGATAGTACAGCGACACTGCCAAGGGGATCAACAACAGGAGACCCTCCAGCAGGATAATGCGACCTACGGTATATAACACCATTTTGCGGTTCATAGCATCCTACCTTTATTTCAGAATGTCCGAAAGATCCTGCAAACGGCGGTCCGCCGCCACCACGACCACACGGTCACCGACGAATATCTTGTCATTACCGCCCGGAATAATGGTCGCACGATCGCGAATAATACCGGCAATCAGCGTATTGGGTTTCAGTTTCATTTCTTTGAGCGCTACGCCAAGCATCGGGAAATCAGGGCTGACGTTAAATTCCAACGCTTCTGCTTTACCGTCCATTAAATGGTATAACGTTTCGATGTTACTGCCCATCGAATTTTGCAGGGCTCTGGCATAGCGAACCAATACGTCGGTGATCACCTTTTTGGGAGATACGATGCAATCCATTCCCAGTTTTTCCGCCAACAACGATAACTCTTCACGATTGACCTTGGCAATTACTTTGGGGACGTTTTGCGAGGAGGCAAAAATAGAAATGAGGATGTTTTCTTCGTCCATACCGGTGAGTGCCACAAACGCATCGCGGGACAACAGATCCTCCTCAAGCAAGATCTCTTGCTGTGCACCGTCACCGTGTACCACCACCGCTTTGGGAAGCGTATTGCACAGTTCCTGACACAACGCTTGATCGCGTTCAATAATGGTGACCGCACTGCCGCCCGACAGCAACAATTTGGCAAGATAATATGCCACGCGGCTGCCGCCAAGAATCATCACGTTGCGGGCTTGTTTGGTGAGCAAGCCCATTTCACGCAGCAGTTTGTGAATCTCGGTCTGCTGTGCAGTAAGACCGATTTTGTCACCCGCGCGCAGTACAAAATTACCATCCGGTATATACACTTCGTCACCGCGCTGAACCACGCAGATAAGAAATTTGGCTTTGTATTTTCCACGAAGATCACAAAGGCGAAGTCCGTCAAGCGGGGTATCTTCTTTTAAGTGAAGCTCGATCATTTCAAAACGACGCCGTGAAAACGTTTCCACTTTAACGGCAGACGGCAATTTTAAGATCTTATACATTTCCTGTGCAGCCAGCAACTCGGGATTGATCGACATAGACAATCCAAGTTCCTGCTTTAAGAAATTCAAGCTGTTATCGTTATACTCGGGGTTGCGGATCCGCGCAATAGTGTGCGCCACCCCCATACGTTTTGCTAAAAAGCAACTGAGCATATTGGTGTTATCCGAGCCCGTAACGGCTACGAACAGATCCGCCTTGGCAACACCCGCTTCTTCGAGAACGTCCGAATCCGCGCCGTTACCGCACACACTCATAATATCATACACGTTGCCGAGTTCGTTAAGCGGTACGGGATTTTCATCGATCGCTACCACGTTATGCCCTTCGGCCACCAAGCTGGCAACAATTGTGCCGCCGATCTTGCCGCAACCGACAACCAGAATATTCATGTTGCCCCTCCTGTTTCTTGTTCTTTTTCCGCCATTTTGCGAATAAGGCGTTTTTTGATCTCTACGCCGTCAAATTTTCTTTTTGCCTGCACGCGCCCGATATACTCTGTGCCGCATGCCGCACAACGGAATACCGCTGTGAAAAAGCGATGCTGACATTGCCATTTACCCACCCGCTTTAAGTTGTGCCGACAGACCTCGCACGAAAAGCGCAGATCGGCGCGGCGAATGAGCGGATCGTCGATCTCACGGATAAAGGTGGGCTTAAAGGTTAGGCGGCGATAAAATTCGTCGTTGACCGGTGACACCGCCTTTTGAAAGGAGGACGACTCGTACACCTGCCGAAAGATCGCTGCCGCCAGTACGCTGTCATCAATGGCGTGATGCAACTCCACCTCGTCACTGTTCAGCTCTAACTGTTCCGCCAGCTTGGAAAGTGCCACTTGCTGGGCAGTTCCAAGACCGAGGCGTGTCTGGGCATAGTATTGCAAATCCAGATACGCGGATAAAAACGGAATCCGCTCGTCACCGTAAAAATAACGACAATTTTCCATCAGCACCGTTAAATCGGTGTTGCTCCACGTCATGACTACCGCGTCTTCACCCACAAATCGGCACAAACTTTCCATAGCTTGTCCGAAGGAAACACCTTTTTTTACCTGATCATCGGTAATACCGGTCAGGTTGGTGACAAGTCGTGTCAGCTTACGACTGACGACGGGACGAATATACGCGTCAAAGCGATCTTCGATGCGCCCATCCTCCGACAAACGCACCGCACCGATCTCAATAATCTCGTTAAAATAGCCGCCAATCTTCTCTGAACGAGCGCCGTTCCATTCCAGATCTAAAATTACATAGGTCAAGGATCAGCACATTCCCTTCAAGGTTTTTCCGCCGAGAATATGGAAATGCAGATGGAAGACCGACTGACCAGCCGACTCACCCTTATTGGTGACGACACGGTAATCGGCGAGCCCCAACTCCGCCGTGATCTTGGCAATCACCTCGAAGATGTGTGCGACCACTGCGCTGTTTTCGGAGGTAATGTCACCGCATCCGGACAAATGTGCTTTCGGGATCACCAAAATATGTGTGGGAGCTGCGGGCTGAATGTCGTGAAAAGCGAGAACGAGATCATCCTCGTACACTTTCTTGGACGGGATCTCCCCCGCCGCGATCTTACAGAAAATGCAATCCATCGTTTGGCACCTCTTATTTCAAAAATTCGGGGATGCTATCCATGGCTTCGGCAACCTTGGAAAGGTCTTTACCGCCTGCCATCGCCATATCCGGCTTGCCGCCGCCTTTACCGCCGCAGATCGCCGCTACTCCGCGCACGATCGCACCGGCATTAGCGCCCGCTGCCACCGCACCCGGTGTGCAGTAGCATGCAAAGGTCACGCTCTGTTTTTCGGCAGACGTTCCCGCGAGTACCATCACGGCCTTGTCTAAGCCGCGATCCTTACAACGGTCGCACAAGGTGCGCAGTTCGTCGCCTGCCATCTCGGGCAGCACCGCCGTGATGAGCTGAATGCCGCCGACGTCTTTCGCGTTTTCAAACAAGTCGCCCACCGTCGCAGCGGCTTGCTGTTCGCGCACCGTCTGCAATTCGCGCTGAGCGTCTTTTAACTCGCCGAGCAGTTGTTCTGAACGGCGGACCAAATCGTCGGGGCCCGCCGCTTTCATCGCAGCTGCCGCTTCAACCATGTTGTTGTGATAATTGTGAAGCAGATTCAAGACCGCCGCACCCGTTACCGCCTCGATACGGCGTACACCCGCCGCCACCGACGATTCGGATACGATGTGGAACAGACCGAGTTTTGAAGTGTTATCGGCATGAGTACCGCCACACAATTCGACGGACACGTCGCCCATTTTAACCACGCGCACCACGTCACCGTATTTTTCACCGAACAGCGCCATTGCACCGAGCTTGCGCGCTTCATCGATCGGCATTTCGTTGATTTCGATCGCAAGACCGCCAAGCACCCAACGGTTGACGAGGGATTCTACCTCGTGCAATTCCTCTGCGGTCAAGGCAGAGAAGTGGGTGAAGTCAAAACGCATACGCTCGGCATTGACGAGCTGACCCGCCTGCTCCACGTGTGTGCCAAGCACTTTGCGCAGTGCCGCTTGCAACAAGTGTGCCGCCGAGTGATTGCGCATGACGGCGCGGCGAACGTCCGCATCCACCTGCGCGGTGACGGCGTTGCCGACATTGAGCGTACCGTTTGTAAGTTTACCCGTGTGCAGAATCACACCGGCAGTATTCTTTTGCGTATTGGTGACCTCAAAGCGAGCACCGTCCGCTTCGATCACGCCGACGTCGCCGACCTGACCGCCGCTTTCACCGTAGAACGGTGTGGTATTAAGGACGAGTGTTGCGCTTTCACCCTCGCCGAGCGTTTCGACCAATTCGTTGTTGCTGATGATCGCGGTGATCGCTGCCGAGGCAGTCAAGGTGTCGTAACCGACGAAATCACCGGCCGTTAACTGCTCGGCTACGCTCGCATCGCCCTTCCAGGCATCTGCACCGGCATCCTTACGGGCGGCGCGGGCACGAGCACGCTGTTCTGCCATGCGTTCGAGGAATCCTTCCTCGTCCACAGTCATGCCTTTTTCTTCCAAAATATCACGCGTTAAGTCCACGGGGAAACCGTAGGTATCGTACAGTTTAAACGCATCGTCACCCGAGAGAACGCCGTCCTTTACGTCGGCAAGCATCAATTCGAGTTGGGACAGACCGCTGTCGATGGTCTTTTCAAACGCTTCTTCCTCGTTGCGGATAACTTTAACGATAAAGTCTTGTTTTTCTTTCAATTCGGGATACGCCGAGAGGTTTTCCTGAATGACCGTTTCACACACTTCATACAAGAACGGGCGGTGAATACCGAGCAAGCGACCGTGGCGGGCAGCGCGGCGCAGTAAACGGCGCAGCACGTAGCCGCGGCCCTCGTTGGACGGCATCACGCTGTCACCCACCATAAAGGTGGTGGAACGGATATGGTCGGTGATAACGCGCAAGGAAACGTCGGTCTTCTCACCCGCACCGTATTCCACGCCGACGATACGGCTGATATGTTTCATGATGTTCTGAACGGTATCCACCTCAAACAGGTTGTTAACTCCCTGCATGATGCACGCCAAGCGCTCGAGACCCATGCCGGTATCGATGTTGGGATGGTCGAGCGGGGTGTAGTTGCCGTTGCCGTCGTTATCAAACTGAGTGAACACGTTGTTCCAGAATTCCATGTAGCGGTCGCAGTCGCAACCAACTCCGCAATCGGGCGAGCCGCAACCGTATTCCTCGCCGCGGTCATAGTAGAGTTCCGAGCAAGGACCGCAGGGACCGGAACCGTGCTCCCAGAAGTTATCTTCCTTGCCTAAACGCACGATGCGATCGGGCGATACGCCGACTTCTTTGGTCCAGATCTCAAACGCTTGATCGTCGTTTTCATAGATCGACACCCAAATGCGGTCTACGGGCAGTTCCAGCACCTTCGTGCAGAATTCCCACGCCCAGGCAGTGGCCTCGTGCTTAAAATAATCACCAAAGCTGAAGTTGCCGAGCATTTCAAAATAAGTGCCGTGGCGGGCGGTCTTACCGACCGATTCGATATCCGGCGTGCGGATACATTTCTGGCAGGTGGTGACACGCTTGCGCGGCGGGGTCACTTCACCCGTAAAATACTTTTTCATCGGTGCCATGCCGGAGTTAATAAGCAACAAAGAAGCATCGTTTTTCGGCACCAGCGAAAAACTGGGCAGGCGCAAATGCCCCTTGCTTTCAAAAAAGCTTAAATACAGTTCACGCAGTTCGTTGAGTCCGGTCCATTTCATGATGACAACATCCTTTCAAAAAAAATATCTCCGCCCCAGACTTGGGACGGAGATTTCCGTGGTACCACCCAAATTGCGCAGCCGAAAAGCCGCGCCACTCGAACCCTTTAACGCAGGAATACGCCGTCGTCTCCGACGGAGCTCCGAGGTGGCCTCCGTTTTCCCGCAAGCCCGCCTCACAGCCCGTTTTTGAAAAAACGGAGCGAACCTCTCTGAATGTCGGAACCAACGGTTTTCCTCATCACAGCCGATTACGAGTAGATTATACGACACCTGTCAAAGTTTGTCAAGCACCCAATTCGTCATGCACGTACCCCATGCGATACAGCGCATCGCACAACTGCGCAAACACCGAAGCCGTACTTTCCCCCGTTCGCCCGCTGTCCTCGGCAAGCACCGTGATGACGTACTGCGGGTCGTCGGCAGGATAAAAGCCGGTAAACCAATTTTGCACCATCGTTTCGCCGTCTTCCCCGACCCATCCTGTCTGCGCCGTTCCCGTTTTCCCGCCCGCACCACCGACTTTCGGTTTTGCCGCGGTGCCGGTCCCGTTTTCCACCACCGCGATCATCATGTCTTTCACAATGGCGGCGGAAGATGCGGAGCACACCCTAATCGGCGGATCAATCTTAGTCGGTGTCAGATTACCGGAAACATCCACTGCGCCCGCATACAGATTGGGACGATAGTAAAACCCGCCGTTTACCATGCAAGCCGTCATTTGCGCGATGTGGATCGGCGATGCAAGCAAATCCCCTTGTCCAAAAGAGACGTTTGCGAGCACGCTTTCCTGCGAAATCGTTTGTTCACTCGGAATGGTGGCGCGTGCCGTGCCGTAACCTTCCGCCAACAGAATAGGACTGTCAAAGCCGAACAAACAAGCAGTACGATACAGCGGCGAACTCCCACACAACTGCATCAACTGAATATAATACGGGTTACACGACTGCGCGAAGCCACCGCACATATCGAGAACACCGTGTCCTAAAATATGATGGCATTTCACACGATTTTCCCCCACCGTTAACGCACCGGTACAGGTAAACGATTGTGTCAAGGGGATGCCGGATTCCAACGCAGCAAGCGAGGAGACGATCTTAAAGACCGAGCCGCAGTTGTAGCTTGCTAAAGCACGGTTGAAAAGCGGTGAATCGTCCCGCTCTAAATACGACGCGAGATCGTTTGGAGAAAAGCCCGGGAAACTGGCGAGTGCCAGCACGTCGCCGCTTTTTGGGTCAAGGATCACAGCGGCGCCCTTGCTAAGCATGCCGCCCGCGACCGTTTCTGCCAAGTGTTGCAAGCGGCTGTCCAACGTTAACGCAATGCCCGCATCCGCACGAAACAGCGTGTTAGATACCTGCACGTCACCGCCGATGAGCACGTTGCCACGCCCATCCGTTTGATAACTGACGGTGATACTACCCGATGCCTCGCCCAGTTCTTCATCAAACGCTTTTTCAATACCGCACGCACCACTGAGACCGTCGTCTTTCATATATCCGATGACGTGTGCCGCCGTTTGGCGGTTCGCATACCGTTTTGGTACGGCAAACTGACGAATGCCGTCGGCAATGGGAAACGCGGTATCGGAGGTCAGGGTAACGGGCTTTCCGTTTTGCAAGTTCGCGTTGACTTCTTCCCATTCCGATGGCGGTAAAAATTTGGAAAGCGCCGCCATTGCTTCCGGCTCAGCAATCACCGCGGCCGTATATTCCGACTCCGTATTGGTGAGTGGATTTAGGTCGCGGTCATAGATCGTACCGCGTCCACGGGCAACCGTCACCGTGACGGTAGATTGCGCGCCCGACACATTCGAAAACGGAGCGCTTGTCAATTGCATTAGTTTAACCATGATCCCGCTGAGCGCAAACAATACGGCCGCGAGCAGGGCTACACTGCGTTTGGACATAGAAAAACCTCCCTCTGTTATCGGGAGTATTCCCAAACAGACGGAGGTTTACACATTTACAAGCCCTGCGATGATAGCAAACCACAAAGCGCCGAAAATCCGCCGTTTGAGGCAGGTTTGAGTGCGTCAGTTGTGGTTAAATATGTTTACGCAGATAGCTGCCGACGGGTAATTGACGATCAAAGGGAATCCGCAACGCCATGGTGGGGTGCGGAGCCGAATCGATTGGGTTACCGTTGCCGTCAAGCAACGTATCCGCCGAGATGGACAACGGTCGCTCGTGCGGGATAAGCGCTTCCAGTTGATCGCCCTTAAAGAAACGGTTGCGTTGGCTGAGCAGCAGGTGGCCGTTTTCGTAGCCGGTGACTACTGCCACCGCTTGATATTCACGGACATAGCCGCCGCTTTTGGTATTTTGTGACGGATCACCAAAATAAAAACCGGTGCCGTACGGACGGTGGCTGACGGTATACGGCTCATGCGCGAGCCAATCGGGTAAACGATAGTCGGGCGAAAAGCCGCTGTCGCGGTAATCGTCCAGCGCCTGACGGTAGGCATTGGTGACACCCGCCACGTAATACGCGGCTTTGGCGCGGCCCTCAATTTTCAGCGAACGGATACCCGCGCGGTGAAGTTCGGGCAAATGCTCGATCATGCACAGATCGTTCGCATTAAACAAATACGTGCCGTTTTCTTCCTCGTCTACTACAAGCGGACGTTCGGGGCGGTTTGGCTCGATCAATTCGTATTTCCAACGGCACGGTTGCGCGCAATCGCCGTGATTGCCGTCGCGGCCTGTCAGATAAGACGACAGCAGACAGCGCCCCGAATAGGACATACACATCGCACCGTGAACGAACGCTTCCAGTTCCAAGGAAGCGGGCGTTTTGGCACGGATCTCCGCAATTTCATCCAGTGACAATTCGCGAGCCAGCACCACGCGCGAAGCACCCATCTCGTGCAGCATGGCGGCAGTAGCGTAGTTCACCACGCCCAACTGTGTCGACACGTGAAGCGCAGCATGCGGCGCGTATTTCTGCGCCAACTGCAGGGTGCCGAGATCCGCTACGATCAGCGCGTCCACGCGCAAATCATCCAAATATTGAAAATACGCGGGAAGTTGATCGATTTCATCGTTGCGCGGTAAAATATTACACGTTACGTATACGGCCCGTCCCTGCTGATGACAAAGAGTGACCGCACGGGATAATTCCTCGTCCGTGAAATTGGCGGGTGCACTGCGCATACCGAAACGCGTACCCGAAAGGTACACCGCATCGGCGCCAAACAATAAAGCCGCTTCCAAGCGCTCGGCGTCACCCGCCGGGCATAATAGTTCCGGTAACTTATCCATACATACCGATCCCATAGCGTTTACAAACGCTTACGTGTTGCTCATAGGTCTTGGAAAAATAGGTCTTGCCGGTATCGTAATCGGTGGCAAAGAAGTAGCAATCCATGACTGCGGCATCCTCGGAGGGCAACAGTACCGCCTTGATCGCTTCCAAGCCGGGATTGTTGATGGCACCGACGGGCAAGCCCTCTTTCTCGTACGTATCGTACGCCGTGTTTTTCACGGTAACACCGGTGCTGCCCATCAAGCGCTCAATATAATCGCCCGTGGAATCGCACTGCAGTTTCGGGAAGTTCACCGGATCGTTAAGGCGGTTATACAACACGCGGGAGACCTTTTCCATATCGTCACGGGTTGCTGCCTCGCCTTGCACGATGGAAGCCAAAATGATCAATTCATCCATTGTGATGTCGCGGGCGCTCATTGCCGAGCGGATGGCAGTTCCCAAACGGTCTTCAAAGTTATCCAGCATCTTGCGTACGACCGTCTCGCCGGAGCAGTTCTCGTAAAATTCATACGTATCCGGGAACAGGAATCCTTCCAACTTATAGATGCGTGACTCGTATCCTTCGGTTTTCATGGAATCCTTGATAAAGTCGTAGTCTTTGCTGTAATCGACTTCGGTAACCGCGCGATAAAATTCGGTTTCCTTGCAAATGCCCTTTTGTTCCAGACGTTTCGCGATCTTCACGATGGTAAAGCCCTCGGGAATAAGCACCGATACCGTCTCTCTTGCTTTGGCCGCCTGCAAGCTTTGTATCAACAACTGATAGCCCATGTTCGGAGAGACGCTGAATTCGCCCGGCTGCCATTTGGCATCCGCGCCGTTAAGCTTTGCATACATACGGAATACAAAGGATTGCTCAATGAGCCCTTCTTCTTTAAGTATTACCGCAATATCTTTCGTGTTGGCGCCTTCGGGAATGGTGATATCCACCATGCGATCCGAACGGTTAAGACCCGTATAGTCTAAACCGCCAACCACGATAAAGTACGACAAAAGACCCGACACCAGCAAAATGCTGATGGCGTACACAAACGCTTTCAGGCAACCGATGCTCTGCTCGTTTTGCGTATTCCGTTTTGAAGTACGCTTCGGTTCGGTATGTACGACGGGTGGCGTCGGCTGCACGATCGGTTCTTCGGGGGAAACCTGCTCCTGTCGCACGATCGGCGCGGTATCCACTGCTTCTCCGTATTCGGAATCCAAATCCAAGTCCAATTTGAATACCGGTTTCTTCTTGACAGGGATCTCTTCGGGAATCGGCTCGTTTGCCCTGCCCTGCAATTCATCTAAAATGGCATCTATATCGTAGTTTTTCTGTTCATCTGCCATGTTATTGCCTCCTTCCGGTTCGGCGAATATAGTTTTCCGTTACGAGCAGCTGCACCGGTCTGTCAAACCGACCGTGCGGCAAATAACGGCGTACACACGCACTGTAACAAATACCGATCATATATCCGGTAAAGCGCGCTAAGAAGCGATCGTAATACCCTTTTCCATACCCTAACCGATACCCGGTATAATCGTATGAGAATGCGGGAATCAAACACATAGATTTGGAAAAATCGCTGACGAGACGCGCGGGATCCTCTTGCGGCTCCAGCACACCGAAACTACCCGGGGACAGGTCGTCCATCGATTCGATATAGTAAAATTCCATATTGCGCGTATCCGGTACACAGCGCGGTACTGCCACGCGTTTTCCGTCTGCCCATGCCTGCTCGATAATACGGTACGTGTCCACCTCGATCGGTGTGGATACGTACACGAGTATCTGCTGACTGGCGCGATATTGCCACAACGTGCGCACGGTATCGGCAATGCGACGGTCTGCCTCCGCGCGGGCGGTGGGATCCATCTCTTCACGAATCGCACGGAACTGCGCGCGCAGACGCATTTTCAGTTTGCGAATATCCTCTATCGGCATTGCATTGCGTCCCCTATCTCCCGCGCTTTCTCGGGCGAAATCAATGAGGAGACGATTGCCAAGGCAAATTCCACCGTTACACCGGCGCCTTTCGCCGTCACAACCCCCTCGTCCACCGTAACCGATTCACCGCTCACCGTAGCACCGAGCAACTGCGACTCATACCCCGGATAGCAGGTGGCGCGTTTACCGCGCAATAACCCTAACTTGCCGAGTACAGACGGTGCGGCACAGATCGCGCACGTAAGTTTGCCGTGTGACGCCGCCTCGGTCACGTATTGTGTCACCACAGGCGATGCCGCCAAATTGGTGGTCCCCGGAAGGCCGCCCGGCAACACGACCGCTTCCAATTCCTCATAAGCGGGCAACGGCTCGCTGTCGGCTGCATCCGCCTGCACCGCGATACCGTGTGCGCCCTCGATCATACGACCGCCGACACCTACCGTGCGTACCGACAAGCCGGCACGGCGCAAAACGTCCACGGTGGCGAGCGCTTCAATTTCTTCGAATCCGTTTGCTAAAAAGACGACGATCATACTGTTTCACCTCAATCAAATGCCAGCCCCATATACGGGGCGGGTTTTAGCGGTATGCGCCCTCCAAGCGAAAGCAACATACCGAAACAATCACCCGTTTCAGAAAAAACACGTGCACGGAATACATCGCACCCTTGGTCATGCGCCAACGCACCGCAAACAGCAGTTTGCTCATCCGACGGGATGCCCAACAATTCCAACACGTGCAACGTACCGTTGTTTTTCACACATAAAGCACACGCACGTTCTCCGATGCGTATCGGTTTCGCGTAGGATACCGCAAAGCGAAGCAAGCGGTCATTCCACTCAACAAAATTGCGTGGTAACAGCGTTTGCCGAATTGAGAGATATTCCTCTGCGGATAATGGTGCAAGGGATACCTGTGCCCCTGATGCCGCGCCGCAGAGCGTGCGGCTGAAAACTGCCGGTTCAAAGCCGAATCGTTGATAAAAGCCAACAAGCGACGGCTGTGCCGGATTTAAAAAGCAAGCGCCAACACCGCGTTCTTTGAGCGCGGTCAACGCCACACCCAGCAGATCACTGAAAATTCCGTTGCCGCGATACGCCGGCAAGGTTGCCGCCGCGTACAGATACCGCGCCGTGTAAGCACGATTCTGTATGTGAAGAACGGCGGGTAAGAAAAACGCCATGGAGACGGGCTCCCCGTTTTCGCACGCGACAATACATTCCTCGGATAAGTGCACGGCGTCCAAAAAAGCATCCCGCTCGGCGGGAGTATCCGCCGTGAACACGGCGCTCCAGATGCGGCGAATCGGCTCGATGTCACACGCATCGGCAAAACGGATCTTGCTCATCTCACAACCACTCACACGTGTATTTTTTTAAAACGATCGCGGGACGGTAAGACTCTTTCGCACGGCGAAGCCCCTCAATGCCCATATCGTTTTCGCGGTTAAGATAGCGATAATTCGTCAACGTTTTGGCAAATTCACGGTTGATGACCGCGTATGCCCCCGCATACGCCGACAACGCTTTCTCGACGTGAACGTCAAACACCGATTCGTTGATCGGTGAGCCGAGCGTGAAAGCCACGGCTTTGCCGTCCACACGAATGAGTCCGCCGAGGACCGACAACTGTTCGCGGTATTGTAACAGACGGCGGATGGCACAGCGTTCCGATTGAAGCCCCGCATCCGCACAGTCACCTTTTTCGCGGCACCATTCGCGCGACAGCGCCACCACCTCATCGAGGTTGCTGTCGTTTAGTGTTTCATACTGCCAATCATATTTACGAGAAAACGCCGAAATGTGATTCTTTTTGCTGTGATAGGCCTTGCCGGGCAAGGTGGCGAGTGCTTCGGTCTCGTAAATGTAATCGTAGTCCCCATCGTTTGTGTCAAAGCGCACTTGATCGGGGTATAAGCCACGTAAACGCTCGCACGTTTCTTCGTCGATGCCGTGAAGCTTCAGCGGCACACCCTGCTTGGCAGTGTATGCACGTAAAAGTTCTACGCCGTCTTCAAGCGGTACACCGATCGGCATTAAAAACGACGGTGTTGCACCATTATCGCTACGCAAAAGCAAGGCATCACCCGCTCGGGCGATGCGCACGTCGTAGAATCGACTCCACATATACGCCGTGGTATAGGAATATTCACAGCCCATTCGACCGCTCGCGGTCATCAGCGGCGCCGCCCACGCGGCATCCTCGGGCAACAGTTCTCGAAATTCCAACTGCATACAAACGTTACATCCCTTCGGTAACAAGTGCAATCAGCCGCTCGCTGATGGTATCGATCGGCAAGGGCTGTCCGTTTTCACCGCAGGAAACCAGATCCCAACCCATTTTATCCGCCGCATACAACGCGCTTTCGCGGCAAGTGCGCAAATAGTTAAGATCCCGCTCGTGGATATCCTTTTTTGCTTCATCCCCCTCATAACGGGTGGATAGCAAACGCTGAGAGATCTCAAGCGGCATATCCAAAAAGATCACGCGATCCGGACGCGGCAAACCAAGCAAGCCGTATTCATACTCCTGCAACCAGTTAAGATACGCGTCCCATTCTTCACGCGGTAGTTTTCCCATTTGGTGAATGGCGTTGGATGTCGTGTAACGGGCGGCTAAGATCAAACGACCCGCCTTATAATCTTCTTCCCAGAATTTTTTATAACTGGCATACCGATCCACGGCGTAAAACGAGGATGCCGCATACGAATTGACCGCATCCGCCGCCTCGCCGAACTCGCCGCGCAGATACATACTGACCAAGGCAGAGGACGGTTGCTCGTAATCCGGAAAACTGATTTGTCGATAGTCTATGTGATTTTGAGTAAAATACTCTTGCAGACGGACAAGCTGTGTGGATTTGCCACTGCCGTCGAGTCCGTCGAGCACCACCAAACGACCCATCAGGACTTCCCCTCTCTGAGCTGTTTATATTTCTCACGCATTTCCAACACTTTGCCGCAACTCATTTTGCCCTCGGGGCAAGCGCCGCTGACGCACGGAGGACCTGCCTGCTTGAATAGGTGCGGAGCGACCTCTAAGCACAGCGTGAGCATGCGATCCGCCAGTTCGCGAATCTCCCATTGGGCACGGCTGCAGCAACGGTGATGGAAGAAATTAATCAAACTGCGCGCGTTCATAGTGACGATCATTTTGGTCGTGCAGGCATTGGGTAACACAAAACGTGCATCCTCAATGGCTTTCTTTTCCGCCGCGCGCTCAGCCGCTTTTTGCTCCATACCGCTATCGAGCATCACTTTTAAGTGTTTTTCTTTGAGCAGAGCGGTCAGCTCCTCATAATGGCGCTGATCTTCGTCCATCGCTTGGCGATAAATCGCCTCTGCTTCGGGAATTGCCGCAATCTCGGGCGGCAACACGTATTCAAACTGTTTTTCCGCGACGTAGCGTTGACTTTGCACGCTGTACGACGCAAGGCGATGGCGGGTGATCTGGGCAAGAAGCGAACGCGAAACGCCCTCAATACCAAAGGTGAACGTGGCGTGTTCGATCGGGCTTTCGTGACCGATCTCCGCCAACATATCCACAAAAGCCGCTGTTTTTTCTTCGGTTAATCCTTCACGGATTCCATCAATCGTGGAAGCCGAATAACACAAACGCGCCGCAGACGCGACGGTATGTTCCGGGGACGGTGTATGCGCAATCAAGGTAACATGCATAGCAGACACTCCTTTTTGCAAAAATAGCAATACAGATATACTATAACATATCCCTATACGTTCTTCAAGTGTTTTGTCCGCGCGGCTTTTTCCTTTTTCAAGAAAAATTCACAATTTTCTATTGAATTGCCATCCGTATACTGCTACTATTATCGACAAAGGAGGTGTTCCGATGAAACCGATTGATGAGTCCGCACGGTATCAAAAACGACGTCGGTTTATGGCGCTCGGCTCGGTCGTGATCGTGGCAGCGGTGTTTGGTTGGCTGACGTACTTTTTAACCAAACAGTTTTTAGTGTTCAACAAATCCCCCGAAGGATTCAAGGCCTTCGTAGAGGGCTACGGTTGGAAAGGTCGTTTCGTGGCACTGGGGATTCAGGTGTTGCAAGTCATTGTATCCTTGATCCCGGGCGAAGTGGTAGAGGTCGGCATCGGATACACCTTTGGTGCAGTTGAGGGTACCCTGCTGTGCATGGCGGGGGTGGCCATCGCCTCCTCGCTTGTGTTTCTCTTGGTCAAGCGTCTGGGTATTCGGCTGGTGGAACTCTTTATCAGCCGCGAAAAGATCAACGAGCTACGCTTCATCAACAGTGAGAAAAAGCTCAAACGACTGATTTTCATTCTCTTTTTCATCCCCGGAACACCCAAGGATCTTCTGACCTATTTCGTGGGACTCACCCGCATTAAATTACATGAATTTTTAATTATTTCGCTGATCGCGCGTATTCCCTCACTCGTGAGTTCTACCATCGGCGGCAATCTCATTCAGCAAGAGTCGTACTGGAGTGCCGTTTTACTGTTCGTCATCACCGGTATAGTGAGTTTGTTAGGGATGCTCGCTTACAACCGTATTGTTAATTTCCGCAACGGCAAAAAAGCCGAGGAGTGATTGCTCCTCGGCTTTTTCTTATAAAAAGATGTCGTACAACTGCTGTACCGAATCCACGATACGGTCGGCGCCTGCCGCTTCCAACTCCTCTCGGCTACCGTATCCGTAGGTCACCGCAACCGACGGCATGCCAAACGCACGCGCGCCCTCCACATCGTACTTGCGGTCGCCAATCATGACGGTTTCCGAGACATCGGTTACTCCGACACGTGCTAAGGCGTACCGAATCACGGATGATTTATCCGCGCGTGTTTCCGCCATATCACTGCCCGCAATACAGGCAAAATACTCCGTGAGACCAAAATGCTGCATCAAACGGCAGGCATACATTTCCGGCTTGGAGGTCGCCATGATCAGCCCGTACCCCGCTCGCTGTGCATCCTGCAAAAAGTCCCGAATACCCTCGTATACCTCGTTTTCATATAACCCAATATCGGCAAAATACACGCGGTACACGCGCAACGCTTCGCGCGCCTCCTCATCGCTCAGGCCGTACCCTTTAAAAGAATCAAGCAACGGCGGACCGATATAAGAAAGTAATTTTTCGTGGTTGGTTTCTTCAATTCCGAAATGCCGCAGCGCGTATTGCACCGAACGAGTGATCCCGAGTGCGGGATCGGTCAGCGTGCCGTCCAGATCGAACAGTAAAAACCGCGTTTTGCGGGTAAGGCAGTCTTCCGTGAAAATATGAAGCGGGTATTCCCCCGTCACGGGATGCGGGGTGGTATAGTCCGCATAGACAAGTCGCCCGTCCACGTATGCCGTGCCGCGTTTGACCGACGCGGGGCGGCGGTAACGGTCATCCGTATCCGCCAGGCGTTTGAGCCGTTTTCGCTCACTTTCGTTTGCGCGAAGGCACGGCGGCAGAATGCCCGAGGGATTGGTGGCAACGCGATCACACGCCATGTGCCCGCGTAAGTTTTCGGCATCCACCGTATCCCATACCGAGCATACCGCATACAGTTGCTCAGTGTACACATCCAACGGCACCCGCTCATGCGGCAGGGAATTGCTCAGCCGTTCAAACAATCGGAGCGGTGTATCCCCCGTGGCATCCAGCAAATAGGCGAGCGTGCGACGAAAACGTCCGCTGTTATACAAGCGATCAAGCACGGTTTCAATGCGGTGTAAGTGCCGTAATTCGTCCTCGCTCAGCCACGGGGTACGGGTGACCTCGTACGGTGGTAGTTTGGAATACTCGCACGGATACTCCGTTGGATGTTCACGCATCGGCGCGCCGTATAAGAGTTTCAAAAAACCGAGTTGTAACATGTGCGGGGACAGCAAATACGCGGCATTAAAACTCTCGGTAAAGGTATTGATATCCTCTTGCGGTAATCCCGCGATCAAGTCAATGTGCACGTGCACGGTTTGGCACGCGAGCAGGCGGCTGACGTTGCGTTTTAGCCGTTCAATGTCGGTTTTGCGGGCAATCGCCGCAAGTGTCGGCGCGTGGAACGATTGAATACCGATCTCCATTTGAAAGAGCCCTGCAGGGGATTCCGATAACACGGTAAGTGTTTCTTCGTCCAACAGATCACCCGCGATCTCAAAATGGAAGCACACGTCACGCGGGATATCCGTGCCGTAATGCTCGCGGATAAAGCGGATGATGGACAACGCGCGTTTGCGGTCGGCATTAAACGTGCGGTCCACGAATTTGACGGTTTTCGCGCCGCTGTTCGCGAGCAATAAAATCTCGTTTTGTGCGCGTTCCAACGGATAATACCGCACCCCGCCACAGCGCCCCGACAAACAAAACGCGCAGGAAAACGGACAGCCGCGGGAGGTTTCCAGATACGCAATGCGACCGTTTAACGTGTCAAAATATTCCGAGCAATACGGGCTTGGCGGCAGTTCGCTCGTAACGTACGGTTCTCGTTCAATAATTGTGTCGCCGTCCCGATAGCACAGCCCCGGTATTTCGTTTAGTGACGCGCCGTCGTGTAAGGATTCGAGCAGCATGGCAAAGGGACGTTCGCCCTCACCCGACAACACGTAGTCTACCGACGGTTCCTCTCGCAAAAGAGCGCCCGCGCGGTAACTGACCTCCGGACCGCCTAAAACGACGTAAAGCCCCGGGACCGCCCGTTTTAAACGGGCGGTCAACCGGAGCACCGCTTCAATATTCCAGATATAGCAGGAAAAGCTCACGACCTGCGGAGCCGTCTCCATGATACGGGTAAACACCGCGTCGGGGGATTCGTTGATCGTCCCCTCCACTACCTCGGCAGTCACCGACGGCGCGTACGCACGCACACCGGCAAGCAGACACCACGGTGCAAGCGTCGAGTGGATATATTGAGAATTGATCCCACAGATCACCGCACGCATCGGTTTGCCCCCCTTTTTTAGTATGACACTATTGTATCACACCAACGAGAGAGGGACAAGTGTTTTATTTCCCGCAGTTTTTGTCAAACGACGGGTTGCAGGCGTAGAAGTTTTTGCTGTTCAAACGATCGGTTGCCAGACGGAGTCCTTCGCCGAAGCGTTGATAGTGTACGATTTCGCGCTCGCGTAAGAATTTCAGCGGATCGCGCACGTCGGGGTCGTCGATGAGGCGCAGCAAGTTATCATAGGTGGTACGGGCTTTTTGCTCGGCCGCCAAATCTTCGTGCAGGTCGGTGAGCACGTCGCCTTTAACGCCGATATACTCAGCGCGCCACGGTAAACTCGACGCGGCGATGGGATACACGCCCGTGGTATGGTCAACGAAGTATTTATCAAAACCGGATTTCACGATCTCGTCCTTCGAGAGATTGCGTGTGAGTTGATAAACCATGGCGCTGATCATTTCCATATGAGCAAGCTCTTCCGTTCCAATATCGGTCAAGATGCCTTTTAATTCATCGTACGGCATGGAATACCGCTGCGACAAATACCGCATGGAAGCGCCGAGTTCACCGTCGGGACCGCCGTACTGCGAGATAATGATCTGCGCGTATTTCGGGTTCGGATTGGTAATTTTAACGGGATATTGCAGTTTCTTCTCATACTGCCACATTGCCGTTCCCCCTCTCATATTCCCACGGCCACGGGCCGCAGACCCATTTCCATTCGTCGCCGCGGACATCTTTGTCCGTTACGATATACGGACCGTACTTGCTTTCGTACTCTGCCACGAGTGCCGCGCGTCTTTCCTGCAGTTCCTGACGTTTTTGGAGAGCGGCGGTGTCGCAAGGATGGGTATCCAGATACAGCCCCATCTCCAGGATGGCAAAATCGTAGGCGTGAATACAACGCGCTAATTTATACGCCACAACTGCACCCTCCTCCCATAAACGGTTTATCCAATTCCGGATAAATCGTGCCGCGGGCAAAGCCCTCTTCGATCTCGAACAAGGTATTAAACTGTTGAACGGGAACATACGCCATCGCCAACACCATATCGTCACAGTTTTGTTCGGTGACAATATTTTCGGTGCACATATACATATCGCCGTTGGCGGTGCGCCGTCCGCAAGGCATCGGCACGCCCCGCATGGACGGCCGTCTGCCGTAATACGCATTGCCCAAAGTGTATCGCTCCTTTTTTTGATAGTGGGATGTTAAGGTGAACGCGTCGCCTTAACTCCCCTTATACATCCTATGAGCGTGTCCCGAATGGGTGCAAAAAAACTGCCCAAACCTTGGAGGTTTGGGCAGTTTTGATTGTGATATATCATTCAAGCCACTTGATGACTTTGGCATTGGGATCGAAGGCACGAACTGCCGTTTCCAGTTCGGCTTGGTTCTTAGCAAAGGTTTGTTCACCGTTCGAAACGTACATGGCTTTTCCGTCGTCGTTCGCCTTTTGATAGAAGCTGTTCCCCGAAATGGTCAAGCCGCTGTCATAGACCTTGCCGGACCAAAAGACCAAATTGCGGGCGGAACAATCAAAAATATTGTTGCGGATGGTCACACCGCTTCCGGGCAACTCTTTGTAGTTCCAGCGCCAGCCGAGCAGGTGCGCGACACCGATCTGACTGTCAGGCCGTTTGCTTGCGGGCATAAAACCGTAACCCGAAAAGCGCATGATGTTATCCTCGATTACAAGGCCGTCCCACTTGGAGTCACTTGTACGATCAAAAAATTCAATGGAATAATTGCAAAATTCAATCAAATTGCCGCGGAACACCAAATCCTTGTACGTATTGGCTCCCGTTACCCCCTGCGGGGTAATACCCGCATCGTAACACTGGTAGATCCAGCAATTTTCCACCAAGGCGTTTTCGGTGTCTTGCCAGAACGAAATGGCGTTGCCGAGCCCCACTTCGGAATCACTGTATCGGCAACCACCTGCCCAACCGAACTCGCAGTTGGTGATACGGATATTTTTCGACCCCTCGCCTGCAATGAATGCATACAAGCCGGCATACTTGAGTGTCAAATTATCAACGGTTATATCGGTTGGATTTTTTTGAGTCGACAGGATGCTTCCCCGCGTACCGATTTCAATATCGGTATACACGTCGGCAGGATTTCCTTTGTCCAGAAACAGATAGAAAATGCCGTTTTCAAAATCGTGGTAAAAATCACCGTTTTCGGTAAGTTCCTTGACGCCGTCATATTTCGGAGTGCCGACAGCTACGCCATGGTCAAACACGGTGATCCCCGCTTCTTCCGTGGGCAAGGACAGCGTCCAGACGTTGGCAACGTCGCTTTGGCTCCACTCGCTTTGGGCATAGTTTGCTAAAGAGCCATATAAAGCGGGTTTTTCGCCCGTGCCGTAAGCGCCGTAGGTCACGCCGCTTTTAAGATTGAGTGCTGTTGTACGGCGATACACGTGGCCGCGTTCAAACAGCACGGCATCACCCGGTTCCAAGAGATAGCCGTTGATAACCACGCCTTCGGTCGTTTTCCAAGCTGTTTCCGGCGAAGTACCCTCATTATCGTCGTTTCCGTTCGGCGAAACGTA
>JAFSCE010000018.1 GCA_017436915.1 Clostridia bacterium
CCGAACGGAGAATTCCCACAAGGTGAAAGACCCGAAATGCCCAACGGAGAAATGCCAGAAGGTATGACACCGCCAGATAACGAAGGCGGAATGATGGGTGGAAATATGATACCAAGCGGAGAATCCTCAATCACATTTACAATTACAAAGGGTGGAAACCAGTTTTCAAATGTTGCACAAGCGGCTTCTTAAAGATTCATTTAATCTCCCTCTTTTGCTGATAGCACCACAGGCGGCCATCAAGGAATCTAAGTAATTAGATTTATAGAGTAAAATTATCCCTCTGCCGAGTAATCGGCAGAGGGATTTTTTTAAACATATTGTACTTATGGTTAATATATGATATAATAAATCGAATAAAAACTGATGGTGGTGCAAAGGTTGAATTCACACAAAAAGAAAATGATTGCCCCGATTATCATTACGGTTATGATGATACTATATTATATTGCGTATTTTGGATTTTTGATTTCTCTTCTTGGTGGTTTTTGGAAATATGTTTTGGGCATTATCCCGCTTGTTTTTTCGGGAATTATGATTTATGTTTGCATAGAAAGAATACGTGAAATAAAGAAAGGTGAAGAAGATGATATTAGTAAATACTGATTACATTAGTGGAAAAGAACTGGAAACCATATCTCTTGTAAAGGGAAGCACCATTCAATCGAAAAACATCGGCAAAGATATAGCGCAAAGTTTTAAAACTTTGGTAGGCGGAGAACTCAAAGCATATAATGAAATGATGAATGAGGCACGTGCGCTTGCAACAAAACGAATGGTTGCAGAAGCGGAAAGTTTAGGCGCAGACGCAGTCATTAATATCCGCTATGCATCTTCTGCCGTTATGCAGGGTGCTGCAGAGGTAATTGTGTACGGAACAGCCGTTAAGTTTTCTGAATAATTTCCCTTTTTTGCGTATTGCACCACAAGTGGTTATCAAATATAAAGCAAAACGAATCCCCGCCGAGTACTCGGCGGGGACTTTTTATGCTAAAAGCAACGGAAACGTGGCATAATTATAAAACAAATCAACGGTTAGGAGAAAAGTGCATGATGGTAAGAGTGCGCGAGTGTATAAAACAGGTTTACTTAGCAGCCAAATCGAATTATGTTCTTGGATTTTTTTCGCTTTTATGTATCGTTCTTTGGCCGTTGTTACTGTTAAACACGAATTCCTACTTTTCAATATACGTGATCTGTGGTATGGCGGCCGCGCTCGCTTTTGTCTATAACCGAACGCATAAACAAAAAGAAGGTAAGCTTGTTTATGGCGTAACCATTGCCTTTTCCTGCTTGTTTTCGGCGTTTGTCGTTTTAGCGAACTATGCGTTGTTCTTGCCGGTGCGCGAAAATATAGTAAAGTTGCTTGTTGCTTTTATAGCCGGAGTTATCGTGGCACAAAACGTCTTGCTGTTGCTTTTACGGCGTCTGCCAAAAATCGAGGCAAAAACCGAAAAAAAGCCGGTTTATAAACCGGTGGTCGTGTTTTTGGTGCCGTTTGTCATCTTATCGGCGATTTATCTGATATACCTGTTTTACTGTGCGTATCCCGGTATGCTCACGGGAGACAGCTTTAATCAAGTGAGTCAAGCGTTGAGCACCATAACGTCCAATCACCACCCGTTTTGGCATACCGTGATTGTTAAAGTTCTTTTGTCTGTCGGGTTGCGATTGTTTGGTAACATTAACAGTGCGGTGGCACTGTACAGCGTTTGTCAATTGTTAGTGTTTTCGGCGACCATCTCGTTTTCCTTAATGACGCTTTACACAGCGGGCGTAAAAAAACGATACGTGTTCTTGTGCGGTTTACCCTTTGCGATCTTGCCGTACCATATCGTTTACAGCGTCTGCATGTGGAAAGACATTTGGTTTGCAATGGCGACACTCCTTTTCGCCGTCTTTTTCTTCCGGACGGTAAACGCTGTCGGGAACCGGACCTTTAATGGGATATCGTTATTTCTTTCTTCGGTGTTATTCTGTGTATGGCGTTCCAATGCTTGGCTTGCAATGCTGGCATCTTTGGTTCTGTTTTTTGTTTTCATGCGAAAAAAACGCATGAAAACCGTGCTGATCCTTGCGGCGGCCGTGGTGGTATCGTGGGTCATGCGTTCTCCGGTGATTTCGATGTTGGGAATAGAGCAACCGGATTTTGTGGAGTCGTTGTCGATCCCGGTGCAACAAGTCGCAAGGGTGATTGTTGACGACGGGTATATTTCGGATGAAGATTATAAGGCGCTCGATAAGATCATGGATGTAAACGAGGTAAAGGATTTATATCTGGATTATTTATCGGATCCTATTAAAAACGAAATCCGAAGTAAAGACCAGAACTATTTAGCAGAAAACAAAATGGAGTACCTCAAATTGTGGGTGCGTATAGGATTGGACAATCCGACAAGTTATGTTGCGGCGTGGGTTGACCAAACAAAAGGGTATTATAATTCGGGGTACAAATATTGGGTGACGCCCTACAGAGAAGCAAACGACGTTTTGGGGATTGAAAAGAAGCCGCTTTATAATCCGACGAATGAGTTTTTCTTAAACTTAAACAAGAAAATGAACGAGAACGTCTTAGCACAACCGTTCATTAGCATTGGTTTTTGCGTCTGGATATTAACGGCGTTTGGCATCGTGCTGTTCTTGAGGAAACGTGAAGAGTGGCTGATCACCATACCTCTGTTAATGGTGGTGGCAACGTTGTTAGTAGCCACGCCGGTTTTTTCAGAGTTTCGGTATGTATATTTCATGTTTATGACAATGCCGTTTTTAATTACTGTCGGAATTCACACATTTAATCGTAAAAATGGGGGAACGCAAAATGGATAAAATTGCTGTCTTAATTCCCTGTTACAACGAGGAGAAAACTATTGAAAAGGTAGTGCGCGATTTTCGAGAAGCACTTCCGGAAGCGGTTATTTATGTGTATAATAACAACTCCAAAGACAGAACGGCTGAGTTGGCGGAAAAAGCCGGTGCAGTCGTTCGCAACGAGTGGAAGCAAGGGAAAGGAACCGTTGTCCGCCGCATGTTCCGTGAGATTCAGGCACAGTGTTACATCATGGTCGACGGTGACGATACCTACCCGGCATCTGCCGCGCGCGAAATAGCTGACCTGGTTTTACTGAAAAATGCCGACATGGTTGTCGGCGACAGATTGTCGTCGACATATTTCACCGAAAACAAGCGGCCTTTCCATAATTTGGGCAATAAGATTGTTCGTTTCGGTGTCAACCACGTTTTCAAGGGCAAGGTTAAAGACATTATGACCGGTTACAGAGGGTTTAGCTACGAGTTTGCAAAATCTTTCCCCGTGTTATCGCGCGGTTTTGAAATTGAAACAGAAATGACCGCGCATGCTTTGGATAAAAACATGCATATTGAAGAGTTTGTCATACAGTATCAAGATCGTCCCGAAGGAAGCGAGTCGAAATTGAACACGGTTTCGGATGGTATCAAGGTTCTCTTTACTATTATTCGCCTTTGGAAATTGTATCGGCCGTTCTACTTTTTCTCGGTTATCGCACTTTTGCTGATATTGTTATCGGCAGCCGTGTTTATTCCGCTGGTGTTCGTGCCGTTCCTTAAAACGGGACTGGTCGAACGAATCCCCACGCTCGTTATTTGCGGGTTTACCGTCCTTTCCGCTATTGTCGCGTTCTTTTGCGGGACTATTTTGGATTCGATCGTTCAAAAGGAAAAAAGAGAATTTGAATTCCGTTTGCAGACGCTTAACAACGAAAAAACAATTTTGTCGGACAAATAAAATGAGGTGTGCTGCAGTTTAGACTGCAATCAGAGAATCTAAGT
Organism: Clostridia bacterium; assembly: GCA_017436915.1. Classification (GTDB taxonomy): domain Bacteria; phylum Bacillota; class Clostridia; order Oscillospirales; family Acutalibacteraceae; genus RGIG3009. The sequence continues at coordinate 3,808 of JAFSCE010000018.1, forward strand.
AATTAACCTTATACGGCAAAAAGCACCGCCCGAAATTCTTGGACGGTGCTTTTTATGTAAATTCTTTTTCTTTTTGGATGCGTTGTGATATACTATAGTTAACAACTTGATGAAAGCGTGATGTGATATGAAAAAGATCGTGGCGTTTTTGATCGTTATGGCGCTGTTGCTTTCGGCGTGCACCTTTACTGAAAAACAATCTGAGGAAACGCATATCACGTTTGATGATAACGTTGTTACGGTTGACGGAAAAGCGATTGCGCGTGATCGTAGCGCGGCGGTGTATGCGGCGAACGACATTGTGTTTTATCTTGCAGGGCAAGGGTTTACGTACGGTGAAGGCAAAAAACAAGACGAACACGAGCAAAGCGAGGCAGATGCCCATACCGTCGTTCATATCACAAAAGCAGGGCGGTACGTTTTGAATGGCGAACTGGCGTTGGGGCAAATCGCCGTCGATCTTGGTAAAGATGCTAAAACCGATCCGAATGCTGTGGTCACGCTCGTTCTTAACGGTGTGGATATCACGTGCACGGTGGCACCCGGTATTATTTTTTATAACGTTTATGAATGTGACAGCAACGATGAAGACGCCGCCACAAAAGACGTAGACACGACAAATGCGGGTGCGAACGTGATCATCGCCGACGAAACGGAAAACACTATTAATGGCTCTTACGTTGCGAAAATTTACAAATCCTACGAATTAAGCGAAGAGGGAAAAGAACTCGTTGACAGCAAAAAGCTTCACAAATACGACGGCGCGGTTTACTCAAAGCAAACGATGACGATAAACGGCGGCAACAAGGGGACGGGTGTGCTAAATATTAACGCCGAAAACGAAGGGCTTAACAGCGAACGGCACCTTACCATCAACGGTGGCACGATTAACGTCACTTCCGGTAATGATGGTATCAACACAAACGAAGAAAACATTTCCGTTACGACCATCAACGGTGGGTCTGTTACGATCCTTTGTGACGGCGGTATGGGTGAGGGTGACGGAATCGACTCGAACGGATGGCTTGTTATTAACGGCGGCAACGTTACGGCGCAGGCGTGTTCGTTCAGCATGGATTCCGGCATTGATTCCGACAAAGGGATTTATATTAACGGCGGCAACGTAATGGCCACGGGGAATATGCTCGATCATATTGCCGATGGCGATCAAACCTACGCGGTGTTTCGTTTTGCCAATCGTCAACAAGGCGGTAGCACGTACACTTTAAAAAATGCTGACGGTATGGTGGTCAAAGAGTACACGCCGGCAAACGATTTTTCGTATTTAGTGGTTGCGGGCGATACACTCATCCCCGGTAATTACACATTCCAAAAAGACGGAAGTGAACTTTCGGCAGCGTCATCGTTTGCCATCGCAGCGGGGGCCAATCAGTTTCTTGACGTCACATCGGCCGTTTCATAGATCGATATAGAGTAAGACGATCCGTCCAAAGGAATTTGGGCGGATTTTTCTGTTTCTTGTCAGACCTTGTCGGGTGTGATATAATGGCAAAGAGAGGAGAGGGTGAGATATGCTTGAATTTTTAAGTTACTTTTTCGGCAAAGGCGAAAGTGTGGAATTTGTCAACTTTACAGTTGCTCATTTCATGCCGATACTAATTGTTGTGGGCATGCTTTTTTTAATTTACCGCTTTCGTGAGAAGATCAGAGACATGAAAAATGAAACCGTTATTCGTTATATCCTTGCTTTCACCCTAATCATCAGCGAAATGTCCTATTATTGGCGGCTTGTTGCCATGCCTTCGCTTGGGCCTAATCCTGTTGACCATCTGCCGATTTCGGTCTGCGGGTGGGTGGCGATTTTCGCAAGTTACATGGTCATCGGCAAATCGCAAACGTTGTTTGATCTCTCGTATTTTTGGGCGCTTACCGGTTCGGTTTTCGCCCTCATCACCCCAACGGTGATAACCTTTACGGGGCCTACAAGATTTCGGTATTATCAGTTTTGGGCAGAACATCTCGTTATCTATATTGCCATATTCTATATGGTTTTTGTACACAACATGCGCCCGAACAAAAAATCGTTTTTTAAAGCATATATCGGCATCGCTTTGCTAGCGGTAATCGCTTATTTCGCAAACCGATTGATCGGCCCGGGCGCGAATTATTTATTCATGGCACGACCCGAAGACACACCCTCCATTTTAGATATCCTGCCGCCTAATTTTGCACTTCGTTTGTTGGTTATGGTGTCGGTCATTACGCTCTTGTTTGTCTTGGTTTATCTGCCGTGGTATATGAAAGATAAGAACGCGAAGAAAAGGATATCGCAAGGGTGATGGTATGGTTGTTTTAATAATGGGTGCGTCCCATACGGGGAAGACGGCGCTTGCGCAACGATTGCTCGAAAAATACAAATACCCCTATCTGTCGATCGATCATTTGAAAATGGGGCTTATTCGAAGTGGTAACACGTCACTCACGCCAATGGACGATGAAGAATTGACGGCGTATTTATGGCCGATCGTTCGGGAAATGATCAAAACCGCCATTGAGAACAAGCAGAACTTAATAATAGAGGGCTGCTATATTCCGTTTGATTGGGCGAAAGAGTTTGACAAAGAATATCTTGATATGATTCGGTGTTATTGTCTTATCATGAGCGAGGCGTATATCAAAAATAATTTTGCCGATATAAAGAAATTCGCAAACGTCATCGAAAATCGTTTGGATGACGAATGGTGTACGATGGAAAGCACCCTTAAAGATAATGCTGAAACACTCCGGTTGGCGCAAAAGCATAACCTTAACTATCTACTTGTTGATGACTGTTATGAAATCAATATTGAGTTATAAAGCAAAACATCCCCCCTCAGAGCACTCTGAGGGGGGGATTCCTTTTGTGGATTATTCGACATCCAAAGCGATAAGATCGTCAATGGTTTCGCGGCGTACCGCCACGTACGACTCACCGTTTGCGAGCATGACGATGGGTGGACGGGTCAGCCGATTGTAGTTGGAAGCCATGGAATAGTGATAGGCACCCGTTGTCAGCACTGCGACAACATCGCCGCGCCCGATATTCGAGGGCAATTTGACGTCGGGCTGGATGATATCGCCACTTTCACAGCAACGACCCACCACCGTGCAGGTCATATCGTGAGGGTGATTCATGGCGTTTGCCTGGAACAGCGTATAGGGTGCGGTGTATAGCGCATACCGAATGTTATCGGTCATGCCGCCGTCCACCGATACGTAATTGATAAAATCGGGGATGCATTTGACATTGCCGACGGTATAGAGTGTCATACCCGCATCCGCGACGATGCTGCGGCCCGGCTCAAACGAGATCTTCGGCAAGGTAATACCGAGCGCGGCGGCTTTTGTTTTCATAAAATCGCCAATCTCGGCAATACAACCGTGCAGATCCAGTATGGGGTCGCTCGGCAGATACCGCACGCCGAAACCACCGCCGATATCAAACAGTTTGGTGGTAAAGCCGTGACGTGTTTGCATCTCGGCAATGAAGGTGAGCATGACGTCTGCAGTGAGCAGGAATACTTCGGCATCAAACACCTGCGAGCCGACGTGACAATGTAGCCCTGCTATGTCAACGTGCGGCATAGCAAGCGCCTTGAGAAGAATGTCTTCGGCGGCGCCGGTTTCGATGGCGAAACCGAATTTAGAATCTACCTTGCCGGTTGACACCGCCTCAAACGTGTGCGGGTCAATACCGGGGGTGATACGCAGCAGCACCGATTGACGGATGCCGCGTGCGGCGGCTTCGCGTTCGATAGCGAACAGCTCTTCTTCGTTGTCGACAACGAAATAGCCGATGCCGTGTTCCATCGCAAAGGCGATATCCGCATCGGTCTTGTTATTGGAATGAAAATAGGCCTGCGACATCGGAAATCCCGCTTTGAGCGCGGTATACATTTCGCCGACCGAAACGACATCCACGCCCATGCCTTCTTCGCGCATGATCTCATAGATGCGTTTGAAAGAGGAGGCCTTGGAGGCGTACAGCACTTGTGCGTTGCCGTCAAAAGCGGCAACTACCGCCGTTTTATACGCGCGGCAGCAGTTGCGGATGCGGTCCTCGTCCATTAGGTACAGCGGAGTGCCGTATTGTGCGGCGAGTGTGGTGGTATCCTGTCCCGCAAACAGCAGATGCTGTCCGTCTTCGCTTACCGATACGTTTTCACATAACAAATCACGAGTCATTTGGTTTCTTCCTTTATAGCATCGTTGCCCGCAGCTCGTCGGGGGAGAGCGGGGATAGATCAGCGGGGGCGATGTCAAACACCGTTTTACACCCCACCGTGCCACGCTTTGCCAGGCGGCAAACGGCGCGTGCATACGCGACGAGTACACTGGCGGTGAATTCGGGATTGGAATCCAACTTTAAGCTGTATTCAATCGTGTGGGTATGGGCGTTATCAACACCGGTGGTGCCGGTGCGGATGACAAATCCGCCGTGCGGAATACCGCCGTGGTCGCGGTTCAGTTCTTCTTGCGTAATAAAGGTGACGGTGGTATCGTAATCCGCAAAATAGTTCGGCATGGTTTTGATTTGTTGCTCGATAGCGGTCTTGTCTGCGCCGTCTGCCACCACAACGTAGCATTCGCGCAGGTGTTTCTGACGGGTGGTGAGTGTAGGCATACTGCCGCTGCGCACCGCTTCCAAGCTTTCTTCGATCGGCACGGTGTATTGCCGTGCATCGATTACACCGGGGATACGGCGGATGGCATCGGAATGCCCTTGGCTGACACCTCTGCCCCAAAACGTATAGTCCTTACCCTCGGGCAATATTGCCGAAGCATACAGACGGTTGAGCGAGAACATGCCGGGATCCCAACCGCAGGAGATGAGCGCCACGTGACCGCCCGCCGTTGCCGCTTTATCGGTGTTGGCAAAATGAGCGGGGATGGTGGCGTGCGTATCGTAACTGTCGATCACGTTAAAGTGTTCGGCGAGTGTGGGTGTCATGTTCGGCAGGTCAGTGGCACTGCCGCCGCAGATGATGAGCACGTCGATCTGATCTTTGTAGTTCAGGATGTCCGCCGCCGCATATACCGGTGTTTCAAACAAGGTGGTGACGGTAGCGGGATCGCGCCGGGTGAACACACCGACGAGCGCCATATCGGGGTTTTGCCGAATGGCACATTCCACACCGCGGCCAAGGTTACCGTATCCGTAGATCGCAATATTCATGGTAAATCCCCCTTATTGAATGATACCGTGACGGCGCATCAGCGCCAGCAGGGTTTCCTCGTGAGCCGACTCCATGGGGGTCAACGGCAAACGCAGGGTGTTACTGCAAAAGCCCATGGCGGCCACAGCAGCTTTGACCGGAATGGGATTGACTTCGCAGAACAACGCGTCGATGAGTTCCAGATAGTCCAGTTGCATGGCGGCGGCACCTTTGACGTCGCCCGCCAAATATTTTTCACAGATAGCGACGGTTTCGGCAGGGGCAATGTTTGACAATACCGAGATAACACCCTTGCCGCCGAGCGACATGATGGGAACGATCTGATCGTCGTTGCCGGAATAAATATCGATATTGTCACCGCACAGTGCCGCGATTTTGGCGATCTGCGAAATGTTGCCGCAGGCCTCTTTGATAGCGACGATGTTGGGGTGCTTTGCGAGCTCTGCTACCGATTCCGGTAGCAGGTTGCAACCGGTACGGCCGGGAACGTTATACAAAATGCAGGGCTTTGTGGAAGCGTCCGCCACCAAGCGGAAGGACTCGATCATGCCCTTTTGAGTGGCTTTGTTATAATACGGGGTGATGAGCAGCATCGCGTCTGCG
>JAFSCE010000019.1 GCA_017436915.1 Clostridia bacterium
GTATCGCAACAAAGAAGCTCTGCGCGGGATTGAAGAATACTCGCATTTATGGCTCATTTGGCAGTTTTCCGAAGCGGTGCGGGAGGGGTTCAGTCCCACTGTTCGTCCGCCGCGTCTCGGCGGGAATCGCCGCATGGGCGTGTTTGCCACGCGCTCGCCGTTTCGCCCGAATGCCATTGGGCTTTCATCCGTCAAATTGGTGCGCGTGGAAGAAACGGAGAAGTACGGCACGGTGTTGGTGGTAGAGGGAGCCGATCTGATGGACGGCACCCCCATTTGGGATATTAAGCCCTACATCGCGTATACCGACTCGCATCCCGATGCGATCGGCGGCTTTTCGGATGCCGTGCGGGAGTATGCGGTCGCGGTAGATTTTCCCGATGCGCTGCTTTGCCGCATTGAAGAGGACAAGCGCAAAACGCTTATTGCCCTGCTCGAGCAGGATCCTCGTCCTTCGTATCAGCGGGATGACGAGCGCGTATACGGTATGACGTACGGTAAGTGGGAGATCCGTTTTCGCGTCAAGGATGGTAAGCTCACCGTGACAGAAGTAAAAGAGGTGTGATCAGATGGCCCCGTCGGTAACCGCGGTGATTGTCGCCGCAGGCAATTCCACCCGCATGGGTACACCCAAACAATTTATCCCTTTAAACGGCCGCCCGTTGATCGCGCATACTTTGGCGGCGTTTGAACAGTGTGCGGCAATCGGCGAGATCGTGGTGGTCGCGCAAGAGGAGTATCACGCCCGCTTACGGGAAATCGCCGAAACCTACGGTATTACCAAATTGTCCGCCATCGTGTGCGGTGGCAATATCCGTCAGCAATCGGTACGAAACGGCGTGGATGCTTGTCACGCAGAATACGTGGCGATTCACGATGGTGCGCGTCCGCTTGTTACTCCCGTCATCATCGAGCGGGTGATACAAGGGGCGGTGCAATACGGCGCGGCAACCGCTGCTGTACGTACTAAGGACACCGTCAAGATCGCCGATGAGAACGACGTGGTGATCGAAACCCCCGACCGCGCCGCGCTGTGGAACATCCAAACCCCGCAGATCTTCGAAAAATCGTTGTACGAGCGCGCCTTTAAGCACGCTGCCGCACACGGCCTCGATGTCACCGACGACTGCCAACTGATCGAAGCGATCGGTCAGCCGGTCAAACTGGTGGAGGGGAGCTATACCAATATCAAAGTAACGACACCGGAAGACGTGCCGTTTGCAGAGGAGCTGTTACGATGAATTTTCGCATCGGTCACGGATATGACGTACACCGCTTGGTAGCGGACCGCCCACTCATTCTCGGCGGTGTAGAGATCCCGTACGAAAAAGGGCTGCTCGGCCATTCGGATGCAGACGTGTTGGCACACGCCGTCGCGGATGCTCTGCTCGGCGCCGCGGCACTGGGCGATATCGGCGGGATGTTCCCGGATACCGACCCGCAGTACAAAGGCGCCGATAGTTTAAAACTGTTGTCACTGGTAGCCGCGGCGGTGCGCGACGCGGGCTATACGCTGTGCAATATCGATGCCACGGTACTCGCTCAAGCCCCCAAACTGAAACCCTATATTTTACAAATGCGTGAAAAGTTGGCAAATGCTTGCGGGCTTTCAACGGATGCCGTCAGCGTCAAAGCCACCACCGAGGAAGGACTCGGCTTTACCGGCAGCGGTGAAGGCATGGCGGCGCACGCCGTATGTTTGATCGAGCGATAAGACATCGCTCTTTTTGCCCGACAATTAGCCATGACTAACCGAAAGGATTTTGCTTTATGAAACAACGCTTTTCCGTCACCGGTATGACCTGTTCCGCCTGCTCTGCTCACGTGCACGGGGCGGTGAGTCGTCTTGTCGGTGTGGAAGAAACGCAGGTCAACCTAATGACGAACAGTATGACGGTGTCGTACGATCCCGCTCGGGTGACCGACGCTCAGATCATGGACGCTGTCAAAGCCGCGGGCTACGGCGCCGCACCGATGGGTGCGGCACCGAAATCGGCAAACACCAAGCAGCCGTCGGATACACTGTCGGCAATGAAACGGCGATTGCTGATCTCCTTTGCGTTTTTAATTCCGCTGATGTACCTTTCCATGGGCCACATGGTGGGATTGCCGTTGCCTGCTTTTTTGAGCGGGCATCCCAACGCGGTCGCGTTCGCGCTGACGCAGTTGCTACTGTGCCTGCCGATCGTGTACGTCAACCGCGCATATTACGAAAAAGGTGTACCGTCGCTTTTCCGCCGTGCACCCAACATGGATACGCTGGTTGCCGTCGGCTCGACCGCGGCATTGGTGTACGGCGTATTCGCACTGTACCGTATGGCGCACGGCATCGCCGTGGGGGATACGGAACTGGTGGTGCGCTATCACGAGGACTTGTATTTTGAATCCGCCGCGATGATCCTAACGCTGATTACGCTCGGCAAATTTCTTGAAACGCGCTCAAAAAATAAGACGACGCAAGCTCTGCAGGCGCTGATGGATCTTGCACCCAAAACGGCGGTGGTCGAGCGGGACGGTTTGGAGATCACGATTCCGTTGGAACAGGTGTCGGCGGGTGATATTGTGATCGTGCGTTCCGGTGGCAGGATACCGGTGGACGGTGTGGTGATCGAAGGCCGTGCCGCGGTGGACGAATCCGCTATTACGGGCGAGAGCGTGCCGGTTGAAAAGGACGTCGGCTCTCAGGTCATCAGTGCCACCGTTAATCAGAGCGGCTATTTTAAGTTCCGCGCCACGCGCGTGGGGGAGGATACCACGCTTGCACAGATCATTCGCTTGGTAGAGGATGCAGGCGCAGGGAAAGCCCCGATCGCCAAAACCGCGGATAAGATCGCCGCGGTATTCGTCCCCGTCGTGATTTTGATAGCGCTTGTCACCGCTATCGTGTGGCTCTTCTTCGGCAACGCGGAAGAGGCGCTGTCCTCCGCTATTTGTGTGCTGGTCATTTCCTGCCCGTGTGCATTGGGGCTGGCGACACCGGTTGCCGTCATGGTGGGCACCGAGCAGGGCGCTAAGAACGGTATTTTGATCAAATCCGGCGAAGCACTGGAGATCGCTCATCACGTCAACTGCGTTGTGCTGGATAAGACCGGTACGATCACCAATGGAAAACCCGTCGTTACCGACGTCCTCCCGCTGTCGGTGTCGGAAAACGAGCTTCTGCGCGTTGCCGCGGCGCTGGAGAACCGCAGTGAGCATCCGTTGTCGGCGGCGATCATGGCGGAGGTATCCGCGCGCGGCATCGAAGTGCCACCTGTGACCGCTTTCGAGACGTTGCCCGGCCGCGGTGTTTCGGCAGAGTTGGAGGGCACGCCTTGCTATGCCGGTAACGAACGGCTGATGCGTGAAAACGAAGTAGATACCGCTGCCGTCCGAGAAGCACTTGACAGCTTGGCGGATGCAGGAAAAACGCCGCTGATAGTTGCCGAAAACGGCAAGGTGATCGGGGTGATCGCGGCGGCGGATCTTCCCAAAGAAACCAGCCGTGAGGCGATCTCAAAACTCAAACGGTTGGGGATCTCTGTGCGAATGCTCACCGGTGATAACCGACGCACCGCCGAGGCGGTCGCCGCAGACGTCGGTGTGGACGAAGTGATTGCCGAGGTATTGCCGCAAGATAAGGAAGCGGTGATCGCGCGCATTCGTGACGCAGGTCAAACCGTGGCAATGGTCGGTGACGGTATCAACGACGCACCGGCTTTGGTGCGTGCCGACGTCGGTATGGCGATCGGTACAGGTACGGACGTGGCGGTGGAAAGTGCCGATATCGTGCTGATGAAAAACGATCTGCGCGACGTGGTGACGGCGATCCGCCTGAGCCGCGCGGTCATCCGCAATATCCGTCAAAACCTGTTCTGGGCATTTTTCTACAACTGCTTGGGCATCCCGCTGGCGGCGGGTGTGTTTTATCCGCTGTTAGGATGGCGGCTGAGCCCTATGATCGGGGCGGCGGCGATGAGCTTGAGCAGCGTGTTTGTCGTTACGAATGCCTTGCGGCTTCGCCGCTTCCGCAGTAAACCCACTTTGAAAAAGGAGAGAACAACCATGGTACGCTTAACGATAGAAGGCATGATGTGTCAGCACTGCCGTAAACGAGTCGAGGATACGCTGAATGCCCTGCCGGGCGTTCATGCCACCGTAGATCTCGATAAGAAGCAGGCGATTATTGATGCCGGCACCACCTCCGCCGAGGTGCTTGCCAAAGCGGTCACCGATGCGGGATACACCGTCACCGCGATCGACACGCAATAAACAAACGAACGCCCCTCCGAGGATTTTCTCGGAGGGGCGTCTTGCATTAATGTTTATTACCGACAATCTCGACCTTCAGCAGGTTGGTACTGCCCGCGGTATCCAGCGGAATCCCCGCGACGATGACCACACGGTCACCGTTCCCGACCACGTCGATCTGCTTGGCACAATCTACGGCGTGGCGCATCAGATCGTCGGACGTTTTCTGATACCGCGACAAGACGGGATACACACCCCACGAAAGGGATAGTTGATGGAACGTCCGCTCCACCGGCGTTGCCGCCACAATGGGAACGGCGGGACGAAATTTGGACATGCGCCGTGCGGTCTGACCGTATTTTGTCAGGGCTAAGATCGCTTTTGCTTTCATGTCACGCGCCGTGGTGCAAGCGGCGTCACATACGGCGTTGGTGGTGTCGGCGCTGTCAAGATCATAGCGGATCCCTTCGTACGCGCCCATTTCGAACGCATCGGTTTCGGCTTGTTCGGCGATCTTTGCCATGACCTTCACCGCCTCAACGGGATACTCACCCGCCGCCGTTTCACCCGACAGCATGACCGCCGAGGTACCGTCAAACACGGCGTTTGCCACGTCCGTGATTTCGGCACGCGTGGGCGTGGGAGCGGAAATCATGGATTCCAACATTTGCGTGGCGGTAATCACCATCTTACCCGATTGATAACAGCGGTGGATAAACCGTTTTTGCAGACCGGGCAGGCGTTCGTATTCGATTTCAACACCCATATCGCCGCGCGCGATCATGATACCGTCGGCGTGGGCGAGGATCTCGTCAAAATTTTCAACGCCCTCGCTGTTTTCGATTTTCGCAATAATCCCGATGGCATGTCCACCGTGATAATCCAAGAATTTCCGCAAAGCGATCAGATCGTCTTTACTGCGGGTGAAAGATGCCGCCACAAAATCCACTTCGTTTTCAATGCCGAATAACAGGTCGGCTTTATCTTGATCACTTAGATAGGGAATACCAAGCCGAACGTGCGGCACGTTAATGGATTTGTGATTGCGCACGATACCGCCGTATACCACGCGGCAGTGAATATCCGTATCTTGCACGGTTTCCACCGTCAAGCGGATTTTACCGTCGTCGATCAGGATTGTATCGCCTGTTTTGACTTGTTTGTACAACGCATCGTATGTGATAGAGCCGATGTGCTCGTTGCCGTCTATCGGGCGCGCGGTCAAAGTGAACGCATCGTCATCCTGAAGAGTGGCAGCCCCGCCTTCAAAATTGCGCAGACGGATCTCGGGTCCTTTGGTATCCAACAAGATGGCGATCGGCTCGTTGAGTTCACGGCGCAGTTCCTTGATCATATCGATCCGTCGCTGATGATCTTCGTGTGTGTTATGCGAAAAATTCATCCGCGCGACGTTCATACCGTTTTGTATCATTTGGCGCACGATGTCTTTGTCGGCGGTTGCCGGACCGAGCGTGCACACGATTTTTGTTTTTCGCATATTTCCAAACTCCCCGTTTCAAATTAAGGTTAGTATACCGCAAACACGGTCAAAAACAATACAGGATTGGTCAGAAAAATAAAATAATCCGTTGTTGCATAAACGCTCACCGACGGTGAAGAATAAAGGTGCAACAAGGAGGTATGACCGTGAAATATTCGGATGAATTTGAAAACGAAGACGAAAAGAAGAGCGGCGGAAAAGTTTTTTATATCGCGCTCGCGTTGTGCTTGATCGCGATCTGTGGGGTTGCTGTCACCACCTTTGTCAGTACTCTGCCGACCGACGAACCGCAAAGCACCAATCCGACTAAAACGTCTAAAACATCAACGACTACGTCCGTTCAGCAGGTCGTGATTCCCGCAACCGACATTAAGGATGACCGCACGACCGTCGCGACGACCACCGCAACCACCGAAAGCACGAAGCCGGAGGATTTGTTCGTATTCCCGGTGTCCAACCGCGTATTGCGCGCGTTCAGTAAAAATCATTATTTTTCCGACACTTTGGGAGAATGGGTAACGCATAACGGTGTGGACTTTGCCGCCAAAGAAGGCGACAAGGTGAAAGCGGCGGCAGACGGGGAAATCACCGCTATTTTCAAGGATGCGCTGTGGGGCGACGTCGTTGAAATTAAGCACGAAGGTAACCTCGTCACGCGCTACTGCGGTGTAACTGCGGACTCTATCGCAGAGGGCCAAAGCGTGCAGGCAGGGGACGTGATCGGCGTAATCTCGGTTGTCCCCGCCGAGGTATTGGATGAAGCGCATTTGCATATGGAATTATTGGCAAACGGAACACACACCGATCCGCTGACACTGATCAAAGGTGAAACGGTAACGGTAACGACGGCAGCCGTCACAACAACGGCAAAATGATCCTGCCCTCGGAAATCGCGTAAGCGAGCGGCAAGAAGGGCAAACAAAAAGCTGCGCAGGTTATCCTGCACAGCTTTTGTTTTTTATATACCGAGTTCCTTTAGGATAGCGTTGGCAACGTGCTCTGCCAAGACCTCGTTTCCCTCGGGTGTGTGATGGAGATTATCCTCACATTTGTAATACCGCTCGTGTTGTTTGCAA